>JAJDVS010000096.1 GCA_022825945.1 Pseudomonadales bacterium
GAACCGTGGTAGCCGGAATGTCCAGCACCAGATCCGGCTCGCCGAAGGCCCATTTGGACTCGGGCCAGGTCAGTTCCGCCAGCGGGTCGCTGTCGCCGTCGATGGGCGCGCCGGCTTCGACCCAGGCAATCATGTTGCGCAAGTCTTCGCGGTCGATCAGGCGGTCGTTGATGAACTCGCCGATATGGCCGTCGATCTGGCCCGGAGGCATGCGGCGCGTCATCAGCACTTCGCGAATCATCGGCGACCAGCCGCGCACCATGGTGTGGCTGTCCATGGCAAAGGGCGCCACGCCGCCGGCCCGGTGGCAGGTTGCGCAGTTTTCGGCGATGACCGGCGCAATGTCCGCGGTATAGGAGGGAATACCCGAATCGGGATAGCTGACTTCAGACCCGCTAGTGGCGATCAGCGGCTTGCCGACTTCCCCGCCGGCAAGCAATTCGTCGATGGCGGCGCCTGCGCCCGCGGCCGAACCGCGGTATTCGACCTGAAAGGAATTCGGATCGTACAGCAGCACTTCACCGGTGCGCTCGATGCCCATGGCCTCGGAGACGACTTGCGAGTCGTCCATCAGCACGGGAAGCGCCACATCGCGCTGGTCGAGCCAGGCTTGCACCGCTTCACGGTTGAGCCGGCCCATGGGGTTGATCATCATGAATTCGACCCGCTGCCCATCGTAGCGCCGATGCAGTTCGAGATACTCCGCCAGCGCGGCATCGGCGGCCTCGCTATCGTTCGCCTGCACCAGAAAGGCAATCAGTTCGTGGTCGCCGTACCAGCTCATGCCATGGTGATAACCCGTCTGGTCGAGCAGCGAGAAATCGCCGACCCGGTCCTGCGCCGCCGCGCCGGCCGCCAGTGGCAGCAGAAGCACGGAAAGCCATCGAAACATACGCGACTTGATCACTCGAAAACCCTCTTTATTGTTGCGGCCCACAGCACAGTCCGCAGGTTCAACGAACGATTGTACGAAGTCCGCGAACAACCTTCAATAAATCCGAAAGGCCATATGCCGTCCAATTGTGACAATGCGTTACGCGGAAATTTCCCGCAGCCAGCCGGATATGGCCTGGCCGATTTCGTCGGGGGAGTCTTCCTGCAGGAAATGGTTGCCGGGGACGGTGACTTCCTGCTGGGCGGGCCACGAGCGGCAGAACTCGCGCTGGGGGCCGATCAGGATGGCGCCGGGTTCGGCGTTGATGAACAGCTTGGGCACATCGGCCTTGCTGAAATAATCGGCGTAGTCCTGCACGATCTGAACGACGTCTGCGGGCTCGCCGGCGATGGGGATTTGCCGGGGCCAGGTAAGGGTCGGGCGGCGATCCTCGCCGGCATTGACGAAGGGACGGCGATAGACTTCCATTTCCTCTTCGCTCAGCTTGCGCAGACAGGAACCGGGCAGCACGCGTTCGACGAACACGTTTTTCTCCAGCACCATATCCTCGCCCGCGGGCGAGCGGAAACCCTGGAACACGCGGCGGGCGGCTTCGGGCCAGTTGCCCCAGGTCGCCACCGGCCGGACGATGGCTTCCATGTAAGCGATGCCCCTGACGCTGCCGGGATGGCGGCGGGCCCAGTCGAAGCCGAGGGCCGAACCCCAGTCATGTATGACGAAAGTGACGTTGTTCTCGACGCCCAATTGCCGCAGAGCCGCATCGAAATACTCGCGGTGCTCCAGCAGCGTATAGCGGTCCGGGCCGGAATCGTCGAGCTTGTCCGAGTCGCCCATGCCGATCAGGTCGAGAGCGATGCAGCGGCCCTGCCCCGCAAGATGCGGCATGATGTTGCGCCAGAGATAGGAGGAAGTCGGATTGCCGTGCTGGAACACGATGGGATCGCCTTCGCCCATCTCCACATAAGCCATGGTCTTGCCCATGACGGTGATTTTCTTTTTCGGGTGTTCTTCGGCGCTGATCATTGCACTGCTCCGGAAAGTAAAAATGCGGCAAGCTTAAATGCGCGGGAATCGCCTTGCAAACGTGCTTTTGCGCTGGCCCGGCTTGCATTGAACGACTCCTGCTAATTAGATATGCTGCCTGCGCAGTTCTGGCAAGGCACGCTTGAGGTTGATTCCGATGACAATGCAAACCACCCCGCTACTCATGTCCCGCATTCTCGGCCGGGGTGCCCATCTCGACCCGGAAGTCGAAGTCGTGACGATGCAAGCCGATGGGACTCACCGGCAATCGCTCAAGCAGACCTGGGACCGGGCCAACCAGCTTGCCCATGCGCTGAAGGGAGCAGGCATCGGGGTCGGCGACCGGGTCGGCAGCTTCATGTGGAACAATCATCGCCATCTGGAGTTGTACCAGGCCTTGCCTTCCATGGGCGCGGTGCTGCACACGCTGAACATCCGGCTTTCTCCGGTCGATCTCGAATACATCGTCAACCACGCCCATGACCGCGTGATCTTCGCCGACGAGGACCTGCTGCCCTTGCTTGAGCCGCTCCGGGACAAGCTGCCCTGCCTGGAACTGCTGGTAATCTGCCGCCACGGCGAAGGCGGCGAGAGCAGCTTTCCGAACCAGGTCGATTACGAGGATTTCATCGCCGGCCAGTCCAGCGGCTATGTCTGGCCCGATATCCCCGAAACCTCCCCCATGGGCCTGTGCTACACCTCGGGCACGACAGGCAAGCCGAAAGGCGTGATGTATACCAACCGCTCCACTTACCTGCATACCTTGACCGAATGCCTGACCGACTCCATCGGATTTTCCGCGCTCGATTCCTCCCTCGGCATTGTGCCCATGTTTCACGCCATGGGCTGGGGGCTGCCCTTCTGCGCTTCCATGCTGGGCGCCAAGCAGGTCATGCCGCACCGGTTCATGATTCCCGACGCGTTCCTGCGCCTGATGCAGGATGAAGAAGTGACCATTTCCGCCGGCGTGCCGACGATCTGGCAAGGCGTGAAAGCGACGCTGGAAGCCAACCCCGGCAAGTACGACATCTCCAGCGTCGGCCGGCTGACCTGCGGCGGCTCCGCGCCGCCGCCCTCGCTGATTCGCTGGTATTGGGACAACTACAACATCGAGATGATCCAGGGCTGGGGCATGACCGAAACCAATCCCCTGGGCACGCTGTCACGCAAGGTGTCCAAGTACACCCAACGCGGCCTGGGCGAGGACGCGCAATTCGAGAATATCGCCAAGGCCGGACTGCTGATGCCGGGCCTGGAAATGGAAATCTTCGACGAGGAATGGAACGCCCTGCCCCACGACGGCGAGGCTGTGGGCGAACTTTGCATCCGCGGCCCGTGGATCGTCGCGGAGTATTACAACGATCCCCAGCCCGACAAGTTTCACGACGGCTGGCTCGTCACCGGCGACGTCGCCAAGATCGACCCCGACCAGTACCTGCTGATCGCGGACCGCTCCAAGGATCTGATCAAGTCCGGCGGCGAATGGATTTCCTCGGTGGATCTGGAAAATCACATCGTCGCCATGCCGGAAATCGCCCAGGCCGCGGTGGTGGCTCAACCGCATCCGAAATGGGACGAGCGGCCCGTGGCCCTGGTCATCATGGCCGAAGGCAGGGAACTCGACCCGGCTGCGGTGATCGATCATTGCGGCAAGGCTTTCGCCAAATGGCAATTGCCTGATGAAGTCATGGTCACCGACAACATTCCGCTGACCACCACCGGCAAGATCGACAAGAAGGTCATCCGCGCCCGGCTCGCCGACGAAGGCTATCAATTGCCCGATTTGCGGGGGTGAGGCCATTGCGCGCCCGGATCGGTGGGCGGGACGATGTAATCGCTTTCCGCCGCCTGGAGGCAGGTGGCCAGAATTGTGGCGATTGTCGCGATCAGCGCCCTTGACACGGTTTTCCTCCGGTTTCTGTTTTCGCTCCGGCGAGGCCGGGAGCCCGTCAGATTTCCCGGGCGATCAGCATTTTCATGATTTCGTTGCTGCCGCCATAGATTTTCTGGATGCGGCTATCGGCGTACATCCTGGCGATGGGGTACTCCATCATGTAGCCATAGCCACCGAAGAACTGCAAACATTCGTCAACGATTTCGCATTGCTTCTGAGTAGTCCACCACTTGGCCATGGCAGCGGTGGCCACATCGAGTTTACCACTGACCAGTTGCTGCACGCAGTCATCGACAAAAACCCGGGCGATGCGCGCTTCGGTGTAGCGTTCGGCGAGGCGGAACTGGGTATTTTGGAAATCGAGAATCCGCTTGCCGAATGCCTTACGCTCCTTCACATAGTCCGAGGTCAGCTGCAGGATTTTCTCGATAGTCGCCACCGCGCCCACGGCGATAATCAGCCGCTCCTGGGGCAGTTGCTGCATCAGTTGCGCAAAGCCCTTGCCTTCGACTTCGCCAAGCAGGTTGGCCTGCGGCACGCGCACATCGGCAAAGAATACTTCCGCGGTGTCCGCCGCCTTCTGGCCGAGTTTTTCCAGGTTGCGACCGCGGCTGAAGCCGCCTCCGCCTTCCACGCCTTCGGTTTCCACCATGATCAGGGAAACCCCGCTGGCGGCCTCGGAAGGATCGGTCTTGGCCACAACGCAGATCAATTCGGCGTTCATGCCATTGGAGAGAAAGGTCTTCTGGCCATTGATCAGATAATCGTCGCCGTCGGCGATTGCGGTGGTGGCCACGGCTTGCAGGTCCGAGCCGGTGCCGGGTTCGGTCATGGCGATGGCGGCGACGAGTTCGCCCCGGGCCATTTTCGGCAGCCAGCGCCGTTTTTGTTCTTCGGAGCCATAGGCATGGATGTAATGGGCGACGATGCCGGAATGCACGCTGTTGCCCCAGCCGCTGATGCCGGCCCGGGAGATTTCTTCGAGCAGCACTGCCTCATGCTTGAAATTGCCGCCGCCGCCGCCGTGCTCCGCAGGAATCGAAGCGCAAAGCAGGCCTGCCTCGCCGGCCTTGCGCCAGGCGTCGCGGTCGATACGGCCCTGTTTTTCCCAGTCCGCCATGTGGGGAACGAATTCCTTTTCGAGGAAGCGCGAAACCGCCTCGCGCAGAATGCGCAATTCCTCGTCCATCCACGGAGATTCCTGTCTTTCAGTCAGCATGATTCATTTTCCAGTGCGAGCCAGCGGTGCTCAGGCAGCCATCTGATCGATGCGTTCGATAATCATGGCATTGGCGGTGCCGCCGCCTTCGCAGATGGCGATGAGCCCGTAGCGGCCGCTCCTGCGTTCGAGTTCGTGCACCAGGGTGACCATGAGTTTGGCGCCGGTGGCACCGAGCGGATGGCCGAGAGCCTGGGCGCCGCCATTGACGTTCAGCCGGTCTATATCGGCACCCAGGGCCTTGGCCCAGGCAAGCGGCACCGAACCGAAAGCCTCGTTGACTTCATACAGGTCGATGTCGTCCAGGGAAAGACCCGACTTCTCCAGCACCTTCTCCGTGGCCGGGATCGGCCCTTCAAGCATGATCACCGGGTCGGAACCCACCACGGCCATGGAATGGACCCGCGCCCGCACCGGCAGGCCGAGTTCCCTGGCGGCGTTTTCATTGGCGATCATTACCGCCGCGGCGCCATCGCTGATCTGGCTGGCGGTGCCGGCGGTAATCACGCCTCCCTCGCGCAGGGGATTCAGGCCCCGCATGGCTTCGATGGACGCGTTCATGCGGATGCCCTCATCGATGCTGTGGGTATCTGGCGCGCCATCTTCCCGGGTGATGGGCACTGGCAGGACTTCCCGCTCGAAATAGCCTTCCCGGGTGGCATGGGTGGCGCATTGATGGCTGCGGAGGCCGAACTCGTCGAGTTGCTCCCGGCTGATGCCGTATTTTTCCGCGAGCAATTCGGCGCCGTCGAACTGGGAAAAGCGAACGCCCGGATAGCGCGCTTCGAGCCTGTCGCCCTTGGGCACGCCGCGACCATGGGTGAGGCCATCACGGATGTTGGAGCCGATTTCCACGGTGCTCATGGCTTCCACGCCGCCGGCGATGACCACATCCTGGGTTTCCGACATCACCGCCTGGGCCGCGAACTGCATCGCCTGCAGGGAAGAACCGCACTGCCTGTCCACGGTGACTCCGGGAACTTCCAGCGGCAGCCGCGAGGACATGGTGACATTGCGCCCGAGATTGCCCGCCTGGGCGCCAATCTGGGAAACCACGCCGAATATCAGATCATCCACGCGCTCGGCCGGCGCGCCGGTGCGTTCAATCAGTTCATCGACGACCATGGCGCCGAGGTCGATGGGATGCACCTGGCTGAGCCGGCCTCTCTTGCGTCCCGTGGCGGTTCGCACGCCGCCGACAATGTAAGCTTGAGCCATTTTTCCTCCGGAGTCATCCGCAACTGGCGCGGACGGATTGCAGTATTGCGGATTTACAGTGCCGGCATGCGGATGCCGGCGTCCAGCCGAATGGTTTCGCCGTTCAGATAGGAACAACGGACGATATGGGCGACTTCGGCGGCGAATTCATCGGGCCGACCAAGCCGCTTGGGAAACTGGGTAATGGAAACCAGCGCCTGTTTGAGTTCGTCCGGGGCGCCTGCGAGCAGCGGCGTCTCAAACACGCCGGGGGCCACGGTCATCACCCGGATGCCCTGCCGGGCAAGGTCCCGGGCGATGGGCAGGGTCATGGAAACGATGCCTCCCTTGGAAGCGGCATAGCCCGCCTGTCCCGTCTGCCCATCGAAGGCGGCCACCGAGGCCACATTGACAATCACGCCGCGTTCGCCCTCTGCGGTGTCGGGACCGTTGCGATTCATCTCCGCGGCGCACAGACGCAGCACATTGAAGGTGCCGATCAGATTGACCCGGACGATAGTCTCGAAACGCGTCAGCGGCATGGGGCCGTCGCGACCCACGGTGCGGGAGGCGCCGCCGATGCCGGCGGAATTGACATTGATGTGAATGGCGCCGAAACGCTCGCGGGCCGCAGCGATGGCGGCGGCCACCGAATCTTCGTCGGTAACGTCGCCCGCATGCCAGATGGCCCTCTCGCCGAGTTCCGCTCCGGCCTGCTCGAGCATTTCGCCATTGCGGTCGAACAACATGGCATTGGCGCCGGCCGCAAGGAAGTTTCTCGCCACCGCAAGGCCGAGGCCTGATGCGGCGCCCGTGATAAAAGCCGTTTTTCCTGCTGGTTCCATGGCTCCCTTCGCCCTCCTGTTTCGTGAGCAGGCAAGCATAGTGCAAGTCTTCGGATGCGACAAGGCCAATGCAGCGCAGCCAGTGCAGTGTGACAATATGCCACATCGGATGCGAAGGGTGGCGTCACTATAATTCCCGGACCGTCAGGAAACGACCGGGAGAGTGTGGTGTCTGGTACATGGGAATCTGGAAACAAGGGCTTGCTTGGCGCTGCCCTGGCGCCATTGCTGCTGTTGGCGTGCGGCGCACCGCTTCTCGCCCAGGACGAAAGCGAAGAGGACGTGACCGAGATTCGCGTCGTCGGGCGGCAGGAGTTTCTCGAAACCCAGTTCAACGCCCGGCGCACCAGTTCCGGCGCGGATTCCGCCTTGCTGATCAGCCGCGTCCCCGGCGGCGGCGCCAACCACAACGGTCCCCTGACCGGGCAGATTCAATATCGCGGCATGTTCGGCCCGCGCATCAACGTGCGTATCGACGGCATGCTGATTCACGGCGGCGGCCCCAACTGGATGGCCCCTCCCCTGCACCATATCCCATCCGCCCTGATGGACGATCTCGTGGTCGAACAGGGCATAGCTTCCATCTCGACCGGCGGC
>JAJDVS010000002.1 GCA_022825945.1 Pseudomonadales bacterium
CGGACAGGATTTTTCCCATGCAATCTGGGCCGACTGGGGCGTGCGCGATTTCGAGGATGTGATGGCCGGCGTGGACTACGCCATCGAGCAAGGCTATGCCGACCCGGACCGGCTCGGCGTCGGCGGCTGGTCCTACGGCGGCATTCTGACCAATTACGTCATCACCAAGACGGATCGCTTCAAGGGTGCGATCACCGGCGCGAGCATGGCGCTGTACCGGGCAAACTACGGCCACGACCATTATCAACTGGAATGGGAGGGGGAAATGGGATTGCCCTGGGAGAACGCCGAGGCCTGGGAGCGCATGTCGCCGTTCAACTTTGTCGCCAATGTCGTCACGCCCACGTTGATCATGGGCGGCGACCACGACTGGAACGTGCCGATCCAGAATTCCGAGCAGCTCTATCAGGCGCTGCGGCGGCTGGGCGTCGAGACGCAGCTCGTGGTCTACCCCAACGAGCACCACGGCATCCGCAAACCGGCGTTCCAGTTGGACCGGCTGGAACGTTACCTGGCCTGGTATGACAAGTACGTGAAAGGCGCACCTTGAGGCTGACGTTGTCAACTGCCATGTTCGTCGCGCAGAAAAAACTTGTCGTACATGTGTTCGATCTCTCGCACTTCCTCATCGGTCAGCGCGGAGAACTCCTTTTTGCGGGCGCGGTTCGATAATTTGCCGTCATTTTGGCGCAAGAACCTGATAAGCAGGTCCGCAAGTCTGTCCGGCATTTCAACGTCGTTCTTGAGATATTCGTTCAGGCGGTCGTGCCGTTGCAGGTAGTCAATCTCTTCCGGCAAGATCTTGGTGACAGTTTCCTCAACGCATTTGAAAAGGAATTCCGCTTGTTTAGTGCAATCGAAGTATCGATATAAATCGACCGTGTTGTTCAGCACCTCAACGTTGCCCTGCGGTGTCCGGCGCCAATCGATCAGATCAAGCCTGGGTTTTGAGTAATGCTCAAGTACTCTTGCATAATCCCGGATGCTATAGAGAATCGCCGCTGAAATTGGAAATACCAGATTTTCGGGAACGAAGCCCTGTTCACCGAGAACATGATGGAGCAGATAGCGGTGTATTCGGCCGTTTCCGTCTTCGAATGGATGGATGAAAACAAATCCGAATGCAATAATCGCCGCCGAGAGCACGATGTCGAAGTCGCTATCCGCCAATAGCTTGTATGTATCCAGCAAGCCTCCGAGAAGGCTTTGCAAGTCTTCGGGTTTCGCCGAGATGTGAACCGGCAAAGGCATGCCCGTCGACCGGTCATGGTTTCCAATGAAACCACCTTCAACACGGCATCCGGGAGTGATGAAGCGCATATTGGAAATTACTATCGTCTGAAGATGTTCGAGTTCGCTTATGCTGAGTTCACGTTGTCCGGCTTGGCCGACAATCTTGCCCCATCGTTCAATGCGATTCCGCGCCGGATATTCTCCTTCAATAGCATAGGTGGCTTTCGTATCTTCCACCAGGAGAAACGCCGCCGCGCGGCTTATCAGGTCGACATGGGTTTTTCCGATCAACTCTTCCGCGGTTTGGGAAAGCCGCTTGGAGATTAGTCGATCAAGAGTCTCGGTCCGCCTGATCATCGGGCAGAATGCGCGTGTCCCCGGTAGATTATTCTGAATTCGGTGTCGCCTGGAATTGCGAGGAGTCGCCCCATACTGCAATTCTTCATTCACCAGCGGGACGTAGCCCAACTGCCTGGCATCTTCGAGATCAAGTCTTTGATCGGTAAGCCACTCGAACAGGAACCAGATGCGCCGGCTATAAGCGCCGGTGGGCTGTGATTCAACAATGCCGACTATCTCCCAGGGGTCGATTTGATCGAACAGTGCTTTGAGAACCGTCAAGTCCACTCCCTCGTGCTTGAGGGCGAACGTCAGGTGGCCCCCGAGGGAATCCTCAGGCTCGTGACGTGGTGTGAAAACGCGCCAGCCATCGTGGTCGTACCTCCTGTGTTTGGAGCCTATGACGCAAAGCTGGTCGGGTGCGGGCACGGACAGTGAGTGTGACTCGATCAATGCGCCGTATCCGGCGAGCGTGAAATCCTCTTTCAGTGGAGGAAATTGTCGAAAAACGTTCACTTTCTGTGAAAAATGTTCCATAGCACTCATTTTCATGAAAATCTGCATTTAATCCGCAGCTTCCCAGCCGGGCGTGAAAAACGATATTAAAGCATGAAAAGCTCTAAAATAGAGAGAAGTCCGTGAAAAACAGTTGCATACAAAAACACGCCGCTGCCGTTGTTACGAGCCGCAAACATTGGCATGATTGTGCTCCCGCTTCCCGGCCCGCGCAGGTTTGCCGGGCCCAAACAAAGAGGAATGCGCAATGCGGCAGTTGACGTCTTCGTTGGTAACCAGGCTCTACATAATTCTGTGCGCCCTGGCGCTCGCCGCGCCGGCGCTGGCCCAGCAGGGCAATGCCCGGGGGCCCATCGGCGACAGCCCCTATGAGGTGATCAGCGGCTGGCACAAGCCTTTTCAGGAGCCGGGCTTCGCCTTTGGCGGCAATTCCGGGGTATGGGCCGAATCGCCGGATCGCATCATCATCGCCCAGCGCGGCGAAACCATTCTGCCATATCCGGTCCCGGAGGATTTCCCCGGCTTCGCCGGCTCTCTCGGCATCAATGTGCTGCGCGAGGTCAACCGCCGCCACTGGCAGAACTGCCTCTATATCGTCAACGGCGACGGCGAGGTGGTCGAAATCTGGGATCATCTCGATTATCTCTGCGAAGGTTCGGACGGTCCAGGCCCGCATCGCATCCGCATCAGCCCTTACGACCCGGAAAGCCGCATCTGGCTGATCAACGAAACTTTCCACCAGATCTACGTGATCGCCAACGACGGCAGCGAAGTGCTGGCCACTTATGGCGAAAAGGGCGTTTCAGGCGATGACGAAAGCCATTTCGGCCGACCCCAGGATGTGGCCTTCCTGCCGGATGGACGCATACTCGTTGCCGATGGCCTCGACAATCATCGGGTGATGATCTTCGACAACGACATGAATTATCTGGGTGAATTCGGCGGTTTCGGCGACGGCGACGGCCAGTTCAATACGCTCCACGCGGTGGCCGTCGGGCCGGAAGGCCGCATTTTCGCACTCGACCGTTCCGGGGGAAGGGTCAATCTGTTTCGCACCACCGATGACCCCGCCGTGGTCGAATTCGAGCGAGAGTTTCCCGGCCTCACCCTGCCGCTCGACATCATCGTCAACGAAAACGACTTCTGGATTACCGATCTCGGCCCGCTACGCTTCATCAACTTCGATTTCGAAGGCAACTACAAGTACACCTGGCTGGTGCCGCCGGACCTGCCCGACGGCTATCTCGAAGTGCACACCTTCACGGTAGATTCGGACGGCAACCTGATCGGCGGCGACAACCAGTACGGCCGCTCGCAAAAATTCGTCCCCAAGCCCGACGCCGACCCCGAACTACTGATCGAACCTCCCTGGGTGAGGACCGGTGGGCGCAGCCCATAAAAAGCAACGCTTTTTAAGGCCCGAACGGCTCGACAGGAAGTCGAGACTGGGGTTAAGCGGAGCCGCAAAAGCCGCGCCATGGATGGCATGAACAAACTCTCAGGTTCTCCAAAGAGATTCTGCGACTACGCTTCGCTCCGCGCAGAATGACATGGGGGGTGAGACGCCCAATTGAGAATTGCTGGAGTCAGGCGGCAAGCCAGATCAGGACTCCCGTGGCCAGCATGATCGATTGACTGAAGCGGTCCTCGACGGCGAACAGCACCGGGTCCTCGTGGAGCCGGCCGCGAAAGGGCGTTTCCGCTTGGTCCGGTGCGCACGGTCGCTGTCGAGGTCGAGCATGTCGTTGAGCAGATAGACACTCGATGTACACAGGCAGAAGGCGATGAAGCCGATGGCGGAGGCGAACAGCAATTCCGGCTGCGTTAACTGGTGAGACAGGATCAGCGGGACGAACAGTAGTGTGTTCTTGAGCCATTGATGGGGCCGCACAGCGCGCAACAGCGGCCGGAAGACAGCGCCGGCGGAACCGAAGTTCAATACATCGCTTTCACGGCTTGCAAATCGGCGGCTGACGGCGGGGGCGCAGTTCACCATGACGATCTGCTTCGCCCCGGACCAGATGGGAAGATCGGCGCGGGAATCGCCGGCATAGGCAAAATCGCCGCCGCCCATCTCTT
>JAJDVS010000064.1 GCA_022825945.1 Pseudomonadales bacterium
CGCCGGCGGTTGGCTGATTTTGTACGAGCCGGAATTGCATCTGGGAGAAGACATCCTGGTCCCCGACGTGGCGGGCTGGCGGCGGGAGCGCATGCCCGCGCCGCCGCGAACCGCGTATTTCACGCTCGCGCCCGATTGGGCCTGCGAAATCCTTTCGCCTTCGACCCGCCGTCTCGACCAGAGCGCGAAACGCGACGTCTACGCCCGCGAAGGCGTTGCCCATTTGTGGTTCGTGGACCCGGAAGCGCAAACGCTCGAAGTGTTCGAACTGCGCGAAGGACATTGGACGCTGCTGCAAACCGCAAGCGGCGAAACCGAAGTGGCGCCCCCGCCTTTCACCGCCGCGTCATTCAATCTCGGCGACCTGTGGTGGTCCGCCGCATCGAAATTCCCCGCCGCCGGCATCCAGGAAAGCCCTGCCGCCGCCCCGCCGCCTTAGCCGAATACAGCCTCGTTCGGGCCGGAGCTAGCCCTCTATTTTGCCGTTACGCGGCCTCTGGTCGAGGTCTAAGCGAAGCCCGGTAATGCCGATCAACTTTTTCTTCGTCTTTTTGTTCGTACCTGCGCCGGGGAGCAGCAAATCGAAATGCAGCCCCCGCAGCGAAGCGGGCCGATAGTCCGGCACGAGGTCGAACCGCGCCTTTACCGAGCATGATGGGACACCCACTCAGATTCCACCGGAGATCCAGGCATCTATCTCCAGTTCCGCCCCGGGGCGTGGTAGTGAAGTACGATCACCTCATCTGAATCGGCCCGGTATTCATAGACGACAACCCTGCCTGAAACGACGATATACCTCGCGCCATCCGCCAACGCTCTGCCCGATTGCGGAAGCGTTTCCAGCACTTTGCGCATCTCGTCCTGCAACGCATCGATGAACTCCAGCGCTTTCCTCGGGTTGTCCTGGGCGATCCAGGCGAGCATGTCGAGTAACTCGCGATGCGCGGTTTCCGAAGTCTTGACAACCGCCATGACGGCCCCTATCGGGAAATCTCACGCACATGCGCCCGAAGGCCTTCGAAATATCGGTCGTCCACAGTGAGTGTTTTACCTTCCGCCGCTTCCGCGCGGGATTGCGAGATGCCCTCGTTCATGCGCGCCTGACGGACAAGGGCAGTGGTGACATCGATTTCGCCGGCGACGACCTGTTGCCGCAAAGGCTCGGAAAGATAAGCCCTGGCCATGGCGGATACGTCTTCCATTGAGAACAGGGCCGCCACCAGGCGCCGGTTTTTCGTGAGCGCGACCGGCTCGCGCTGCGCGGCGTCAAGGAACTGACCAAACGCGTTCTTTGCTTCAAGCGCTGACATGGTTTTCATCGTCGGGTCTCGATCAGCTAGCAGACAATATGGCTATAATAGCTGTTTACTGAGATATCCAACAACCTGTGCCTGGGAAACGGGGAAAATTTTTCCCGAAAACGAGGCGCTTCGGCTGAAAGCGACTATCTTCAACTTCGAAAGCACGGGCGCCGGGAAACGGAAGGCCTTTCCATTCGCCATTCACAGGATTCGGGAGAGGCATGGTAGACGCAGGACACCCATCACTCAGACTACGGGTGGCCCATCTCCATTGCTTGTTTGGGGCCTGCCGCCTGGGTGTCCGTTTTTTTGACTCGATTTCTACGCATTTTCCCGGCTTCTCGCCCATACCTTCCAGGTCGAAACGATCCAGGTCGGATGACGCGCGGTCATCGCTGGCCGATTCGTTCACATTTCCGTAATTTCGTAATGTAGAAGGAGCCGCAATGAGAGCTGGGGAGATGATCCCGGCCGCCCGGAGGCTGGAGTTGACCGGCATGCCCCGATCCCAGGCTGAAACAGTTGTTTGCGTCTTCGGCTGTTCGCATCGCGTCAGGGTTAAGTGGCGGCAGGTTTTTGGGGTGGCGAAGGTTTGATGCCGGAAGGCGCCGGCTTACTTGTTGTCGCCGGTTCCACTGCGGATATCTTTGGTGGAAGTGTCAGGGTGCTGATTTGGATTCAGTCCGATACGCCTCAAAACAGGGATGGCTCCGGCGGTTCGATGCAATTGGGATCATCATAGGCGGCGCTGTTGACCCGGTGGCTTCCCGGTTCGTGCATCTGGAGATCCGCGTGGACGCCGCCGACTGGTGCGCCTGGCGCGGGCCGGGGGCAACCTGCCCGGCGCCGTGGCGGAAACCGTGGAAAGCGCGCACACCCGGCTGGTGGACTGGCGCACCCTGCTGCGCCGGTTTCTGGTAGACGCCGCCAAAAGCGACTATTCCTGGAGCCTGCCCAACCGACGGTTCATCGACAGTGGGCTGTATCTGCCTTCGATCCACTCCGAGGGACTGGACACCCTGGCCGTGATTATCGACACCTCCGGCTCGCTGCCGACGGATACCCTGGCGGAGTTCTGGGCCGAGCTGCGCGCGCTCGCCTCGGAACTGAGACCGGAGCGCGTCATCGCGCTGCAAGTCGATACCACGGTCCAGGATGTGGCTGAATACAGCGCGTTCGACCTACCCGAAAGCATCGAAATCCACGGCCGCGGCGGCACGGATTTCCGGCCCGGATTCGAATGGCTCGAAGAACAGGGCATCCAGCCCGGCCTCTGCCTGTACTTCACCGACATGTGCTGCACGCGCCACCCCGGGCAGGAGCCGGGGTTTGCCACGGTCTGGCTGAATTGGGACGAGCCGCCGCCGGACTATTTCAGGGAACCCTGGGGCGAGCGGATTGACATGGGTGTTGGTGCGCCGACATCCATTTGACTGCCCGCGGGTTTTCGGATGGCTTCTTGCCCTGGCTTGCGCCGATTGCGGCTGGGTATCCCAATATCCATGGACCGGGCCGATATGCGCACGGGAAGTCCCGGTCTGATCGATGTCGATGCGAATCGGACGATTCGTCAAGAACCCGAGCGGGAAGGGCGGTAGTCCGAAGAGTCGATGCAGGAGTCATAAAAGGACCGGTCCATCGGAAAGGGAATGGTCCCGCGAATTTTCCATTTCGATGACGCCGACGGCCCGGCGGGAAATGCCGAATACACTCTGATTCCCAGTTGCAGCCTGTCGGAATGCTCCATGATATCGGCAACGGCTTCGGCAAGGTCCTGATCCTGGCTAAACACGATAGCCGCGTCATACGCTCCATCCACCGCCATTTTGAACAGATCGAGCGACAGGCGGACATCAATGCCCTTTTCCCGGACCACGGTGGCTTTCGCGGTGTTCCCATCAGGCAATTCGATGGACTCCATGTGGTAGCTCAATCTGCGTTTGATGACGCGCACACCCGACCTGGACAAGACCCTGAATCGATTCGCCCAATAGTCATGCCAGAAAGGATCCAGGTCCCTTCTGGGAAAACCGGTATAGAAGCGAACCATGTGCTGGCGGAATCCGAGTGATGCGCAAACGGCCTCGGCGAGCTTGATGGGGTCGTAATTGGGGTGGTGATGGCCGAAAGCCGTTTTTGCGTGCCTGTACAGATTCTGGCCGTCTATGAATGAGACCGCGCGAACTGGTTTCCCGGGGCTACGCATACTGGCATGGAGGCGAAAAATAAAAACCCCGCCGGGGCCTTGCGGCGAGTCCGGCGGGGGAGCAAGTAACACGGAGGATAAACGGGTATCGGGACGCCGTCAAACGCTACGCTTCGCCCATTTTGCCAAGACAGGCGGCACCCACGGAATTACGCCCGGCAAAGCTCTACCAGTCGATCCGGTACACGCTCCAGGCGGGACCGCTCTTGTAGCCGCCGCCCGCCGCTCCCTCGCACTGGAATCCGCAGTCGGTTCGCAGGGCCCTTTCCCGCTCATTCGCTTCCTCGTGGGTCAATCCCGATTCCAGGATCAGGTAGGCCGTCCATTCCGGCACCGCGCCGCGGCTCTTGAGTTGCCGCACCCGGGCGGGAACATCCGTCGCCATGCCGATTCGGCAGCCCATGATTTTTCGCCTCCTCCGCAGGAAGTCACCGGGTTTTTACCCGAATCTTACATTCTTTCATGGCGCTGCGGATACCGGATCCGCGGGCGCCTGCCTTTGACAGTCCGAACCCGCCCGCATCGCTGACCCAGAAACCCCCGCCGGATTTTCTCCATCCCTTCCGTTCTTTCGTATTTTTCCCTTCGCGCCGCCCGGAGGCGAAGCCGGTCCCGGGCGGTCGCGGTCCGCCCGGTGGGAGCCGGGCGCCGCCTCGCCGCCACGGCTTGAGGTCGTTTTTTTTAACACCCGGCGCACGGTCTCGTGCGACACGCTTTCGATATAGCCCAGCTCCACCGCCCGGTCCGCCAGCAGGCGCAACGACCACTGCGCGCGCCCCGCGGGGGGCTCTCCGCAACTGAGCGCGACCAGCCGCGCCTCGAACTCGCCGTCCGCCTTGCGCAGATATCGGGGACTGGCGAAGGTTGACTGGCAGTTCACGCTGGCGCTGGCGGCCTACAATCTGGCCCGGATGCCGAAGCTGCTGGCGGGGTCGAACTGATGGAGGGAAAATCGGTTGGTTGCTGCCCGAAGCAACAAGTTCCACAGTGCCAATATTGCCACTCCATGCAACGTTCAATCGCGCCACTCTATCACACTCACTCCAGTGGAACTCACGGAGAACCAATACGATCGCATCGTGCGCGTCAAGGTCGAGGCGTTCGGACTCGACAGCACGAGCGTAAAGGTGCATCCGGACGGCACGGGCGCGCTAAAAAAAACGGTCCGCAATCCATCGGCAAATCACGGGGAGGATGGAACACCAGGATTCATATGGTTGCCGCGGATGCTCGAACGGCGGTAGCGTTCACGCTCTCTCCCGGCA
>JAJDVS010000052.1 GCA_022825945.1 Pseudomonadales bacterium
CGCGCACCGGACAATTGTTGAACCTTGCGGCAATGGCCTCACCGTTGGGAGTTGACGCCAAAACCGTAAACCGCTGGTTGACGCTTCTCGAACAAATGTTCGTCATTCGAAAACTGGGCGCGTGGCATCGAAACGACCGCAGGCGCCTCATCAAGGCTCCCAAACTTCACTTTCTCGATTCCGGGTTGCTCTCCGCCCTGAGCGGAGTGAATGTGGAAATCCTGAAGCGGGATCGAAACAAATTCGGCGCATTGCTCGAAGGATTCGTATTTGCCGAATTGACGAAACTGGCGGGCAGAGCGCAAGTTGGCGAATCCATCAGGCACTATCGCGACAAGGACGGAATCGAAGTCGACTGCGTCATCGAACGGGGTGGCAAGATTCTCGGAATAGAAGTGAAAACCGGGATGACCGTGAAACCTGAAGATTTTCGAGGACTCAAACGTCTACAGGACGCTGCCGGCGACACGTTCGCCTGCGGCATCGTGCTGCACGACGGCGAGCGCATCCAAAGAACCGGCAACCGACTCTACGCCATGCCGGTAAGCCAGCTTTGGTCCTGAGCGGGATGAGGAAGGCGAGACCGACGCTGACGCCGCGGTCGTGGGTGAACATCGCGAAGTCGTCGAACTCGACGATCTCGCGCAGGAAGTAATCAAGCAGCCGCGCGTCGTCTTCGAGCAGGTAGGAATAGTCGTTCTGCAGGTGGACGATCATTTCTTCATAATCGAAGCTGGATCGGGGATAACCATGCACGAGCAGCAATTGCGGATCCGAAGGGTCGCCGAAGGTCTGGTAATGCACGTCGACCATGGCGCCGTTGTTGTTTTCTGTCGTCGATTGCCATTCGAAGTAGGAGCCGGCCTCATACCAGTCACTGGCCAGTTCGGAGTAAAAAACAAAATCGTCGCCCTGGGCAGTGGCGTTTCCGCTCGTGGCGAACAGCAGCGACAACGCGATTGCGAAACCTCGCTTTCCTGACGGATTCATGGACGGTCTCCTCACGGCCATTGCTCAACACCACCAAATATCAGTAGCCTGCACCGCAAGCTCCTGGCGCGATTTTATCTCCGTGAAAGTCTGTTCGCCATGGACTCAGGGCACGGTCGCCCGGAGAGGCGCTATATTATTGCAAATGCGAATACTTCGCAGTTGCATGCGAGACTCAACCCTATTATCATTCGCCGATTCATTTTTGGAGCAAATGGGGTAACGATATGGCCAGCGAAAAAACCGGCAAGCAGGATGAATTCACGCGGAGGTCTTTCCTGGAGGCAGTGACGGGCGCCGCGGCGGTGGCGTCGGCGACTTCCTTTCTTGGGGTGGTCTCGTCTTCCCACGCACTGGGGCGGCAGGAAGGCGCCGACAGCAGCGATCAGGTGGGTGGGGAAAGCACAGACGCCAGTGACCAGTCCGGTGGCGGCGATACTGACGCAAATGACCAGTCCGGCGGCGAAGAACCCGATGCCAGCGATCAGTCCGGCGGGGAAGATAACGAAGCCGGTGATCCGCCTGATCAGGAGGAACCCAACGCCAGCGATCAGTCCGGCGGTGAGAGTACGGACGCCAGCGACCAATCCGGCGGCGAAGGCGTCGACAACAGCGGTCGCAACGGCAGGGGCCTGGAAGACTAGGAGCCTGCGGCGCAGGATCCAAACCCGGCATGACGGAAAAAATCGGGATGGCGGACCCGCTGTCCTGGCTGATCGGGCCGGTTCCGGAACGGGAATTTCTGGAAAGCCATTACGAACAGCGCGCCTTGCATTGCAGGCGCGCCGATCCCGCTCGTTTTGCCGAACTGCTCAGCCTCGACCGCATCGACGAGATCATCGCAAGCTCCGAATTGCCGTCTTCCTCGCTGTCGATGGCCCGCAGCCAACCAGCCATCAAGCGCTCGGACTACACCTTTCGCAATGGCGCCATCGACCGGGGCGCGGTGGTCCGGCATTACCAGCGCGGGGCCACGATTATCCTCAACCAGTTGCAGCAGGGCGACGCCAGCCTCGCCCGCTTCTGCCGCGCGCTGGAAATGGTATTCAGTTGCCATGTGCAGACCAATGCCTACCTCACACCGCCGGGAAACCAGGGTTTCAATACCCACTACGACGATCACGACGTATTCATCATCCAGCTCGCGGGCCAGAAGCAGTGGCGCCTGTATGAGAAGCCCGTGGAGAATCCCTACCGCGGCGAAGCTTTCAAGGCCGGCGCCCACAGCCCGGGTGAGATGGACCGGGAGTTCCTGCTCGAGCCCGGCGATTGCCTCTACATCCCCCGTGGCCTGATGCACGATGCTTCCGGCTGCGGCGATGCTCCTTCGCTGCATGTCACCACCGGGCTGATGGTGAAGAAATGGGCAGATCTGATGCTTGAAGCCGTCTCCGAAGTGGCGCTGCGCAATCCCGAATTCCGCCGCTCGCTGCCGCCCGGCTTCGCCCGCCGTGATTTCGATCCGGAATTGCTCGCGGAGCAGTTTCGCAAGCTGTGTCGCGATTTCGCCGAGCAGGCGGATTTCGACGAAGTGCTCGCGTTTTTCCGAGAGAGCTTCCTGCGCCGGCGCCGCGGCGACCTGCGGGGAGCATTGAACGCCGCCTCAGTGCCGGTGAACGAAAACGACCGCTTTGTGCGGCGCCCGCATCTGCAAGCGATTCTGCGGCGGGGCGAAACCGAAGCGGTCATCGTCGGCCCCGGCGGCAACCTGCATTTCGCCATCGAGGCGGCGCCGGGACTGGAAATTTTTCTGTCCGGGGAAGTGTTTACCCCGGCGGCCTTTGCTGCCCTTGACATGGCCCAGCGGGTCGAGGCGGTCCGCAAGCTGTCGGCATTCGGCCTGATTGAAGCCGCGCAATGAATGCCTCGAACCAGTCGGGAGCCTCCGCGGAAAGGGGCGCTGACGAACGCCTGACGGAAAAGCAGGCCAGGGACCGGCTCTGGTTCACGGTCCATTCCTGGCTCGGGCTCAAGCTTTCACTGTTGATGAGCTTCATTCTGGCGACAGGAACCATCGCCGTTTTCAGCTATGAGATCGACTGGCTGCTGAACCCGGAAATGCGCGCCACGGAGCGCGTCGCCGGAAACGGGGTGGCCTGGGGCGCGGCCTTCGACAACATGCGCCGGGAGTATCCGGAGTATCGGCCGCTCAACCTTGCCCGCTTCCAGGACAACTGGTTCGCCCTGCAAATGCTGGCCCGAAGCCCCGGCGGGGAACTCGTGCGGGTCTGGTTCAATCCGGCGGACGGCGCAGCCCTGGGCATGACTTCATTCTTCAATATGCAGCGGCTTTTCCGTGAACTCCACCGGCACCTCATGCTGCCCCTGCATATCGGCATACCCCTGGTGACGGTTCTGGCCTTTCCCTTGCTCATCTCCCTGATCGCGGGTTTCGTGGTCTACAAGAAGTTCTGGCGGGGCCTGTTCAAGTGGCCGCGCTTCGGGCGCAAGCCGCGAATCTGGAATGGCGACCTGCATCGCCTGCTGGGGTTGTGGGGAAGCTGGTTCATCGCCCTGATTGCCATCACCAGCCTCTGGTACCTTGTGGAAGAACTTGGCGGCCGGGCACCGTCTTTACCCGCCGCGGCAGGGGAAATGGCCGACAGGGATGCCGCCCTGCCACAACAACTTGACGGCGCCGCTATCGATCTTGCGCTGCAGAACGCCAGGCGTGAACTGCCGGGCCTGGAGCCCGGCCGAATTCTGTTCCCTGGCAATGCCGGCGCGCCGCTGACGATTCACGGAGAATTGTCCGCCATGCTGGTGCGGCCCCGGGCCAATGGCGTCCATATCGATCCGGCAAGCGGGGATGTGCTCGGCAGCTACCGGGGTGAGGAACTCGACTCCCACACGCGCATTTCGGAAGCCTCGGATCCGCTGCATTTCGGCTATTTTGGCGGCGTATGGAGCAAGCTGCTGTGGTTCATTCTTGGCCTGATGATGACCGCCATGTCGGTGACCGGAGTCTGGATCAACGCGGCCCGGCTGAAGCGTTCCTGGCTGGTGGCGGCGACCTTCAGCCCCGCAGACTTTCGACGAAGCGCTTGACGCCGTCGAACCAGCTTTGCCGTTTGGGGGACTGGCGGCTTCCCTGCTCTTCCTGAATCTCGCGGAACTCTTCGAGCAACTCGCGCTGGCGCGAAGTGAGCTTGACCGGCGTTTCGACCACGAGGCGATACAGCAAGTCGCCGGGCGGGCCGCCGCGAACCGGGGTGATGCCCTTGCCGCGCAGGCGGAACAGTTTGCCGGTCTGGGTTTCCGCGGGAATCTTGAGTTTTACCCGGCCGCTGAGCGTGGGCACTTCGAGATGGTTGCCGAGTGCGGCATCGACAAAGCTGATGGGGATATCGCAGTGCAGGTCGGCGCCGTCGCGTTCGAAAACCGGATGCGGGCGGACTTCGATTCTCACGTACAGATCACCCGACGGTCCGCCCCGGGGCCCGGCCTGGCCTTCGCCGGAAAGCCGGATGCGGTCTCCGCTATCGACGCCGGCAGGCACTTTTACCGACAGGGTGCGGGATTCTTCCACGGCGCCGGCGCCACGACAGGTGGAACAGGGGTCCTTGATCTGCTTGCCTTCGCCGCGGCAGCGGGGGCAGGTCTGTTGCACTGAAAAGAAGCCCTGCTGCATGCGGACCTGACCCACGCCGCCGCAGGCGGTGCAGGTTACGGGCTCGGTGCCCCGGCGCGCGCCGCTGCCGTCACAGGCGGTGCAGCGCACCCGGGTGGGTACGCGGATATTGCGCGATACGCCCTGGACGGCTTCTTCGAGGCCGAGTTCGAGATGGTATTGCAAATCGGCGCCCTGGTGGCGACCGCCGCCGCGACGCCCGCCGAAAATGTCGCCAAAGATATCGCCGAAAATGTCGGCGAAATCCGCCGCTCCGGCGGCGCCGGCCTGGCCTTCCACGCCGGCATGGCCGAACTGGTCGTAGCGCGAGCGTTTCTGCTGGTCGGAAAGGACTTCAAAAGCCTCGCTGGCTTCCTTGAATTTGGCCTCGGATTCCTTGTCGCCCGGATTGCGGTCCGGGTGGTGCTTCATGGCGGTGCGCCGGTAGGCCTTTTTCAGCTCGGCCGTGTCAACGTCCCTGCTTACGCCGAGGACATCATAATAGTCGCGTTTGCTTGCCATTACATAATAGTCAAGCTTATTTGTTCTCTTCCCTGACTTCTTCGAACTCCGCGTCCACCGCTTCGTCGTCGTCCTTGCCGGGGCCGGGCTCCGCCTCTCCCGCGGCGCCTTCCGCCTGGGAGGCCTGTTCGGCGTACATCTTTTGCACCACGGGCGTGGAAGCCTCGGTAAGCGCCTTGGTGGCTTCTTCAATGGCGGCAAGATCATCGCCCTTGATGGCCTCTTCAAGCTTGCCAATGGCGTCTTCGATGGCGGCCTTCTCTTCGTCGCTGGCCTTGTCGCCGGCTTCATCGATGGTCTTGCGGGTGGCGTGGATCAGGCCGTCGGCGGTATTGCGGGCGGTGATGAGTTCCTCGAATTTCCTGTCCTCGGCGGAATGCGCTTCGGCGTCCCGGACCATCTTTTCGATTTCCTCGTCCGACAGGCCGCTGGAAGCCTTGATCTCGATGGACTGCTCCTTGCCGGTGGCCTTGTCCCTGGCGGACACATTGAGGATGCCGTTGGCGTCGAGATCAAAGGAGACCTCGATCTGGGGCATGCCCCTGGGCGCCGGCGGGATGTCGGTGAGGTCGAAACGGCCGAGCGACTTGTTCTGGGTCGCCTGCTTGCGCTCGCCCTGGACCACATGAATCGTCACCGCGGTCTGGTTGTCGTCGGCGGTGGAGAAGACCTGGGTCTTCTTGGTGGGAATCGTGGTGTTCTTGTCGATCAGCGTGCTGGCCACCCCGCCGAGGGTTTCGATGCCGAGGGAAAGCGGTGTCACGTCGAGCAGCAGGACATCGGTAACGTCCCCGGCGAGCACGGCGGCCTGAATGGCCGCGCCCACGGCGACGGCCTCGTCGGGATTCACGTCCCGCCGGGCTTCCTTGCCGAAAAAGTCGGCGACTTTCTGCTGCACGAGCGGCATGCGGGTCTGACCGCCCACGAGCACCACGTCGTTGATGGCGGAGGCGTCGATGCCGGCGTCCTTGAGGGCGATCTTCACCGGGCCGAGGGTGCGGTCCACCAGATCCTCCACCAGGGATTCGAACTTGGCTCTCGTGAGTTTCTGCACCAGGTGCTTGGGGCCGCTGGCGTCGGCGGTGACATAGGGCAGATTGATCTCGGTCTGCTGGGAGGAGGACAGCTCGATCTTGGCCTTTTCCGCGGCTTCCTTCAGACGCTGCAGGGCCAGGGGATCGTTGTGCAGATCCATGCCGTGTTCCTTCTTGAACTCATCGGCGAGATAGTCGATGAGGCGCAGGTCGAAATCCTCGCCGCCGAGGAAAGTGTCGCCATTGGTGGAGAGCACTTCAAAAGTGTGTTCGCCGTCGGTTTCGGCGATTTCGATGATGGAAATATCAAAAGTGCCGCCGCCAAGGTCGTACACGGCGATGGTGGAATCGCCGGTGCGCTTGTCCATGCCGTAGGCGAGTGCCGCCGCGGTGGGCTCGTTGATGATGCGCTTGACGTCGAGACCGGCAATGCGGCCGGCGTCCTTGGTCGCCTGGCGCTGGGAGTCGTTGAAGTAGGCGGGAACCGTGACCACAGCCTCCCTGATTTCCTCGCCGAGATAGTCCTCGGCGGTCTTCTTCATTTTCATCAGGGTCTGGGCCGAAATCTGCGGCGGCGACATCTGCTTGCCGTTGACTTCCACCCAGGCGTCGCCATTGCCCGCCTTGACGATCTTGTAGGGCACCATCTTGATGTCCTTCTGCACCACGTCGTCCTTGAACTGGCGGCCGATCAGGCGCTTGATGGCGAACAGGGTGTTGTCCGGATTGGTGATGGCCTGCCGCTTGGCGGGCTGGCCCACCAGGGTCTCGCCATCCTTGCTGTAGGCGACAATGGACGGAGTGGTGCGATCACCTTCCGAGTTCTCGATAACCCGGGGCTCACCGCCCTCCATGATCGCCACGCAGGAATTGGTGGTTCCCAGGTCGATGCCGATGATCTTTCCCATTTTCGATGTCTCCACTGAATCCGCGGTCCGCTCAGCTTGCGGTCCGCCACAAATAGGTATATTGCCGCGAGATTTTCAGTTTCAAGGGCGCGGGTTCCCGTTTCCGCGCGAATCGGGCCGGTTCAGCCACCCGACTTTGCGGCGGCTTCGGTGGCTACCACCACCATGGCCGGCCGCAGCACCCGGCCATGCAGGGTATAGCCCTTCTGCATGACCGAAATCACGGTATTCGGCTCCACCTTGTCGTTTTCCTGAATCGACATCGCCTGATGCAGGGCGGGGTCGAAGGGCTCGCCTTCCGGGTCCACGGCTTCGATCTGGAATCTGGCGAAGCAGTCGACAAGGCTTTTCAGGGTCAGATTCACGCCTTCGTGAATCGCGTTGACCACCTGATTGCCCGCTTCGCCGTCGTCGTGCTTGCCCGCCGCTTCGGCGGCGCGTTCGAGATTGTCCATGACCATGAGCAGCTCGCTGCTGAACTTCTCCTGGCCGAATCGGTGGGCTTTCTCGATGTCCTGCTCGGTGCGGCGCCGCAGATTCTGCATTTCCGCCTGTACCCGCAGCAGCTTGTCCCGAGCTTCGCGGCTTTCGGTTTCCGCCGCCGCCAGGCGCTCCAGCGCTTCTTGCAGCGACAATTCGGAACCGGTTTCCGCGGCCTGTTCGGCTGTATCCGCCTGCTCCGTCCGGACCTCCGGCTCCGCCGCCGGCGACTCTTCCCCGGTCCTGGAATCTTCTGTCTTGCCCATGCCACGCCGTCCCAACCACGATCCGCGAAACCCTATATGGGGACAGGCCCCGATGTTTCAAGCGAAATGCCTGGAAAGGGGGGCTCGCGAAACATCATTGGGGATTCCGCGAGGACGAAGAGTGGATTTTTCGGGCTGAAGTCGGGCGACGAGCTTGAGATCGTGTCGGTGAAGGAAAAAGTCCCGGCGGAAAACCGGGACTTCTTCGGGACAGGCTGAAACGGTTGTTACGGCTTGCGGAACCGCAAGGTCATGCGATCCGACTCGCCGATCGCCTGCGTATCCGGGTTGTCGGTCGTCGTTGGCGGCAAACGCCATACGAAGCTGTCGGCGGAATCGTTGGGATTGGCGTTTATCTCGCTGGCTTCCTCGAAAACAAATCCCGCCCGTTCGAACGCGGCGACGACATCGCTCTGTTTCAGATACCCGTTATCGCCGTTGGCAAATTCGGGGTCGGCGTCTTCCGGAGCGCGGTGCTGAACCACGCCGGCCACGCCGCCCGGAGCGAGCACATCGTAGGTTTCGGCCAGAGCCGCATCGATAACCGGCTCGTCAAACCGGAACAGGTGGTGCATCGCCCGGAAGTAGAGGACCGCATCGGCCTGACCGTTCTCCCGGTCGGGAATATCGTCGATCGCGTAGCCGACTATGGGCTGCGCGCTTTCGACTCCTTCAACACTCAGATACCGGCCCATCTGGGCGATATCGGCGCCGGTGCGCTCGGCGGCGGCTTCATCCCAGGTGGAGAACAATTGACGGAACAGGCTTTCCGGATAGGTCGCGCCGATCAGACGACCCTGCCCGGCCGTGAGCGGGGTCAGGATCTGGGAATACCAGCCGCCATTGCCGGGAAAGACCTCGACGATCGTCATGTCCGGCTCGATTCCGAAGAATGACAGCGTCTCCAGCGGATTGCGCCATTCGTCGCGGCCACGGTTCCCGTCCCGGCGTTCGTGGTTGATGACCGCTTCCAGACTGGCGTCGGCCGACGCGTTCTCCGCCGCGAATGCGGCATCGTTGGACCAAGCCGCCAAGGTCAGCGCCATTGCGCTCGCCATAACTGCAAATCTCATGAAATCCTCCTGAGGAATCGTCTCGTTTTGAGTGTTCGAACAGGCAAGGGTATCAGTTATCCACGAAGAATTCCTTTGTCCAACCCATTTTTGTCTGGACCGTCGCAGTCGGGTTCCGGCGCGCCATGCAGGCGAAAAAGGCGCGCAGTTGCCCGGCGAAGGCCATGGCGGGATTCGTCTTGCCGAATCCCCCGAATCCTGACATGCCGGGGCTCTGGTGCGGGATAGAGACAGAGGCTTCGGTCCGTCGCTCAATGTGTGGCTCGATAGATCGGAAGCTACTCTGCTTCGAGTTGCAGCCAAAGGCAGCCGTTCATGGACAGCTTGTCGATTTTTTGCAGGAGTTTGCGGTGGGTTTCCAGCTCTTCCGGGGTGGGTTTGCGGGTGGCTAGCGCCCTGCTCTTGCCGGGTTCGGATGGGTTGGCGACCGGCATGGCCGGGCGGCGGCGGGATTCTTCGCCGAGCGAGAGGCTGATCTGGCCTCCGGTCATGGCGAGCCAGACCCGGGCGAGCAACTGGGCGTCGAGCAGGGCACCGTGTTTTTCCCGGGCGCTGGCGTCGATGTCGTAGCGCTTGCAGAGGCTGTCTATGCTGTTGCGCTGGCCCGGATGGCGGTTTTTGGCCATTTGCCAGGTGTCGGTGATTTCGCAGGCCGCCTCGAGTTGGCTCAGGGCGGAAGGTGTGAGCGAAAGTTCCATGTCGATGAATCCCACATCGAAGGCGGCGTTATGGACGATGACTTCGGCGTCGCGGACGAAGTCGATGAATTCCGCTTCCACCTCGGCAAAGCCGGGTTCGTCCCGCAGTTGCTCGTCGCTGATGCCATGGACTTCGAAGGCCTGGGCGTCGACTTCCCTGCCTGGATTGAGCAGGCGATGGAACTCGCGACCGGTAAGCCTGCGGTTGATGATTTCGACACAGCCGATTTCAATGATGCGGTGGCCTTCGCCGAGTTCCAGGCCGGTGGTTTCAGTGTCCAGCGCGACAACGCGCATCTTGGTTTCTCCTCAGCACCTGCCGCGCAATTCATCGATGCCGCGATTGGCGAGGCGGTCGGCGCGCTCGTTTTGCGGATGGCCGCTATGGCCCCGCACCCATTGCCAGGTGATTTCGTGCCCGCCCGCAAGCCGGTCGAGTTCCCGCCACAGGTCCTGGTTGAGGACGGGCTTCCGGTTCGCGGTTTTCCAGTTGCGTTTTTTCCAGTTGGGCAGCCATTCGTTGATTCCCTTGAGCACGTACTGCGAGTCGGTGGTGATCCGCACCCGGCACGGACGCTTGAGCTCCTTCAGCGCCATGATGATGGCGGTCAGTTCCATGCGGTTGTTGGTGCTCTGGCTGGCGCCGCCATGGATTTCCCTTTCGTTTTCCCCATAGCGCAGCACCGCGCCCCAGCCGCCGGCGCCGGGATTGCCACGGCAGGCGCCGTCGGTGAACAACTCCACTGTGTCCGCCGCCGGGTTCAGGACTGCCGGCTCCTTGCGCTGCGGCCTTCGAGGGCGACCACGGCGCCGCCGGTTCGCGCCCGCAGGGGGGGCAGCCACTTGCGCATGATCGGCGTGACCGGCCTGACCTGGTTGACGCAGAGAATGATGTAGGCGCCGCCGAAAGGCGAATTGATTTTCTGGCCGAAACGCTCCCAACCGCGGGCGAAACGCAACAGGGGCTTGCGCCGCAGGGGAATCGAATGCAGGCCGTAGCGGATGCTGTCCACCTGCAGGTCGAGCAGGCGCAGCCAGTCCGCCAATCGGCCCGGAGCGATGAAACGGGCGCCCCAAGGTATGCCGCCGCGGCGGCGGAACAGGCGCCACAGTCCCCAACTGCTCCAGGGATTGAAACCCACGATGAGCATTCTGCCGCCGGAGCGCAGCACCCGATGGGCCTCCCGCAGCAGGCGGTGGCTGTCGCCGGCGAAATCGAGAGCGTGGTAGAGCAGAATGGCATCGACGCTGTCGCTGGCCAAAGGCAATTCCTCGGCGTCGGCCACGGCCAGCCCGGCGCCGGGCCGGTACATGGGCGCGAAGCGGATCTTGTGGTACAGCGAACTGTCGTCAATGAAGGAGCGTTCGCCTGAACAACCGAGTTGCAGGATGCGGTAGCCGAACAATTGCCCGAGCATGGGTTTCAGCAGGCGGGTTTCGACCCGGGCCACGGCGGCTCCCTGGGAAGAGCGAAACCAGTCGTCGGTCATTTCCGCGAGACGCCGGGGCGTCATCCCCGGGTCTTCGGAAGCATGGAATTGTCCAGCCATGATTTAGTCTATAACATGTCGCGTCTGGAAATGAATCAGACTACCCGCCATTCGGTGCGCTCTTTCCCGTCATTCTGCGCGCAGTCGCAGAATGACAGGAGAAGAAAGCGCGGAATGGCAAGGGGAATATGACGGCGGCGCCGCCAGGATGAGAATTACCGGATGATTTCACAGATTCATCCCATACCCGCCTTCCGGGACAATTATATCTGGACCCTGATCGGCGATGACGGCGCCAATGCCTGTGTCGTGGACCCGGGCGACCCGGCGCCGGTTCGGGAATTTCTCGACAGCCGCGGGCTTGCGCTCAGCGACATCCTCATTACCCACCACCACCACGACCATACCGGCGGCCTTGTGGATTTGATCGGCAGGTACCAGCCCCGGGTTTATGGGCCGGCGGGCATTGCGGGAGTGGCCGAGACACTCGGGGAAGGCAGCCGGGTTGCGGTGCTCGGCGTCGAATTCTCGGTTTTCGAAGTGCCCGGCCATACCCTGGACCATATCGCCTATTTTCACGACGGCAGCGCCCATGAAGGCCCCCTGCTGTTCTGCGGCGACACCCTGTTCGCCGCCGGCTGCGGGCGGCTGTTTGAAGGCAGCCCGGCGCAGATGCTCGCATCCCTGCGCAAGGTCAGCGCCCTGCCCCCGGCAACCGCCGTGTATTGCACCCATGAATACACCCTGGCCAATCTCGCTTTTGCCGTGGCTGCCGACCCGGACAATCCGACGCTGCGGTCGCGGGTGGAAAGCGAGGAGGAGAAGCGCGAACAGGGACGACCGACCCTGCCATCCACACTGGATCTCGAGCTGGCCACCAATCCCTTTCTGCGCTGCGGCGAAGCCGCCCTCGCCGCCAGCGCCACGAAACGCCTCGGGCGCCCGGTCACGGATGAAACCGAAGTATTTGCCGCCATTCGCAAATGGAAGGATCAGTTCTGAACTCCCTGCCCGATTATGTCATCAAGGTGGGGTGCGCGCTCTGCCTGTTGTCTTCCTGCACCGTTTCCCCGACCCGGGAAAGCGGCGGGAAACTGGCCACCGAACCTCCCGCGGCAGCGAATCAACAGGATACCGGGTCCCCGTCACACGCAGGCAATCCCGCAGCGACGACAGACGAAGCCGCAACGGATTCCATAAGGGACTCCCTTCCCCCTTCCACTCTGGACGAGCCCGAGCCATCCATCCACAGCGGCCTGTGGCGGCGGATTGCCGATGGATTGCAATTGCAGGCGTATTACGACCGCCCTGAAGTGGTCGAGCAGGTGCGGCTGTATGCCCGCCGGCCGGATTATTTCGAGCGGGTGGGGGAACGCGCCCGCCCCTTCCTCCACGGCGTTGTGGAGCAGATCGAACAACGCGGCCTGCCCATGGAAATCGCGCTGATGCCATTTGTGGAAAGCGGCTTCAATCCCAACGCGGTATCCCCCCGGGCGGCGGCGGGCCCCTGGCAGTTCATGGCGGGCACCGGCCGCAGCCTTGGCCTGCGGGTGGACCCCTGGTTCGACGGCCGCAGGGACCCCGTTGCATCCACCACGGCGGCGCTGGATTATCTCGAGATTCAGCAACAGCGCTTCGCCGAGAACTGGCTGCTGGCATTCGCCGCCTACAACTCGGGGCCGGCCAATGTGAGCCGCATACTGCGGAACCTTGGCGAAAACGCCACTGAGGTGGATTTCTGGCAATTGCCGCTGCCGGCGGAAACCCAGATCCATGTGCCGCGGATTCTGGCCCTGGCCAGCATCCTCGACAGCGGCGGAAAAACCGGTTTCAGCTTTCCCGAAATCGCAGACGAGGAATTCCTCGCCCGGGTCAGGGTGGGGCCGAGCGCGAGTATCGTCATCGCCGCGGAGCTTGCGGGCCTGAAACCGGAAGCGCTGCGACGCCTCAATCCCGGCTTCCGGCAATGGTGGACGCCGCCGGACGGCAACCCGGACTTTCTCCATATGCCCAGGGAAAAGGCCCAAACCCTGCGGCTCGCCCTGCTTGAGGCGCCAAACGTCATCCAGGTTCGCGCCAAGCGCTATCTCATCGAGCCGGGAGACACCCTGGGCGGAATCGCCCGGGCCATGGCGGTGCCGGTGGATGTGCTGCGCTCCCACAACGGCCTGCGCGGCGACCTGATTATCGCCGGCGACTATCTCTCGATTCCCGGCCCCGGCGGGGATATGGCGCTGGAGCCTCTTGCGGAACCGGACAGCCCGGGGATATACATCGTGCAGGCGGGCGACAGCCTCTGGGCCATCGCCCGCCGCAACGGACTCGAGGTGGCGACTTTGGCAGGGATCAACGCAATCTCACCCAATGCGCTCATTCTGCCGGGGCAGCGGTTGCTGCTGGGTCCGGCGTCCGAGGGGAGGTAACAACGACATGACGCAAGGCAGTGTGGCCGTAGCCGCGGCGGGCGGGGAATTCCTGGGCCATCCCAAGGGGCTGGTGGTCTGCTTCTTTACCGAAATGTGGGAGCGCTTCAGCTACTACGGCATGCGCGCCCTGCTGATCTTCTACCTGACCCAGCATTTTCTGTTTACGGATCAGGTGGCTGCGGGGATTTACGGCGCCTATATCTCCCTGGTCTATATCACGCCAGTGCTCGGCGGTATCGTCGCCGACCGCTATCTCGGCGCCAAACGGGCGGTGACCCTGGGCGCCATCCTGCTGATTGCCGGCCATACCGGCATGGCTTTTGAGGGCAGCCCAGCCGTGGAAACCCTGGTCAACGGCGAAATCGTGGTGGAGCGCGACCCGCTGTATCTCCAAGTTTTCTATTTTTCCCTGGCGCTGATCATCATGGGGGTGGGTTTCCTCAAGGCCAATATCTCCACCCTGGTCGGCTCGCTGTACGAAAAGAAGGACCCCCGCCGTGACGGCGGCTTCACCCTGTTCTACATGGGCATCAATGTGGGCTCCATGTTCGGCGCCCTGGTCTGCGGCTTCCTGCTGCAATACGGCGGTTTCAGTTGGGGTTTTGGCGCCGCCAGCCTCGGCATGCTCGCGGGGCTGGTGATGTTTCTGCGGGGACAGCCCCTGCTCGGCGACGCCGGTGAGCCCGCCAATCCACAATTGCTGCGGCGCAGGCTCGCACCGGGGATCAATACCGAATGGGCGATATACCTGCTTTCCCTGGTGGGAGTGCTGATTTTCTGGCAACTCATCCAGAACCGCGCACTGGTGGGTGGGCTGCTGGGCGCTTTCCTGGCCTTGATGATCCTGGTGGTGCTGGCCTATTCCTTCCTGCGCTGCGAACCACAGGACCGCAACCGAATGCTGGTCTGCCTGTTTCTGATGAGTTACCAGATCGTGTTCTGGGGACTGTTCGAGCAGACGGGCTCCTCGCTCAACCTGATGACCGACCGCAATGTGGATCGGGTGGTTTTCGGCTATGAAATTCCCGCGGCGGCATTCCAGTCGGTTAATGCGGCGTTCATCATTCTGCTGGCGCCGCTGTTCAGCGCGCTTTGGCTGGCGCTGAACCGGCGCGGGCTTGAGCCTTCCACGCCGATGAAGTTCGCCCTGTCGCTGATTCAGTTGGGGCTTGGCTTTCTGTTTCTGGTGTACGGGGCTTCCCAGGCATCGGACCCGGTGGCGGTGGGCCTGATCTGGCTGGTGCTGCTGTATCTGCTGCATACCACGGGAGAGTTGTGCATTTCCCCCGTAGGCCTGTCCATGACCACCAAACTGTCGGTGCCCTCGGTGGTGGGCATGATGATGGGCTGCTGGTTTCTGGCTTCGGCGGCGGGTAATTATGTTTCGGGGCAGATCGCCGCCATGACAGGCTCGGAAACCATCGGCGGCGAAGTCGTCGACCCGGCTGCGGCATTATCGGCCTATGTTGAGGTATATTCCGCCGCAGGCTGGTACAGCATCGGCTTTGGCGTTCTCGCCATGTTGCTGGCGCCGATTCTCAAGCATTTCATGCACGGGGTCCGATAACCATGGCGTTTCTGCGGGGAAAGAAAATTCTCATACTCGGTGTGGCGAGCAAGTTGTCCATCGCCACCGGAATCGCCAGGGCCATGCACCGGGAAGGCGCCGAGCTTGCTTTCACCTATCAGAACGAGAGGTTGGGCAAGCGGGTGGAGGATATCGCCGGGGAATGCGGCTCGGACTTGCTCTTTCCCTGCGACGTCACCAATGACGGGGAAATCGGGCAACTGTTCCAGGACCTGGCCAATTCTTGGGACGGTCTCGATGGGCTGGTGCATTGTCTGGCCTATGCTCCGGCGGGGGAGCTGGACGGCGACTATGTGGATGTCACCACCCGGGAAGGATTTCTCACCGCGCACGAGATCAGCTCCTACAGTTTCGTCGCCCTGGCCCGGGCGGCCAAGCCCCTGATGGAGGGCAGGAACGGCTCCCTGCTCACCCTGAGCTACCTTGGCGCCATGCGCAGCCTGCCAAACTACAATGTGATGGGGCTTGCCAAGGCGAGCCTGGAAGCCAATGTGCGCTATATGGCTTCGAGCCTGGGGCCGGAAGGCACTCGGGTGAATGCGATCTCGGCGGGGCCGGTGCGCACCCTGGCGGCCTCGGGAGTGAAAAGCTTCCGCAAGATGCTCGATTACAACGCCCGCAATACGCCGCTGCGGCGCAATGTCACCACCGATGAAATCGGCAATGCCGCGGCCTTTCTCTGTTCCGACCTGGCCACGGGCATCTGCGGCGAAGTCCTGTACGTGGACGGCGGCTTCAATACCACCGCCATGGGTTCGCTGCCCCAGTGAGGAGATTGTTCGCGGAGTGAGGCCTCGCCGCTGACATTCTGCGCTTAGCCAAGCATACCTCCCCGTCGTTCTGCGCGTTTGTTTTTCCGTCATCCTGCGCGGAGCGAAGCGCAGTCGCAGAATGACGGGGAAGGTTCAGGGTAGCAGGGGCGCGAGGTCGTCGAACTCGCCGATTTGCTGGCGGCTGATTTCCGAGTTTTCCCGCAGGGTTTGCAGGTAGCGCTCGAAATCGTTGTTGCCCAGATCCGTGGCCAGCGACCGGGCGAGAGTGGCGCGTTGATCTTCTGGCACGTCTTCGGTGGCGCCCGGGTTGACCGCGCTCAATTCCACCGCCACGTAAGTGCCGTTGTTCAGCACGAGGCCGTCATGCAGCGGCGCCTCTTCAGGCCGGGGCAGGGAAAAGACATGCCGCACGACTTCCGGGTTGACCTCGAAACTGTCGCGCCGGGTTTCGGCCGCCTCGATCCATTCGAGTTCGTTTTCGGTCAACAACTCATCAAGCGCTTCTCCGGACTCCAGCGCGCCGAGGATTTCTTCGCCGAGGCTGACCACCGCCTCGCGTTCCATGTCACTGCGCAACAGCACGGTGATCTCGGCCTCGACTTCCTCCAGGGGGCGGATATAGGATTCATTGAACTCTTCGACCCGCACCACCACCGCCCGGCTATCGTCAAGCTCGATCACGTCGCTGTTGTTGCCGTCGAGCAGCACTTCGTCGGAATACAGCGCTTCGAGCACTTGGGGATTGGCGAATACATCCGTGCCGCCGAGACGGCTGATGGCTTCCCCGGTGAGCACGGGCAATTCCAGTTGCTCTGAAATGGCGGCGAGATCGCCGCTTTCGAATGCGAGATTGGAAAGATCCTCCAGCCGCGCGGCATAGATCAGTTCCACCTCGGCGCTTTTCAGATCGCGCTCGATTCGTGCGGACACGTCTTCAAAAGGCGCAAACTCATTCCGGGAATCTTCGGTCAGTTGCAGGATATGCACGCCGAATTCACTGACCACGGGACCGGAAATCTCGTTCAGGGCGAGTTCCGCCAGGGCGGCTTCGACTTCGGGTGGAAAGACGGCGCCGTCGGTATAGCCGATGTCGCCGCCGGCTTCGGCTGAAATCGTATCGCTGGAAAGCTCGAGGGCGAGGGCGGCGAAGTCCTCGCCGTCATCGAGCCGTTGCTTTGCCGCGGTTGCCGCCTCAAGCGCCTCATCTTCGCTGATGGCGAAAGTCTCGAACAGGATATGGGAGGCGCGCTTTTCCGCAGCGCCCTGATATTCGCTGCGCTCCTGTTCGTAGCGAGCCTGCAATTCCGCCGGATCCACCTCAATTTCCTCGGCGATGGCGGCCTGATCGAGCACCACGTATTGCGCCGTGACGTTTTCCGGCTCGCGGAACTGTTCCTGGTTCCGCTCGTAGTATTCGCTGATGCGCTCGTCGCCGATCGTCTCGCCGATGGTTCTGGCGCCCATGGGAATGGCGATATAGCGGAAATCCCGGGTCTGTTGCTGCAATTCGATGAGTTGTTCCAGTTCTCCCGGGGTGAGGAAATTCGATCCGGCATAGGCGTTGGCGATCTGGGAAAGCGCCATGCGGCGGCCCAGATCTTCGCGGTACAGCGGCGCCGACATGCCCATGCTCGCCATGGTGCGCACGGCGTACTCCGGGTCGAAAACCCCGTCGATCTGGAACTGCGGCGAGTCCAGGATGAAGCGGTCGATGCGGTTGCTGGATATCGACAGGTCGGCTTGTTCGGCGGTCTGGCGCAGCAGCGCCTCGTCGATCAACTGGTTGAGGGCGATATCCTCCACCAGGCCGGGATCCATCGAGCCGGCTTCCGGCCCGAAGTTGGCGAGCAATTGCTGGACGCTGTTCTGCAACTGCAATTCGTTGATTTCCTCGCCGTTGACTTCGGCTACGGGCGGCGTGGTAATCAGGCCGCCGATGATTCCTTCCACTCCCCACAGCGCGAACACCGCCACGATCAGTCCTATGATGACCTTGGCGATGACACCCTGGGAGTTGTCCCTGATGTTCTGGAGCATGGTCTGATGATCCGGTAAGCGCTCACAGCCGTCGCCGCGGTTTTCGCGGCAGACCTCATGCCGATGCAATCAAAAATGGGCGCATCAAGGAACGCGCCCATTCCGATCTCTGGCCGACTTGCCGCGCGACACCGGTCCGGGCGTCGCCGCCGCGGCTGATGGTTGTGCCGGTTGCCGCGTTGGACGGGCGATCAGGCTACCGCGTCTTTCAGCGCCTTGCCGGCTTTGAAAGCGGGAATCCTGGACGCCGCGATCGCAATGGATTCCCCGGTGCGGGGATTGCGTCCGGTGCGGGCGCCGCGTTCCCGCACGGAAAAGGTGCCAAAGCCCACGAGCGCGACCGAATTTCCGCCGCTGAGGGCGTCGGCGATAGCGTCCAAGGTGGCTTCCACAACTTCGCCCGCGCTCGCCTTGGTCACGCCGGCATTCTGCGCGACCACGTCTATCAGTTCAGATTTGTTCATGCTTATCCCCTGTCAGATTAGCTGGATTTTCGTTGTTGCAGAGAGTGTTTTGTCCTCGAACGAAGCAGTTCAGTGAATTTCCTCAGTTGGCCGGGCCACATTCCGGTTGGCGCGACATCGGCGATCCCTGCCGCATGAATTCAATCCGAACCTGATTCGACGCAGAAGCAGCGGTAACTCCTGCCCGATTTGCTGCTAGGGGGGATTAAAACAGTAGCGCGAAAGCAGTGTCAACCCAACTTTGTCAAATGTCTGAAATAGTTTTATCCCGAACCCCTCAGTGGGTGCTGATGGTCTTGCCCTTGTCGGCGGGGTCGCGATCTTCGGCCTTGCCCTTGCGCTTTTCCGGGGGCAGGTCTTCCAGCTTGGGGAGCGGCGTGGGCAAATGCTGCAGGGCGATCTCAAGCACTTCGTCGATCCAGTTGGCCGCCACGATTTCAAGTTCGGACTTGATGTTGTCGGGAATCTCGGTGAGGTCGCGCTGGTTCTCCGCCGGAATGATGACCGTCTTGATATTGGCCCGGTGGGCGGCAAGCAGTTTCTCCTTCAGGCCGCCGATGCGCAATACTTCGCCGCGCAGGGTGATCTCCCCGGTCATGGCCACATCGGCCCGCACCGGAATCGCGGTCAGCACAGAAACCAGCGCCACGCACATGCCCACGCCGGCGCTGGGGCCGTCCTTGGGGGTCGCCCCTTCCGGCACATGGATATGGATATCGAATTTCTCGTGGAAATCGGGATTTACCCCGAGGGCGACGGCCCGGGAGCGGACCACGGTGAGAGCGGCCTGGATTGACTCCTGCATGACATCGCCGAGCGAGCCGGTCTTGATCGTCTTGCCCTTGCCTTCCACCGCGCTGGCTTCGATGGTGAGCAACTCCCCGCCCACCCGGGTCCAGGCGAGCCCGTTGACCTGGCCGATCTTGTTTTCGCTCAAGGCCTTGTTCTGATCGTACTTGCGCACGCCGCAGTACTTTTCGAGCATATCCGAAGTCACCGACGTGGCTTCGCTGCTGCGGGCCAGGGTGTTGTCCTTGACCACCTTGCGGCAGATCTTGGCGATTTCGCGCTCAAGTCCGCGCACACCGGCTTCCCGGGTGTAGAAGCGGATCAGATCGCGGATGGTATCCCGGCCGATTTCCAACTCGCCATCGGCGATGCCGTTGCTCTGGTTCTGCTTGGGCACGAGGTAGCGCTCGGCGATGCCGATCTTCTCTTCCTCGGTGTAGCCGGGGATCCGGATCACTTCCATGCGGTCGAGCAGGGGCTCGGGAATGTCCATGGTGTTCGAGGTGCAGACGAAGAGCACGTCGGACAGGTCGTAATCGACTTCGAGATAGTGATCGCTGAAACTGTGGTTCTGCTCCGGGTCGAGCACCTCGAGCAGGGCCGACGCCGGGTCGCCCCGGATATCCATGCCCATCTTGTCCACCTCGTCGAGCAGGAACAGCGGGTTGCGAACCCCGGCCTTGGACAGCTTCTGCAGCAGCTTGCCGGGCAGCGAGCCGATATAGGTGCGGCGGTGGCCGCGGATTTCGGCCTCGTCGCGCACGCCGCCGAGCGCCATGCGCACAAACTTGCGATTGGTGGCCCGGGCGATGGATTCCCCAAGGGATGTCTTGCCCACGCCGGGAGGGCCGGTGAGGCACAGGATCGGCCCCTTGAGCTTGCGCACCCGCTTCTGCACCGCGAGATACTCCAGCACCCGTTCCTTGACCTCCTCAAGGCCGTAGTGATCGGCTTCGAGGATTTCCTCTGCCTTGCTCAGGTCGAGGCGCACCCTGCTGCGCTTCTTCCAGGGCATGGACGTCATCCAGTCGAGATAGGTGCGCAGCACCGAGGCCTCGGATGACATGGGCGACATCATCTTGAGCTTTTTCCATTCCGCCAGGGACTTGTTCAGCGCCTCCTTCGGCATGCCCGACTGCTCGATTTTCTGTTTGAGTTCGTCGGCTTCATTGGGAACGTTTTCCAACTCGCCCATTTCCTTCTGAATGGCCTTCATCTGTTCATTCAGGTAGTACTCGCGCTGGCTTTTCTCCATCTGTTTCTTGACCCGGCCGCGGATGCGCTTCTCCACCTGCAGCAGGTCGATCTCGTGCTCGATCAGGCCCATCATGTTTTCGATGCGGGCGGCCACATCGGCCTGTTCGAGCAATTCCTGCTTCTGGGGCAGTTTCAGCGACAGGTGGGAAATGATCGTGTCCACGAGCCGGCCCGGGTCTTCGATGCTGGAAATCGAAGTCATGACTTCCGGCGGGATTTTCTTGCTCAGTTGCAGGTACTGATCGAACTGGGTCAACAGCGAGCGCAACAGCAGGCTGGATTCCTCTTCGGCCACATCGGTGGAAGGCAGGATGCGGCATTCCGCCCGGTAGTGGTCGCCTTCGAGTTCGACCCTGGCGAGGCTGGCGCGCTGCAAGCCTTCCACGAGCAGTTTCACCGTGCCGTCGGGCAGCCGCACGAGTTGCAGGATGGCGGCAATGGTGCCCACCTCGAACAGGTCCTTCATGCCGGGGTCGTCTTCCGACGGGTCGCGCTGGGCCACGAGCAGAATCTGCTTGTCGTTGGCCATGGCCACTTCAAGCCCGCGCTGGGAGCGGGGCCGGCCCACGAACAGGGGCTGGACGATCTGCGGATACACCACCACATCCCGCAGGGGCAGCAGGGGAAGGCTGGCTGTTTCGTTGTCGCCGATGTTTTCAGTCATACATCATCCGGCCCGGGGCTTTCGACCCGGGCTACTTGGCCTGGGAAAGACTGGCCTGGGGGATATTTTCATACATCAGCAGGGGCTCGGATTCACCGCGGATCACCGCAGCGTCGATAATCACCTTGCTGACGTTTTCCAGTGAGGGGATATCATACATGGTATCGAGCAGCACCGACTCCATGATCGAACGCAGCCCCCGGGCGCCGGTCTTGCGCTCCCGGGCCTTCTCGGCAATGGCCACGAGGGCGTCGTCTCGGAACTGGATTTCCACGGCGTCCATTTCCAGCAATCTTTCATACTGCCGGGTAAGGGAATTTCTCGGCTCGCGGATGATCCGCACGAGGGCTTCGAGATCGAGCTCGTCGAGCGTGGCGATCATGGGAAGGCGGCCGACGAATTCGGGAATCAGGCCGTACTTGATCAGGTCTTCCGGCTCCACTTCCCGCAGGGTGTCGCCAAGCTGCCGGGCTTCCGAGGCGGAACGCACCTCGGCGGTAAAACCGATGCCGGCTTTCTCCGAGCGCGCCCGGATGATCTTGTCGAGGCCGGCGAAAGCGCCGCCGCAGATGAACAGGATATTGGAAGTGTCCACCTGCAGGAATTCCTGCTGGGGATGCTTGCGGCCGCCCTGGGGAGGCACCGAGGCCACCGTGCCCTCGATCAGCTTGAGCAGGGCCTGCTGCACGCCCTCGCCGGATACGTCCCGGGTAATCGAGGGATTGTCCGACTTGCGCGAGAGCTTGTCGATTTCATCGATATAGACGATGCCGATCTGGGCGCGGTCCACGTCGTAATCGCATTTCTGCAGCAGTTTCTGGATGATGTTTTCCACGTCCTCGCCCACATAACCCGCTTCGGTCAGCGTGGTGGCGTCGGCGATGGTGAAAGGCACTTCAAGCAGCCGCGCAAGGGTTTCCGCAAGCAGGGTCTTGCCGGTGCCGGTGGGGCCGATCATCAGGATATTGCTCTTGCCAAGCTCCACATCGGAGCCCGGCCTTTCCGAGCGGAGCCGCTTGTAGTGGTTGTACACCGCCACCGCGAGCACCTTCTTGGCGTTTTCCTGGCCGATGACGTATTCATCGAGGGTCTGCTTGATTTCTTCGGGAATCGGCAGGCGGCGGCCGCTGGTGCCGGCTTCCTTGACGTCGTTCTCCTCCTTGATGATGTCGTTGCAGAGATCGACGCATTCATTGCAGATATAGACCGAAGGCCCGGCAATCAGCTTGCGGACCTCATGCTGGGACTTGCCGCAAAACGAGCAATTCAGCAACTCGCTGACGCCGCCCCTGTTGTTTCGATTATCCGGCATGTTCAGTGCGCCTGTTGTTCTTTCCGCGACCCGCGCTCATTCCGTATTATCTACCCGCTTGTCGATAACTTTATCCACCAGGCCGTAGTTCAGCGCTTCCTCGGCGTTGAGGAAGTGGTCGCGCTCGGTGTCCCGGGCTATGGTCTTGATGTCCTTGCCGGTATGGCGCGAGAGCAGATCGTTGAGGATCTTGCGGATCCTGACGATCTCCCTGGCCTGGATTTCTATGTCGCTGGCCTGACCCTGGGCGCCGCCGCTCGGCTGATGAATCATGACCCGGGAATGCGGCAGAACGAAACGCTTGCCCGGCGCGCCGCCGGCAAGCAAGACCGCCCCCATGCTCGCGGCGTGGCCGACGCACATGGTGCCGACATCGGGGCGGATGAACTGCATGGTGTCGTAGATCGACAATCCGGCGCTTACCGAGCCGCCGGGTGAATTGATGTACAGATGGATATCCTTGTCCGGGTTGTCCGATTCGAGAAAAAGCATCTGCGCCACGATCAGGTTCGCCATGTGGTCCTCCACCTGGCCGGTGAGGAAGATTACCCGGTCCTTGAGCAGCCTCGAATAGATGTCGTAGGAGCGTTCTCCAAGCGAAGTCTGCTCCACCACAATGGGCACAAGCGCGGACCGGGGGGCGGATTGGGTCATGTTCTGGCGTTCCTTCTGCTGCGTCTTGTCCGGTGGAATTCGATCTTCAGCCCCGGATGGCTTCCTGGTAGGAAACGGCTTTTTCGGTCAGTTTCACCTTGTCGGCGATGAAGTCGAAAACCTGATCCTCAAGCACGGAAGCTTCCACCGCCGACAACTGTTCCTCATTGCCATAATACCATTTCACCACTTCTTCCGGTGATTCATAAGTGGAGGCAAGCTCTTCGATGGCTTCCCGCACCCGTTCCGGGTCGGCTGTCATGTTATTGCCGCCGACTATTTCCGCCATAACCAGGCCCATGACCAATCTTCGCCGGGCCTGATCGCGCAGCAGGTCCTCCGGAACTTCGGGCGCCTTGCCGCCGAGGTTCTTTTCGGTCTGTTCGCGGATGCGGTTCATTTCTTCCGTCATCAAGGCTTCCGGCAAATCGATATCGGCCCGTTTCACCACGGCTTCGGAAATCCGGCTCTTCATGCGGCTGCGGCCCGCGGTCTTCAGTTCGCGCTCCATATTGCGAACGATTTCCTTGTGAAAGGCTTCCTCTCCGCCCTCTTCCACGCCGAAACTGCGATAAAACTCCTCGTCGACTTCCGGCAGGCGGGATTCGCGAACGGCGTTGAGCCTGATGCTGAATTCCACATCTTTTCCGGCCAGGTCTTCCTGCTGGTAATCGTCGGGAAACTTTAACTCACTGGTGAATTCCTCGCCGGGACCCCGGCCCTTGATGGCGTCTTCGAAACCGGGAATCATCTGCTCCGAGCCTAGCAAAACGCCGATGTTTTCGCCCTTGCCGCCCTCGAATTCCTCACCGTCGATGCGTCCGCTGAAATCGATGTTCACCAGGTCGCCGGCGGCGGCGGCGCGCTCGACTTCCTCGAAAGTCCGCCGCTGCTTGCGCAGGGTCTCCACCATGTTGTCGAGGTCTTCGCCTGTGACTTCGGCAGTCAGGCTTTCGATCTTGATTCTGGAAAAATCCGGCAGTTCGATATCGGGATAAACCTCAAAAACCGCCGCGAACCGCAGATCCTCGCCTTCGGCGATTTCATTGATTTCGAGCCGCGGCTGACCCGCCGGCCGCAGGCCTTCCCTCTCGACCGCCTCCGCATAGCTGCGGTTCATGACTTCGCCGATGACTTCCTGGCGGATGCCCGGGCCAAATCGTTTCTTGATGATACTCAAGGGCACCTTGCCCTTGCGGAAGCCATTGAGGCGCGCGGTGCGGGCCGCTTCCCGCAGGCGTTTGCTCACGCTGGAATCGACTTCGTCGGCGGGCACTTCGATGGTCAGTTTCCGTTCCAGCCCCTCGGAGCCGCTCAGTGAAACTTGCATGCTGTTGTCTCTGTAATCCGGAATCTTGCCAAGGCGGGATTACGCTGACCGGAAGCGGCGCGGGCTCCCGACCTTGCGGGGAAGGCGGATTCTCCCACATCAAACCGGGTGGTTCAATTGAGTGCGAGTTGCGTTCGCCGGTTGCGGCGGAGGCTGTCGAAGACCTGGTCCATGTGCTGGACGAAGAAGAAATGCCCCCGGTGGGAGACGCGGTGCAGGCGCGCCCGGGGCAGGCGCGAGGCAAGATATTCGCAATCGGCGCGCTGGGTGAGACGGTCGGCGCGGCCCTGCCAGATTTCGGTGGGAATGGCGATTTCCTCAAGTGGCACTTCAAGTTTGCGGAAGCTGATGGCGAGATCCTGGGCCATGCCGCGGTAACCCGCCCGAACCGATTCCGCCTGGTCGGCTTCGAGTATGTCCGCCACCTCGGGCCGGGAAAGCATTTGCTTGTCGGAAAAGCTCAGTTCTTCCCGCAGCCGGTTGAGCACGGCGCCGGGCGCGTCGGGAGAAAGGAACTGTTTCAGCCGCAGCAAGGCGTCCACGGTCATGGGGATGACACCCGCGAGCACCGCGCAGAATCCCCGGGGGGAAGCGAGAGTGCGCGCCGGAATTCCCGCGAGATTGACCTGGCCCATGATGCGTTCCGGGCTCATGCGGCAAAGATGCAGGGCGTACATGCCGCCGCCGCCCTTGGAGACGATGCCGAAACGGCTAATGCCAAGTTTCTCCAGCACCGGCAGCAGGTTTTCGCAAAATTCCCGGGGCGACTTGCAGACGAAATAATCGGAACGTCCCACGCCGGGGCGGTCGAAGGCGATCAGGCGGTAAGCGCAGCGCTGGGCGCTCTGGTGCAGCAGGGAGGCTTCCAGCCGGGAACTGCCGGTATCGTGAAAGTACAGCAGGGGGAAGCCCTCCGGGTCGCCATGACTGTCCCAGGCGATGCGCGAGCCGTTGGGCAGATGCAGGAAGCCATCGGGCTCCCGCTGGGGCCAGTGCGCGGCTTTCCGGCCGCAGTTCGCAAGCCGGGAACGAAACCCGCCATGGCGAAGATCAGGCACGGCCTCCCGCGCGCAGCTCGCGGCGTTGTCAAAATCCTCTGCTGTGCATACCTGCCTGGCGTTCACTTTCCCCGCCCCTTACTTGGTTGGCAAAACCGCCCTTGTCCCTGACTCATTCCCTTGGGAGCCTGCGCCACAGCCTCCGGGTGGGAAAAATTCCCACGCAGTATAGCGCAGAAAATGTGACGGGAATATGACAATTTCCCCCTGCGATTCGCTTTACCTGAGATTATGTGGGAATTTTTCCCAGTGATGGCTATAATGGTCCGTAATGAGTATGCCCCCGGGCCAGCCGCCGGAAACGCCCCCGGCCCGTCTTGTTGACGCGCTGCACAGCCTGCTGCGGCCCCTTGTTCGTCTTTTGATCTCCCATCAGCTTACTTATCCGCTGTTGCTGCGAATTCTTAAATCCGTCTATGTGGAAGTGGCGGAAAAGGAATTCTCCCGGGACGGCGCGCTCCTGTCCGACAGCCGCATCCATCTGCTGACCGGGATTCACCGCAAGGAAATCAAACGGCTGCGCAATGAGCAGCCGGCAACGGCACGCGCCGTCAGCAGCGCCTCACTCGGCGCCCAGCTAGTCGGCGCCTGGCTTGGCTCCGAGCGCTACAGCCATGGGGACGGCACGCCAAGACCGCTGCCCCTGAAGACGGCAAAACCCTCCGAACCCGGATTCGACACCCTGGTGGCGGAAGTCTGCCGGCAGGATATCCGCTCCCGGGTGATACTCGATGAATGGCTGCGGCTTGGCGTTGCCCGGCTCAAGGACGACAACGTGGTGCTGAATACCGGCGCCTTCACGCCGGCCCGCGGTTTTGATGAAAAGATGTTCTTTTTCGGCAAGAACCTGCGCGACCATATCGCCGCCGGCGCCGACAATCTTGCCGGCGGCAGGCCGCCACACTTCGACCGGAGCGTGTATTACGACCGGCTCAGCCCGGATTCGGTGACCGAATTGAAAGCCCTGGCGGGGGAACTCGGCATGGAAGCCCTGACCCGGCTCAACCGTCGCGCGCTGGCGCGGCAAAAGGCGGATTCCGCTCGCAAGGACGCCGCCTATCGGATAAACTTCGGTATCTTCCATTACAGTTCGCCCGGGCAGGGACACGGCGGGCAAGCGGATGCTTCCGGTGAATCGCCAGGGGACGAAAACTGATGCCCGCGGTATCGAGGCTGAACAAGATTTTGCTGGCGCTGCTGCTGATTGCGCTGGCGGTCCTGCACGGGGCGAGTTCCGGCGGATTCCGCTTTGGCGGCGAGGAAGAAGAGGGCAGCGGTTTCGGCGGCACCGGCAGGGCGCCACCGGGAGGCAGTGGACTTGGCGGCACGGGTTTCAAGCCCTGGCTGGGTGACGCGGGTGAAGTGCGGGTGCGTCCCGAGCCCGAGGCAGTACCCATTGCCGAACAGATTAGGGAACGGGATATTCCGGAAATACCCGCGGTGGCGGAAGTTCAGCCTCCGGCGGCTGAGGTGACCGCCGCCGCATTTGCCGCGGAACATCCCGCCGAGGTATCGATTACCGACGCGATCCAGACCCAACTGCGACGCGATGCGGTGATCTACCAGCGCATTGTCGAAAGCGTGGAAGGCTACTATCCACCCGAGGCGGAAATGCGGCTGGCGCCGCTGGAGACTCCACCGGCGGCAAACCTGGCGATAGCCGAACCCGCGCCCGACCGGGTTCCCGCAACGACAGGGGAAATCGCGGCGGCGCCGGCGCTTGCGGAAAATCCCGCTCCAGCCCCGCAAACGATTGCTGGCCCGGGTCAGGCGCCCGCGGCTGAGCCGGCGCCCTCCGCCGAGGCTTCAAGCTGGGCTGAACTCGTTCATTTTCTGGTCGAGAATCAAGCACCGGAGACCGCCGAAGAAACGACCATAACCGGGGAAGCCACCCAGGATCCCCCCGCGCTGCGGCGGCCCAACCGGATACGCCGTCCCGAGTTGCCTCCGGTGCAACGCGGACGGGTAGTCCAGCGCCCCATCATTCTGCCGCCCCGCATCCAGCCGCTGGGTTTGTAAACCCGTTCACCACTGATAACTGAGCTGGCCCTGAATCGCGTAGTCCGCGCTGCCTTCGGTAAAGCCGCGGCCCACCAGTGCGGTAAAGGACCAGCCCGCCCCGAGCCGAAAACTGGCGTAGGGATAGATTTCATGGGTTTCCAGGGCGAAATCCGCGGGCGCCTCGCGATAATCGTAGAAGGCGCCGATGCTCGTGGCCGCGGTTAGCTGCCGGGCAAGCCCGAACTGGGCGAAACGATTGTCGCGCAGGCCGGGGAAGAGTTCGCTCCGGCCGCGGAAGTTGTGCCCGAAGCTGGCGAACCAGGTGTACTCTCCCCACGCCTGGGACAAATCCACCTGCAGGCGGTAATCGAATTCTCCCGTGCCGAGGCTGCGCTGTTCGTCCGCGGTGGGGATCTTGGTTTCGAAGCGCAGATCGATGAAGGGCATCCAGCCGGCGATGGGGTCCAGTCCGTAACTGACGCCGGCAAGCGTGTCGCCAGGCCCGGTTTCGGTGCTTACCTCGGTACCGGCAATGGCCCGGGTCACTTCGCCGATGTTCACCAGCACATTGCCCACGCCGGTCACCGACAGGCCCGAAGCCAGCAACTGAAACCCCCAGCGCTCGCCCTGCCACTGATAGCCCACGGGCAGGTAGCGGATGCGGGTATCGGAATGACCGTTGAACCTGCCCTCAGCAAAATATCCGCCGAGATTCAGCGTGTGCCCGGGCTGCTGGGCCCAGGCGGAAACGGGAAGCAAGAGGACGCTCAGCAGGACGATGATTTTCATTTTCCGGGCTTCGAACGCGCACCGGGCTCCCGCCACGCCACGCTTCCCTAGGTATTCTCTGAAAAATTCCCTCCCTGGAATTTTTCATTATCGCAAAACAAAAGCGTGGTTTTGTTTTGCTTACGAAACTCTGACTTAATCAGAGCTTCCCTAGGAGCCTGCGCCGATTTGTGCAACGCCCCGATCGCCGGGGTCAATCCTGTTCCTGAAAATCCAGCGCCGCTGAATTGATGCAATAGCGCAGCCCGGTTTCCGGCGGGCCATCGGGAAAGACATGGCCCAGGTGGGAATCACAGCGGCTGCAAACGACTTCGGTGCGGATCATGCCATGTGACTGATCGATCTTTTCCGCCACCGCCGCGGCGTCCGCAGGCGCGCTGAAACTCGGCCAGCCGGAGCCCGAGTCATACTTGTCGCCGGACCGGAACAACTCTTCCCCGCAAGCCGCGCACAAGTAGGCCCCCGGTTCCTTGCTCGCCCAGTAACGCCCGGAAAAGGCAAACTCGGTGCCCTTCTCCCGGGTCACCCGATACACCTCCGGCGCCAGCTCCTTGCGCCACTGCGCATCCGATTTTTCAATCTTGCCCTTCACAGCCACTCTCCCGCTCGCCTATTCCCCATAACCGGAGACGCCAACCCCATCAAGATTATCGGCTGAAGCCTGGAAAAGCTGCAACAGCTTGTCGCAATGGAACCGGTCGGAAGAGCCTGACGGGATGCCGCAGGCCGCTGCCGGCAGCGGCGAGATACCAAACTCCAGCTTGACACAACATCTCCCCACGAGTACTGTCCGCGCCTTTCTCCTTCCAGGCAGCCAGTCCCGGCCCATGCCCCCCATCCGGCAATCGCAAAAACTCGACAACGTCTGTTACGACATCCGCGGGCCCGTCCTCGAACAGGCCCGCAGGCTCGAAGAAGAAGGCCAGCGGGTGCTGAAGCTCAATATCGGCAATCCGGCGGCTTTCGGATTCGACGCCCCCGACGAGATTCTCCGGGATGTGATTCACAACCTCGCCAATGCCCAGGGCTACAGCGATTCCAAGGGCCTGTTCCCGGCGCGGAAGGCGGTCATGCACGAATGCCAGCAATTGCGGATCGCCGGTGTCGGCATCGACGATATCTATCTGGGAAATGGGGTGAGCGAGTTGATTACCATGGCCATGCAGGCCCTGCTCAACGACGGCGAGGAAGTATTGATTCCGGCGCCGGATTATCCCCTGTGGACCGCGGCAGTGAGTCTCAGCGGCGGTGCGCCCGTTCACTACCGCTGCGACGAGACCCGCGGCTGGTTTCCCGATGCCGCGGACATTGAAGCGAAAATCACGTCGCGAACCCGGGCGCTGGTGGTGATCAATCCCAATAACCCCACCGGCGCCGTATACAGCCGGGAAGCCCTCCTCGAATTGATCGAAATCGCCCGGCGCCATGAACTGATTCTGTTCGCCGACGAAATCTACAGCAAGATTCTGTATGAAGAGGTGGAATACATTCCCCTGGCCTCCCTTTGCGATGACCTGTTCGTCGTCAGCTTCAATGGCCTGTCAAAATCCTACCGGCTGGCGGGATTCCGTTCGGGATGGATGATTCTCAGCGGCCCCCGGGAACTTGCCCAAAGCTATATCGAAGGCCTCGACATCCTGTCCAATATGCGCCTCTGCGCCAACGTCCCGGCCCAGTACGCCATCCAGACCGCCCTCGGCGGCTACCAGAGCATCAATGAACTGATTCTTCCCGGCGGCCGGCTGCTGCGGCAGCGGGACACAGCCTGGAAAATGCTCAATGAGATTCCCGGGCTGAGTTGCGTCAAGCCATCCGGCGCCATCTACCTGTTCCCCTCACTGGACCCGGACCGCTTCCACATCCATAGCGATCTCGAATTCGTGCTTGAAGTGCTGGTGCGGGAAAAGATCCTGCTGGTCCAGGGCAGTGCGTTCAATATCGGCGACAATCGGCATTTCCGCCTCGTTTTCCTGCCCCGGGAAGATGAAATGGCCAGAGCCATCGAGGCGATTTCCAGGGTCCTGGACAGTTACCGGGTCTTGTAGAAGCCGGGCTTTTCCCACCTTCGCCGACGAGATTCTGCGACTGCGCGCAGAATGACAATCGTTCCCCACCTTCGCTGGCAAGATTCTGCGACTGCGCGCAGAATGACCATATTTCCTCATCATTCCGCGGGTAGCGTCGCGAAGTCGCGGAATCCCGCTTTCATCAGCCATTGTTTCCGGGCTCCGCTGAGGTATTCGCTTCCCGCCACTGTGGTTGCGGGAAACTCCTGACGCGCCAGCGGCGGACGCCGCAATGCATCGAAGGTCCGGGCATCCCGCTTGCCGCCAGTCGCCCATTGCCTGCAGCGCGAACCCAGCTCGGCCAAACCGAGACAGCGGTCGATAATGCGCCAGGGTATCAGCGCGTCATCTTCCCATTCCGGCTGGACTTCCACGATGGTTCCCGCGCCATCGGCGTTGGCCAATGTGGATGCCGGCGGTCCAAAGTGGGCCGCGAACTGCCTTGCCAGCATCTCCGTCGCGCCCCATTTCGCCTGTTCGCTGTATCCGGCGACATGCGGCGTCGCCAGACTCGCCCGCTGCGCCAGCGGCGCGCTGATGTATGGCTCATTGGCCCAGACATCGAGCACACAATGCAATGCCGGGCCATCCACGAGCCGCGCCAGCAAGGCGGCTTCATCCACGATGCCGCCGCGGCTGGCATTGATCAACACGGCGCCGGGGCGCAGGCGGGCGATCGCCGCGGCATCAAGCAGGCCCGCGGTCCGGTGCGGCCCGCGGAAGCTCAGGGGCGCATGCAGGCTGACGATATCGCAATCCAGCGCGGCCGCCATGGATTGCCAGGCATACTCCGGGGCCGCCCGGCCCGCCTCGGCCAATGGCGGGTCGCAAACCACCAGCTCGTGACCCAGGCGCAACAGCATGCGCGCCAGCTTCCCGCCGATGGCGCCGGCGCCGATAATGCCGACCCGCTGACTCGCAACATCGATGCGGCCGGCGATCTTCAGGGCGGCCATGGCGCCCAGGCAGTACTCCGCCACCGCCCTGGCATTGGCGCCGCGGCAGTGGGCCAGCGCGATGCCGTTTTCCTCAAGCCAGGCGGTATCGACATGGTCCACGCCACTGGTGGCCGCACCGACAAAGCCCACCCCCGTGCCCCGCAGTAGCGACGGGCCGACAGGCGTTACCGAACGCACCAACAGTGCATCGGCGCCGCGAAGGTCCTGGCGGGAAATCCGCCGGCCCGGGCGCAGCGTCAATTCGCCGAAGCCGCCAAAGGCCTGCTCCACGATAAAGATGTCCTGATCGGCAACGATCTTCACGGTCCGGAAACCTGGGGCTTTGGCGGCGGGTGTTCAGGCCGCATCGGCTTTCTTGCGGATCAGGTAACTGTATTTGCCATCCCGGCGCTGCTGTTCCAGCAATTCATGCCCGAGATACAGGCAGAATTTGGGAATATCCCGGGTGGTGGAAGGGTCGGTGGCGATGATGCGCAATCGCCCGCCGCCAGCCAGGTCGCGAATCCGGTTGTGCAACAGCATGACCGGCTCCGGGCAGAACAGGCCGCAGGCGTCGACCTCGAGTACGTCACTGGTATCGGTTTTCGGCTCGGGGCCGGATTCAGGAGCGGTTTTCTCGTTCATGGCTGCCTGACGAACAAATGGCAAGTGCCGCTATCCGGGTCGTAATCCAGGCCGAGCTTGCGACCCTGCAACTGGGCGCGTACCTGAGCGACCTTTTCCGCCAGGGAATAGTCCCTGGCGCCGTAATCGGTGCCTTCCCGGGTGACGAATTCCTCTATGACGGCGGTCAGAGCCTCGTCGGACAATTTTTGCCAGGGGATTTCCATGTCAGGCGGCCGCGGCGCAGGCTCCCTGTTCAGCCGTCCGCGCAACGCGCAGTTCCCGGAAGGGGAACAGGTCGGCATCCGCGACGGCTGACTGACGCTGTCACACCCGCTCCAGCACCGTGGCAATGCCCTGGCCAAGGCCGATGCACATGGTGGCCAGACCCAGCGTTGCGTCCCGGGCTTCCATGTTGTTGAGCAGGGTGGTGACAATGCGGGTTCCGGAGCAGCCCAGGGGGTGGCCCAGGGCGATGGCGCCGCCACGCAGATTGACCTTGTCATCGAGGACTTCGAGCAGGCCGAGGTCCTTCAAAACCGGCAGGGACTGGGCGGCGAAAGCTTCATTGAGTTCCACGCATTCCATGTCATAAATGCCGAGCCCTGCCCTGCGCAGGGCCTTGCGGGTAGCCGGCACCGGCCCGTAACCCATGATCGACGGATCGACTCCCGCCGTGGCCATGGCGCGCACCCTGGCGCGCACCTTCAGGCCGAGATCCCTTGCCCGCTCACCGGAGGTGAGCAGCATGGCGGAGGCGCCATCGGAGATCTGGGAGGAGGTTCCCGCGGTTACCGTGCCATTGACCGGATCGAATACCGGCGGCAAGCCGGCCAATGCCTCCAGGCTGGTGTCCGCCCGAATGGTTTCGTCCCGCTCGATGCGGGCCGGCACCCCGTCGCTGTCGTGGCCGCCCACCGCGACGATTTCAGCAGCGAATTCGCCGTTTTCCCTGGCTCTTGCCGCCAGTCGATGGGAGCGGACGGCGAACTCTTCCTGGCGGCGGCGGTCGATCTGGTGCATGCCCGCAAGCACTTCGGCGGTGACGCCCATCATCCACGAGGCCCTGGCGATATGCCGCGACGCCCGGGGGTTGGGGTCGATGCCCTGGGTCATGCCGATATGGCCCATATGCTCCACGCCGCCCGCCACAAACTGATCGCCATTGCCGCTCTGGATCGCGGTGGCGGCGGTATGCAGGGCGGACATGGAAGAACCGCAAAGGCGATTGACGGTCTGGCCGCACACCCCATGGGGAAGCACCGACATCAGCGCCGCGTTGCGGGCGATGTTCCAGCCCTGCTCCAGGGTCTGGTTGACGCAGCCCCAGATCACATCCTCGGTTTCCCCGGGAACCGCCCCGGGGTTGCGCGCGAACAGGGCATTGATCAGTCCGGCGGAGAGTTCCTCCGCCCGCACATGACGGAAGGCGCCGTTTTTCGACCGCGCCATGGGCGTTCTCACGCCGTCGATGATTACCGCATCCCGGTCAGCCACTGTCATGAGCCTGTCTCCTTCGTCACGGGATAAAAGCGTTCGCCGTTCTCCGCCATGATGCGCATTTTTTCGGTGGGGTAGTAGAGGCTGCCGAGTTCGCCGTAGCGGTCGGCCAGGGCGCAGAATCGCGCCACGCCCATGCTGTCGATATGTCGCAGCGCACCGCCCCGGAAAGTGGGAAAGCCAATGCCGAGTATCAGCCCCATGTCCACTTCCACCGGGCTGGAAACAATGCCGTCTTCCAGACAGCGCACGGCTTCCAGACACATGGCCACCATCATCCGGTCGCGGATTTCCTGGTCGTCGAAGCGCTTGTCGCCGCCGCGGCCGGGGGCGAGAATTCGTTCGATGTCGCTCCGGGGGGATTTCACCGGCTTGCCACGCTTGTCCGGCGCGTAGGCGTAGAACCCGGCGCCGCTCTTCTGGCCGAGGTCGCCATTGCGATATAACAACTCCGGCGCGCCGCTGAAGTTCGCCGCCATGCGGGAATAGCCTTCCGCCAGCACTTGCTGGCAATGCACCGCGGTGTCCATGCCCACCACATCGAGCAGGTAGGCCGGGCCCATGGGCCAGCCGAAGGCTTCCATGACCCGGTCGATCTGCCGGAAATCGGCGCCGTCGCGAATCAGCGCCGAAAAAGCGCCAAAATACGGGAAGAGAATCCGGTTGACGAGAAAGCCGGGGCAATTGTTGACCACGATGGGAGTCTTGCCCAGGGTTTTGGCGTAGGCCACGGTGGCGGCCACCGCCGCCTCGCCGCTCTTCTCGCCGCGAATGACTTCCACCAGCGGCATGACGGGCACCGGATTGAAGAAATGCATGCCGCAGAAGTTTTCCGGCCGGGCCAGGGCGCCGGCGAGTTCATCGATGGAAATCGTCGAGGTATTGCTGGTAATCACGGTACTTTCCGGAACCGACCGTTCGACTTCGGCGAGTACCTGGCGTTTGACCGCGGGGTTTTCCACCACGGCCTCGATAATGATGTCGGGCTCGCCGAGCCGCTCCGGGTCCAGGGTCGGCTCGATCCGTGACAGTATGTCGATCATTTTCGCGGTGTCGATCCTGCCCTGGGCGAGGCGCTTGTCGAGCAGCTTTCTGGCTTCCTTCATGCCGAGTTCAAGGCCCTGGGGGGCGATATCCTTCATGACGATGGGTACGCCCTTCTGCGCCGATTGCAGGGCGATGCCCCCGCCCATGATGCCGGCGCCAAGCACGGCGGCTGACTCCACCCTGGCCGCGGCCGCGAACTGCTTTTTCACCTTGCCCGCCAGCATCTGCTCGTTGAGGAACAGTTGCACGAGGTTGTTGCTGACCTCGCTTCCGGCAAGCTTGAGGAATGCCTCGTGCTCGGCCCGCAAGGCTTCGGCCCGAGCCATTCCGGCGGCGTCATGCATGAGCTGCACCGCGGTGCGGGGCGCGGGGTAATGCGGCCCCACCCTGGCGGCGACCATGGCCCTGGCGCTGTCAAAGGCCACCTGCAATTCAATGGGCGACAACTGCAGGGGCGCATTCTTGCGCCGGCGCACTTCGCGCCAGTCCAGTTCGCCCTCATTGGCGCGCTGAATCATTTTCTCGGCGCCGGCGAGCAGCGTCTCCCGCGCAACAATGGCGTCCAGGGCGCCTTCATGGAATGCCTGCTCTGCCCGGATCTGGTCGCCACCGGCAATCCATTGGTTGGCGTTGTCGGCGCCGAGCAGCCGGGGCAGGCGCACGGTGCCGCCAAAACCCGGCAGAATGCCGAGCTTCACTTCCGGGAAGCCCACCACGGCGCGTTCGGTGGCAATGCGGAAATCGGTGGCGATGGCGAGTTCAAAGCCGCCGCCAAGGGCAATGCCGTCGATGGCGCTTACCGTGGGAAAGGGAAGGTCTTCAATGGCATTGAACAGCGCATTGGAGGTTTCGAGCCAGGCTGGCAACCGATCCCCGGATTCATTGAACATGGCGGGGAATTCGGTAATATCGGCGCCGACGATGAAGGCGGGTTTGGCGCTGGTGAAGACGAGGCCGGCCACGCCGGAGGCGGATACTTCGCCGATTGCCGCCTCGAGTTCTTCGAGCGTCTGGCGATTGAACTTGTTGACCGAAGAATTCTTCAGGTCAAACTCAAGTCTGGCGGCCCCGCCGGACAGGCGGTCGACTTGCAGGGTATTGCCTTGGAATATCATTTTTGGCGGCCTCTGGTGTTGGCGGCATTATAACTGCAAGTTGCTTGAAGCATCGCCGCCGCGGTGTTCCTTCCTGTGTCATTCTGCGCGGAGTCGCAGAATCTCAAGCGGTGGCCTCCCGCCCGGGATCCTGCGATTCCGCGCGGGATGAAACTCAAAACCCCGGATTGTTTCGGTTGGGAGTAAGCTCCATTTCGCCCATGGTTGCTTGAATCGGGTAGAATTTTATCGGTTTTGGCGATGAGTATTCAGATGATTTGCCGAATTCTGGGTTTGCTGGCGGCGGCGCTGCTTGCCGGGCCGGGGTGGGCGGCTTCGGGGGGAGTGATCTTGCTGTATCACCATGTGGCCGGGGATACGCCGGCTTCGACTTCGATTTCCCCGGAAGATTTTCGGGGGCACCTGGAATATTTGCGGGACAACGATTTCCAGGTGGTGGGGCTTGACGTGATGGTGGATGCCCTGCGCAACGGGGAGGAACTGCCCGACCGGGCGGCGGCGATTACTTTCGACGATGGTTATCTGTCGATTTACGAGACCGCCTTTCCCATGCTGCGGTCGTTTGGATTTCCCTTCACGCTGTTTCTGAGCACCGGTCCCATTGATCGGCAATTACGGGATTACATGAGCTGGGAACAGATCGGGGAAATGTCCGCTGCGGGGGTATTGATCGCCAATCACATGGTGGACCATCCCCACATGCTGGACCGGCGGGAAGGCGAAAATGACGCGCAATGGATCGAGCGGCAGCGGGAGGAATTGCTGCGGGCGGAACAGGTTATCGAGCAGCGCACGGGCCAGTCCCACCGCTATCTGGCCTATCCTTATGGGGAATATGATGTTGCCGTCAAGGAACTGCTGCGCGAACTGGATTTCGTCGGCTTCGCCCAGAACTCCGGCGCCATAGGCCCGGGTTCGGATTTTCAGGCCCTGCCCCGCTATCCCCTGGCGGGCAGTTTTGCCGACCTGGAAAGCGCCCAGGTGAAATTCGCCACCCTGCCCTTCCATGTCCGCCTGCTCGAGCCCGAATCACCGGTGACGAATCTGCCGAGCCCCGCGGTCACCTTGCAATTCCTGCCGGCCGAGGTGGGTGATTACGATCTGGCGAGCCTCGGCTGTTTCGCCCGCGGCCAGCCGATTCCCATGGCCTGGATTGACCGGGAGGCCGGCATTGTCCGGCTGGAGCCGGAATTGGAGTTTTCCGGCCGGCGCTGGCGCTATCTTTGCACGGCGCCGGACACCGCATCGCGCCGATTCCACTGGATGTCGGTACAGTGGATCAATCCGGAATGGCCTGAGTAGCGGGAATCCCCATTATGCGCAGATAGGAACAGGCTCACCGATGTCCTGGTGTTCCTAGGAACCTGACGGTTACCGGCTTCAGTTCAATCCCCGATCTCCGCAGCAAGGCGTCGAGTTCATGTTCAACCGCATGGCCGCCTCTGCTCTCCAGAACCATTGTGGCTTCCAACGCGTTGGCAACCGACATGCGGCAGAGAGAAGCCCGCATGATCGCCTCGGCATGACGTCTGCTATCGGGCTCATCGAATAGAATCGCCAGCACCGCCGAACTATCGACGATCACTAGCAGGCTGCGGAAAAACCCAAGTTTCGTGACCTGATTTCCCGTTTCCGAGAAAATTCAGATTCCGGCAACAATCCGCTTTCGAATTGAAACGTCGAGTTTACACACCGCGACGGTCATCGGGACGTTTCTTCGCTTCGCGCCGCCAATCACGCGGTTTTCCGCTCCCGAACGCCGACAACCGCCCGATTTTCCCTCCATCAGTTCGACCCCGCCAGCAGCTTCGGCATCCGGGCCAGATTGTAGACCGCCAGCGCCAGCGTGAACTGCCAGTCAACCTTCGCCAGTCCCCGGTGCCGCGTCTTCGCCAGGACCCCAACCGTCTTCACCCAGCCGAAGACTTCCTCCACGCGCTTGCGCACTACCTGACTCGCCTTGTATTCCGCGCTCCCCGCCAACTTCTTCGATATGTTGGAGCGCCGCCCCGAGTCGTTCCGCGCCACATGAGGCTCAACCGCGAACGCCTTGCAGGTTTTCACGAACTCCTTCGTGTCATACCCCTTGTCCGCCCCCAGCGTCACTTTCCGGTTCGGATCCTTCCGCCGCATCAGCATGACCTCCGCCGCCAGACACTCCGCCTCTCCCGTCGCGCGGGTCGCCAGACCGTCCAGCACCAGACCGTTGCGGTTCTCCATCAGCGCATGGCCCAGATAACTCAACCTGGCTTCCCGGTTCTTGCCCTTGCGGTACAGCCGCGAGTCCGCGTCCGTTTTGGATTCATGCGTCTCGTTCGACCAGCGCTCGCCGCGGAAATCCCGCTCCGCATTGTGGCCGCCGCCGGCAGCCCCATCGTCACCGCCGTCGTCGTCACCGCCAGCCGCCGCCTCCTTCGGCAAAAAGCTCTTCACCGAAGCCCAGGCCCCAATCTGCGTGCCGTCCACCGAAAAATGCTCCGCCGAAAGCAGCCTTTCCACTTCGGGCAAACTCACCAGTTCCGCCAGAAAACGCGCCGACACGTCGCCGCGCAGCAGACGGTCCCGGTTCTTCGTGAACACCGTCGCGTCCCACACCGGGTCATCCACGTCCAGGCCCACAAACCAGCGGAACAGCAGATTGTAGTTCAACTGCTCCATCAACTGCCGCTCCGAACAAATCGAGAAGAACGCCTGAAGCAGCAAGGTGCACAGCAACTTCTCCGGCGCGATGCCGGGACGGCCCACGCGGGAATACAGTTCGTCGAAATCTTCCGAAAGAGCCCGCAGCGCCTCGTCGGTCAGCCGACGAATCGCCCGCAACGGATGCCGCTCCGGTATCCGGTCTTCCATATCCACGTAACTGAACAGCTTTCCGGGCCGCGCGTCGGCGCCTCGCATGACGAACTCCTCATCCAGGGTGGGAACCGGCGCCAATTTTATCAAAACGGCCAGCCTGGAAGGGGTTTTTCAGCAGCCTGTTAGGAATTGCTGGACAAATAGGGGGGATGCCGAAACATCCCCTTAACTCAAAATTGCACAATCAATCCGCTTCCCATTCTCCACACCATGAGTTCGAAGGAATCAATGGCCATTTTGTAGCCAGTTTTCCATTATCTGAAAGCACAACGGGAGGATAACGACGGCACATAATTAAAGCGTTGTTGTCACCGAAATAGTTAGCCGCCTTGAACTCTTCCGAATACAGACAGTTGCCACAGTTCTTTTTCCGCTTGGGTTGTGATTGCTGGTTATGATGGTCGGCTTGTTCTTTTCGCCTGTTCTCAGGGTCTCCAGCCCTTCTAATATTTACTCTGTTCATTTATTGATACTTCTGATTTAGTTGCCTCCCTCGCAACGAGAAGCATATTCATTTTGAATAGCTAAAACTCTTCCTTTTGCTTCTGCTACTTCTTGCTCAGAATCCGAGGTAAGCCAACCCACGCCAGGAAGCAAAAGCAAGTTCAAAGCAATATCCCAATTTCTGGATGTTCTTTGATCCCTACTAAGCAGTTCAAGATTTACTCCTTCATTTTGTGCAGCAAGGAGCAATCCTTGGCAAGTCATTTCCTGATATGCTGTTGTGTCCACCATCGCCGGGGGAATATCTCCGGGCGCGGCGGCACACCCGAGCAGTGTTGATGCCGCCATCGTTAATGCTAATTTTTTCATGGGTTAGGTTTCCTTCAAGTTGTTAGCCCGGATATTGCATGAGTGGGTTGATTCGCCCTCGAATCCGCGATTTTCGAGACCTGTTCGGGCTTCAATGAGGCCGCTCGGACCCGATTCCGATAAAACCATAAAATCGCACTGAACGCAAACCCCTGCGCGGGCCGGGAAGTCGGGAAACCGGCTGGGTCGCGGCGCATGGCGTCAGGCCGCGGCGGGCGGCTTTCCATTGGGTGGGAGTGACTTCGATTCGGCGAAAACGAGCGATGCGCTATTCGGAGACAGTCGGTAGGGCGGTGTTGTGTGGTAGTCGCCGAGATCGACACGGAAGGGATCGGCGAACGGTGGGAGCGTCAGCCAGGTGTGCATGCCCGGGATTTCCCGGGGGTAAGAATGCGGTCTTGAAGAGCGGGACGTCGGCGCGGAAACCGGATGGAAAGTCAGGTGTCGTTTTCGATGCTATCGTTTTCATCGGATTCGGTTTGGGGCGTGGTCATCAGGCCGTGCCGCAATCCGTCGATGTGTTCGTTAAGGTCCGCCGATACATTTTGGCAAAGGGGGTCCAGTATGACGCGTACTCCCTCGCGTCGGGCGAGCTTGGCCGCCGGCACGAAATCGGAATCGCCGGAGACGAGGACGATGATGTCGACCTGTTTTCTCAATGTGAGGGAAGCGATATCGATGCCGATCTTCATATCGACGCCTTTTTGCCGAAAGGTAGGCTTGAAATCGTCGTCGGTCAGATCGGCGACGGAGCGGCGGCCCGCCAGCAGGTCGGCCTGGGATCGTGAGGTCAATATCCAGTACCGGTTGCCGTAGTTGTAGACACGGCCGAGTCGGAGGGCGACGTTCGGCATGTCGCGGAGGATTTCGAACAGGCGGGTTCGAAATTGTGCGGAGGGTGTTTCGGTGAAATTTATTTCATTGCGGGAGATCGGATATCGTAACCTGCGGTCTACCGGCTCGGCATCGTAGTAGAAAATTCTGTGCAGGAGGCTGTACGCATTGGGATGCCGATAGGTCTTGTTCAGGTGGTTGAGGTGGTTCCCGACGAGCTGGTTGATCGCGCTGGCCGTTTCTGCCGGATTGTTGATGTCGAATTCCGGGCGCAGGACGGGAAGTCGTTTGATCAGGTAACCGCCGTCTATCAGGATCGCTACGCGGGTCACAATCGGCTCCTTTTCGCGTGTGCAGTAAAAAGCCCCATGGGGCAGGCCTTGCTAGGGATGACCGGACCTGCGGACAGGTCAGGAGCGAGGCGTACAGCCATGGGGCGTATGCGAATAAGTATGGAGCAAGGCCCGGGCGATGTCAAACTCAACTCCCCCGTACCAGCAATTCTCATTATGGCAATGGCCGCGCTCACATCAGTCATTCTGCGCGCAGTCGCGGAATCTCATTGCGTGGCCGCTGCAAGAGATTCCGCGACTGCGCTTCGCTTCGCGCGGAATGACATGAAGGTTGGAGCGCCAA
>JAJDVS010000103.1 GCA_022825945.1 Pseudomonadales bacterium
CAGCGCCCGCTGGACACTGGCATCGCCCGCGGCTTCGGCCGCCAGCAGCGCCCCGGAAGCCGAGACGCCGATGCAGATTGCAAGCGGTTTGATCATGCTCATGCCCAAACGAACTTCCCCGTTTCAGCGGCACTACTCTTGTCATATCCGATCAAGAATAGCATTGCTCCAAAAGATGAGGAAGAAAGGGATGTCAGACACTATCGATCTGCAACAGCAATTCTCATTATGGCAATGGGCGCGCTCACATCGGTCATCCCGCGCGCAGTCGCGGGATCTCATCGCGTGGCCACTGCAAGAGATTTCGCGACTACGCTTCGCTTCGCGCGGAATGGCATGAAGGTTGGAGCGCCAAAATGAGAATTGCCGGATCTGCAAGCGGGGATTGATGCTCTTCAGATTTCAGTCAGGCGCATGTTCCTGGAATTGGATGACCTGGTTTATGCTTCCGGCTTGGTCCAACCATGCGGGGAAGACCGTATATCAACGAGCCTTGGGGATTATCGATGGACTCATTTCAGGACAGGACCGCGCTGGTTACCGGCGCTTCTTCGGGCATCGGGCTTGCGCTTGTCCGGGAACTTGCCGGCCGCGGGGCCGATGTGATCTTGACCGCGAGATCGCGGGACAAGCTTGATGCGGCAGCCGAAGAAATCCGCGCCGGCGGCAGGCAGGCCCATGTTTTCGTATCCGATCTCGGCTTGGCTGGCTCGGCGAAGCAATTGTATGGCGAAATCACCGGGGCCGGCCTTGTGATCGACCTGCTGATCAACAATGCGGGTTTTGGCAGATGGGGAGGCTTTCTCGCATTCGACCGCGACGATTACGCGCGCATGATTCAGCTTAACATCACTTCACTTACCGAACTGTGCCATCTGGCGATTCCCGACATGACGGCCCGTGGCGGGGGCGGGGTGATCAATGTGGGCTCCACGGCCTCTTTCGTGCCGGTGCCCTTTTCCGCCGTATATGGCGCCACCAAGGGCTACGTCATCATGCTCACCGAAGCCATCCGCTATGAACACGCCGGCCAGGGCATTCGGGTGATGACCCTGTGCCCCGGAGCCACGGCGTCGAACTTCGCCGAGGTCGCCTCGGAAAAGTCTTCCCAGGCGCTCAGGGACCTGAATGCGAAGATGGCGGCATCCAACAACATGGGCCAGACCTGCGAGGAAGTCGCCAGGGAAGGGCTGGACGCTTTTCTTGGCGACCAGGTTACCGTCGTGACCGGCAGCCGCAACCGGAGAATGATGTTCCTGCCGCGAGTCCTTTCGAGAAAACGGATGCTGAACATGGTGGGCAATATGTTTCGCCAGCGCACGGCGAACTGAGCCGCCGGGGAACAGGCAGCCGCCACGGGCGAAGGCGTGAATTCCGATTTTTTTGGGGAGATGGGGGCAAGCGATGGAACAGCGAATCGAGGCAAACGGGGTATTCGGCATGCTGAAGGAATTTCTGCGGCTTGAGATTGCCGCAGGCTTCCTGTTATTCGGCGCCGCCGTCCTGGGGCTGGTGTTGGCAAACAGTCCGCTGTCGAGTCATTACGAGGCCCTGCTCGATACCACGATGGTGGTCCAGGTCGGCGCCCTCGCCGTGAACAAGCCCTTCCTGCTCTGGATCAACGATGGGCTGATGGCGATTTTCTTCTTCCTCATCGGACTTGAGGTCAAGCGGGAAGTGCTGGAAGGGGAATTGTCCTCGCCGGAACAGATCGTCCTGCCCGCGCTCGGCGCTCTTGGCGGCATATCGGCGCCTGCGCTGATTTACAGTTGGCTGAACTGGGGCGACTCGGTGGCGATGAGCGGCTGGGCCGTGGCCAGCGCCACCGACATCGCCTTCGCCCTGGGAGTATTGAGCCTGTTCGGCAGCCGGGCGCCGGCTTCCCTGAAGGTGTTCCTGCTGACGCTGGCGATTTTCGACGATCTCGCCGCCATCCTGATCATCGCCATTTTCTATGTGGGAGACCTGTCCCTTGCGAACCTGGGAATTGCCGCGGCAATCCTCGCCTGCGCCGTGCTGGCCAACCGGCTGGGGGTGATGCGGGTTTCGGCCTATGTGATCATCGGCGTGGCCCTTTGGGTCGCGGTGCTCAAATCCGGCGTCCACGCCACCCTGGCCGGGGTGCTCATCGCCTTCTGCATTCCCCTTGGCAAAGGGGGACGCTCGCCGCTGAAAGACGTGGAGAAAGACCTGCACATGCCAGTGGCGTACTTCATCCTGCCGCTGTTCGCCTTCGCCAATGCGGGCCTTTCGCTGGCGGGCCTGGGCCTTGATGATCTGTCGCACCCGGTTACCCTGGGGGTCATCGGCGGTCTGCTGCTTGGCAACCCCATCGGCATATTGCTTTTCACCGGCGCCGGCGTCGCGCTTGGTCTGACCAGGCTGCCGGCCGGGGTGAACTGGCTGCAAATGGCGGGGGCGGCCTTCATCTGCGGCATCGGCTTCACCATGAGCCTGTTCATTGCCGGGCTTGCCTTTGAACATGCCGGGGGCGCTTATTACGACCGGGTTCGGCTGGGTATTCTTGCCGGCTCCGCCCTGGCGGCGCTGGCGGGTTGTCTGGCCCTGGGTTTCAGTACGGGTCGGTCCGGCAAAGCGCCACCGGCTTGAGAGATTCTGCGACTACGCTTCGTTCCGCGCAGAATGACGGAAGGGGGGCTTCTTTTCGCGCAGGATGACGGAATAGGGTTTTGCCCCAAATGGAGATTGCAGTGAGGATTCCGGAATACTTGCCGACATAAGTTGATGTGGGGCATTATCGGGTAGCCTCCGATCAAGTCGGAGCTTGCCTGCGGCACATGGAAGCGCAAACCCATACAGTTTGTAACAAGGAACCGGATTTTGTTTGTTCAGCGACTTGCGATTCTGGCGCTGACTCTTGCCGCCACATTCCATGCCGCGCAGGCGCAAACCCTGCTCGGCTCAAGTGATTCAGTGGGGCGTCAGTACCGCATTGCCGTCCAGGATGGACACGAGTTCATCGAGACCGGCGGTCAGATTGCGGGTCTGGTCGACCGCGGCGCACTGCTGCGGGTGCGCGAAAACAGCAATATCGTCCTGCATCAGGTGTCCTATCCCTATGCACTGCCGGCGACAAAGCTTCTGCTGGAGAGGCTGAGCGGCCAGTACCGCCGGGCCTGCGGCGAAAAGCTCACGGTGACTTCGCTGTTGCGGCCCATCGACCAGCAGCCGGCGAACGCGGCCAGCCGCTCGGTTCATCCGGCGGGGATGGCCATCGATTTGCGGATTCCTTCCCGGGGCAGGTGCCGCGCCTGGCTGCAGCAGACCCTGCTGTCGCTGGAGGGCTCCGGTGTGCTCGACGTCACCCGGGAACGCTATCCGCCGCATTACCATGTGGCGGTCTTTTCCGACCCGTACATGGAATATGTGGCGCGGCTGACCAATTCCACCTGGGAATACTTCGTGCGCAGGGGCGACACCCTCAGCGGCATCGCCACGGCCACCGGTGTCAGCGTGGCCGAGTTGCGCGAAGTGAATGGCATTGGCGGAGACTTCATCAACGTCGGCCAGCAATTGCTGATTCCCACCACCACCGCGGCAAACGCCACCGCGGCGATCGAAAAAGTATCCTACAAGGTCCGCCGGGGTGATACGCTCTGGCACATCGCCAGACGCTTCAATACCAGCGTGAACCGGATCAGAAGCCAGAACGGCCTCACCAGCGACTTGCTGACCATCAATCAGGTGCTGCAGATCACTCCCGGCGGTTCCAGCTGACGAGTCGTATTGCGGGGTTTCTGCAGATAATACCGGGGCGCAAACATGAATCTGAACGGAAAATCCGCCGTCGTAACCGGCGGCGGCAATGGCATTGGCAGGGCGATTTGTCTGGCCCTCGCCGGTGAAGGCGTCAATGTCGCGGTTGCCGATATCGAGGCGGACGCGGCGCGCTGCGTGGCGGGCGAAGCCGCGGAGCTTGGCGTCCAGGCGATCGGCGTCGCGACGGATGTCACCGACGAGGCCAGCGTCGCCGCGCTGGCCGACGCGGCCTGGGAAGCTTTCGGCTCGGTGGAAATTCTGGTGAACAACGCCGGCGTCGCCCAGACTTCGATGCCGCTGGCGCAAACCAGCGCGCAAGACCTGGACTGGATCTTCGCGGTCAATGTGGGCGGGGCAATGAATGGCGTCCGGGTGTTTGCGCCGCGCTTCCTCGCCTCCGGCGGCCCCTGCCATATCGTCAATACCGCATCGGAACATGCTCTCGGCGTGCCCCATCTCGGCGGCGGGTTGTATACCGCTTCCAAACACGCCCTGCTCGGGCTGTCAGATGTGCTGCGCCGGGAACTGCCGGACCCTGTCCAGGTGAGCGTACTTTGCCCCGGAATCGTGGAGTCCACGCTCTGGCGCGCCTCGGAACGGCGTCAGGAAACTTTCGGCGGCGCCAGCCCCGCCCCGGAAACGGCCGGCGCCTTCATGAGCCAGGTCGGCATGCCCGCGGAAGAAGTCGCCACCGCCGCCGTCGAAGGCATCCGCCAGGGCCGATTCTTCATCGTCACCCATCCCCACGCGGTGAAATTCGCCCAGGCGCGCTGGGAGGAAATCGACCGGGCCTTCGCCGAGCAGGCGCCGCGCCGGGAAGGCGACGAACGGTACGACCTCGAACCCATCATGCGGCGGCTCCTCGCCGGGAGGAATCCATCCGATGAGTAGACTCAGACGGTCGCCTCCGGGGTGAACGCCACCGGCATGCGGATCACCGCGTTGAACCAGATGCTGCGAAGCATTTCCATCTCGCCGTCCGGGCGGATATCGGGAATGCGGGCGTATATCTCCGTCAGCAACGCCTGGAGCTGGTAGCGCGCGAGCCGGGCGCCGAGGCAGACATGGGGCCCGGTGCCGAACGCCAGGTGCTTGTTCGCATTCTTGCGGGTGATGTCGAAGCGGTGCGGGTCGTCGAATACCGCGGGGTCGCGGTTGGCGGCGGGGTAGGACAGATAGATCTTGTCGCCCTTTGCCACCGCCTGTCCGTTGATCTCGGTGTCTTCCGTCGCCGTGCGACGGAACTTGATCACCGGCGGCGAGAATCGCAACACTTCTTCGACGGCGTTGGGAAGATACCGGTCCAGGTCGGTCATGAGCAATTCGAACTGATCCGGATGCTCGCGCATGAGACGCAGGAAGTGGACCGTGGTGTTCCGCGTGGTTTCGTGCCCGGCGATGGACAGGGTCAGAAAGAACATGCCCAGCGAATCTTCCGGCAGCTTCGCGCCGTCGACTTCGCCATGAGCCAGACGGCTCATCATGGAATTGTCGGGATTGGCGAGCTTCTCCTTCGCCACCTCCTTGCCGATTTCGAGCAGCGCCAGCGGAGCGGAATTGTCGGCGTCGGCGCGGTCGGGATTTTCCGTGTCCGCCGCCTTGTTGCCCAGGGTGAACACGGTTTCGTACATGTCTTCAGGCACGCCGAGCAACTTGCAGAAGGTGTAAACCGGCAGTTTCGAGGCCACGTCGAACACGAATTCGCATTCTCCCCGACCGGCGACTGAATCGACGATGGATTTCGCCACTTCGTCGATTTCCGGCCGGAACGCCGCGAGCTCGGCGGCGGAAAAAGGCGGCAGCACGAGTTTCTTCACCGCCAGGTGGTCTTTCGGCTTCATGCCCATGATGTTCGCCCGCTGGTGGGCGAGCTGCTCGGGTTCGAGGTCCCAGATGGTCGGGCCGCCTTCCCAGGAAGAGAAAAGCTCCTGGTTGCGGGACACCTCGGTTACGTCCCGGTGCTTGGTCAGCACCCAGAATCCCTGGGTCAGCGATGCGCCGGGCTGGGGATTGCGGTAGCTGTCCACCGGCGGATTCCAGTGCACGGGATCGTTCTCGCGCCAGGCGTCGAACAGATGATGCGGCGGGCCGCCGCAAGAGGGAATCAGGTCGGGGTCGATGAGGTTGTCTGGGACTGGCATGGCGGGTCTCCTTGCGCCGTGTGATTCAAGCATCGAGAGTATACACGCGCAATCGCCATTCGGGAGAGTCCGGCAAATCTTCGCTTTCATCCCGGGCGAAAAATCCTTACTCTGGCGCCTTTGGTAACCGGACATGCCCTGAATGCCTGGCTGGCTCGAAACTACCCCGGTGGCGAACTGGGTTGCGCTGTCGCTCTGGGCCTATCCGGCCTTGCTCAGCCTGCATATCCTGGGCCTTGCCATCGTGGTGGGCGTCTACCTGCTGCGGGATTTGCGCCTGCTTGGCCTGGCGACCGGCGTGAATCCGCGGATCTTTCTCAATCTGGCTCCCCTGGCCGGAATGGGCTTTGCCGTCAATCTCCTTTCCGGGCTGCTGCTGTTTTCTTCCCAGGCCACGACATTTGCCGCCAGCACGCCTTTTTTGATCAAGATCAGTTGCATCACTGTGGCCATGTTGCTCGCCAGATCCATCCATTCGCGCCTGCGGGGGCAGTCGGTTTCCACGGGGCAATATCTCACTGCCCTGTCCCGGGAAGACGGCCCGCGGCTGCTGGCGTTCCTGTCGTTGATGCTCTGGCTGGGCGCCATCAGCGCCGGTCGCCTGATGGCCTACTTCTGATTCGCCATGTTCCGCAACTTCGCCAGCGCACTCGCCGACAGCAGCCTGAACCAGTGGATTTCGGAGACCTACTGGCTGTGGCCGGTGCTGGAGATATTTCACTTCATCGGCTTGAGCCTGCTGTTCGGCGCCCTGCTGCTAGTCGACCTGCGCCTGCTGGGTTTCCTGCGAATGCTGGAGGCGGGAATGCTGCAGCGCCTCACGCCGCTGGTCTGGATCGGTTTCCTGATCAATCTGGTGACGGGTTCGCTGTTCTTCATCGGCGACCCGCTGCGCTACGCGGTCAATATCGGCTTCCAGTTGAAGATGCTGCTGATCCTGGCGGCGGGCCTCAATGTGCTCGCCTACCAGTTGCAGGTGCGTCCGCTGCTGTCCGACTGGGGCGCCGGGCCCTCAACCACCCCCACGACCCGGACGGTAGCCTTCGCCTCCCTGCTGATCTGGACCGCCATACTCCTGCTTGGCAGGCTGATTCCCTATGTCGGTTCGGGTTGAGTGCAAGGGCTCCCTCCCGAGGGAGCCCTTTTGGGTTGGCACGAATTCCGGGTTAGAAATCGTAAACTATGCGCCCGTAGATCATGCGGCCCAATGGATCCTGCAACTGGCCGATGACGCCGGAGAACAGCGGGGAGCGCTGGGCTTCCCGGTCGAACACGTTGCGTGAGCCGATCGTGAACGCCATTTCACCGTCCCAGAACTCAAAGCCCCGGTAAGTGTACGCAATATCCATGTCGGTCCAGGCGAAAATACCGGCTTCGGTGATCCATGGTCCCACGTTGTGGGTGCTGTTGGCCACGGCGGGATTGCCGAAGGAGCTGCCGTAGACCGGCCCGCCCACATAAGTTCGATTGCCATTGCCATCCTCGCTTTCGGTCTTGTACTCCACCGAATCGATGTAGTGGATGGTGGCGTTCACCGTGTGATTACCCATCGACCAGACTGCCCGCAGATTCGCCTTTAACTCCGGCAGGGCCGGCGCGGCGTCCGTGGCCACATTGTACAGGCCTTCGGCATGCCGGACATTCTGGGTCGGGTTGTTCTGATAGGTGAACTCATCGATGTAGGTGGCCAGCAGATTGAATCGCAAATCTCCCCAGTCATTAAGGGAGAAGTTGTAATTGCCCTGGATGTCATAGGCGGTAACTGCAACCTGGGATGCGTTCGAACTACCCGTTTGCACCAGCAGGATCTGGTGAATGTCTTCCGGGTCGCGCACGATACGCGGGTCCGACAAGCCGCTGGCCAGCCAGGAACGGAGCTGATCGAGGCTAGGCTGTTGGCCCGCGCCTTCGCCCGTGCCGCTGAATCCGAACCAGCTCTGGAAATTGAGGAAGTCAATATCCATGATCAACTGGCCGGGAGCGGAGACAATGCGGTTGACGAATTCGGTATTGTCCCAGGTGACGCTCAGGTCCCAGTCATCGAACACCAGGTCAACGCCGAATTGCTGCGATTCCGAACTTTCGTTCTTCAGATTCGGATTGCCTCCGGCGCAGCGGCTGGTGAACGCGTCCCAGGGGCCGAATCGGTCGGTCACCGAACTCAGGCCGCAGACTTCCGGTGCGTACAGTTGTTGCAGCGTCGGCGCGATAAAGGCTTCGCTCTGGGTCGCCCGCAGGGTCAGCCATTCCAGCGGCGCATAGGTAATACCGTACTTCGGGTCGGTGGAAGTCTGGCCGGTGCTGAACTCTTCCCGGCGCACGGCAAGTTCCAGCACCAGTTCGTCCAGCACTGGAACCGACAATTCGCCGAAAAAGGAATCCACTTCCCGATTCCCGTGATTAATGTTTTCGGGAGTCGAAGATCCGATGTAGGGGGCGCCCCTGATTTCCACGGCGGCGGGCGTATCCTTGAAGGAATCGTCACGGTACTGATAGCCGACGGCGGCAGCTACCGGCCCACCCGGCAACTCAAAGCCGAACATGGGTACTTCGCCGGTGAATACGATATCGAGCAGGCCCAGGGTGTCTTCCTCCTGTTCGCGCTCCCGCGCCGCGATGGCGTCAAGCACGTGGGCGTAGGTGCCCTGGGACGGGTCAGTAATATAGAACGGTACATAGCAGTCGTCCCTGTCGTTCACCACATCGCAATTCAGGCCCTGAACGATCGCGTCGAAATCGTAGTTCTGGTTCGACATGAAATCGATTTCGCGGTAGTTGTACGTATAGGCAGCCATACCGCGCCAGCCTTCAATGAAGGGGACGTTGAAATCACCCTGGAAGGTAATCCGGTGCAGGCGATCCATATTGTCCGACAGATTGTCCTTGTCGGGTGAATGGGCGGAGATCTGCGTCATGGATTTATTGAGAATCCGAATGCCGCGGATGCCGACGTCTTCATACAAGGGCAACCAGGGGTCGAGCCCGCCGTTGGCGGTAAGGATCGGGTCGGGCACGCCATCGCCATTCAGATCCATGTTTGGATCCCGATCCGGAATACCGTCTTCATTGTGGTCTACGGCATACAGGGGCTGCCCTGCGGCATTCATGGCCCGGAAAGGATTGTGCGGCATCTCGCCGCGCACTGTTGGCAGTTCCCGCACGCGCTGGTTGCCAGGGTTAGAGGTCGACCCATAGCTCACTTCGCCATAGCGTGTGGTGAAGGCCTGCAATGAGAGCGTCAGATCGTCGTTGACGTCCCATGTGGCATTGGCGAAGAACTTGTTGGCGCCGATGGGATTGCGATAGCTGTGGTTATCGCCGTATTCGAACATGCAACTGACGCCGTCCGGGTGGGCAAAGCCGTAGCGGCTGGCTACCTGGTGTGGCGTGATGTAATCGCGTTCGGCGCCGCAATTCGGATCCTTGGCCCGGATCCTTTCGCCGGTGTATTGGCCATTTTCATCGCGCGTCGGCAGCCAGTAATTGCCGGGTGCGGTGGATGACCAGGTCAGGCCGGAATTGGCCAGCACCGGGCGCTCATCGTAACCGAGCCGGCCGGACTGGCGAAACTCGCCGGCAAGCACCAGGTCCAGGTCGCCGAACTGCTCGCCCCATAGCACCTGCACCGCATGCTCGTCGTAATCGCCGCGGGAATCCTGCTCGGCGAAGGTCTCCACGCGCAGGCCCTCATAGCTGCGATAGGGTACGAAATTGACCACCCCCGCCACCGCTTCGTTGCCATAGAGCGCCGCAGACCCGTCCGCCACGATATCCATGCGCTGGATGGCGATGGTCGGAATCAGCGAATTGACGTTCTGATTCACCAGACGTTTGCCGTCCAGCAGGGTGAGCGTGGCCCGTGCGCCCAGTCCGCGCAGATCGATATAGGTGGCGCGGGAATCCGCCCCGGAGCGCTGGAAAGTATTGGTGATGGCGGATGAACCCCCGTTCACGAAGGAAAGGTTCTGCACGACCTCGCCGAGATTCATGGTGCCCTCGGCTTCCAGGTCCTCGGCCGTCAGTTGCGTCACCGACGATGCCTGGGTGAAACCCTCGGTTCGCCGGATGTAGGAGCCGGTTACGACAACTTCCTCTACCGTTGCTTCGTCCTGCGCCAGGCTCATGCCTGCGACGGGAAGCAGCGAAAGTGAGATGGCGGCGCAAAGCAGCCTGCGCCTGTGTGGATTCTTGAACTGCATGACTACTCTCCTCTGAGTACTGAGTCTGATGCCATGACTCGCCTGAAGCCCCTTTGGATTGTTGTTGCGGCGTTCAATCGCCGGGGGACTGCCGCTTCCGCAAAGCCTGCCGGTCAACTTCCCCACAGCAATCGACCAGGTTAGTCAACAAATTTGTGCGAATCACGGAACTTTTGGCGAGTATTCCCTCTGTGGATGCGGCCCTGAAACTATTTTCGCCAAAAACTTGCCATGGGCCGGGAAACCTGTCTAGGCTATGCCATGAAGTAAATGGGACAGGAGGATCCCGGCATGAACGCGATCATTATGGCATTGGCCGACCAGGGCCTCACTTTAGGAGCAATCTTGCTGCTGGCAATCTATCTGCAGGGAAGAATATACGGACTCGGCACAAGCCTGCGCAGGGAAATGTCTGGCATGAAAGACGAATTGCACAAGGAAATGTCTGGCATGAAAGATGAGCTGCGCAGGGAAATGTCCGGCATGAAAGACGAGTTGCGCAAGGAAATGTCCGGCATGAAAGACGAGCTGCGCAAGGAAATGTCAGGTATGAAAGGCGAGTTGCACAAGGACCTTTCAGACACGAAGGATGAATTGAGAAAGGAAATGGGGGCCCAGGGCGAACGGCTTGCGCGAATCGAGGGCTTGCTCACGCGCGGCGCCGGCGCAATCTACGATGCGGTAGCTGAGCCGCCGCCAAAGGGTGAATCCAATGCGGAATGAATAGGCGGGTTGCGAGCCAATCAGCGGTGGCGCGGCATTGTTACCAAGTGTAGCACTCGCGGTAATCTGGAGGTGAAATCGACTCGTCTCAACTCCGGAGGAACCATCCGGGCAAGCCAATTTCACCTGAATCGCCAAATCTGTTTGACACTTCCGATTTACTGCTTTTAGTATCGGGCGACGCGGAAATCTCCAGCGTGGAGTTTCGTATGTCCGGAAGGTCTGGTCAGGCTCGGTCGGCTGTGGAACAAGTCCGGCCTGACAGGGAAGTCACTGAAAACAGAGCCCTGATCTTCGAGTACGTACTGGTTTTGTCATGCAGCCTGGCCCGGACGTCGGCGGAAAAATCGCCCTGCGGGGGATTGCCGCATAACTGATCGGAACGGCATTCCGTGCCGCTTTCGCTCATAAAACAGTCGAATTTTCGATGGAGAGATACTATGCAGTTCAAGATTCCACACAAGCGAAGCCTGCTTTGCGCGGCCGTCTGGCTGTCGCTCTTGCCGGTTGCGGGCACGAGCCTTGCGCAGGATGAAGCCACGGTAGAGGAGGTTATCGTAACGGGCTCCTATATCCGGCGCTCGGAAGGCTTCAATCAGGCGTCTTCGGTAGTTCAGCTTACCGCGGAGGATCTGGAAGCCGAAGGCACCCTGAACCTCGGTGAGGTGGTGTCGCAACTCACGTTCGTGAACGGCGACGCTTCCCAGATCACCAACACGATCCAGGGGCAGGATTCCAGATCCACCGCTGTCGACCTGCGCGGCCTCGGACAGAGATCTACCTTGACTTTGCTCGACGGCAAGCGCCTCGTGAACGAGAACATTCTCACCATGATTCCCACGATCGCCATTCAGCGAATGGATATCGTGGCGGATGGAAACGCGGCCCTGTACGGTAACGAGGCGGTGTCGGGAGTTGTCAATTTCATCCCCTACACCTCTTATGACGGGTTCAGGGTCGAGACATTCGCCGAAGGCGATACCCGCGGCGACTATGACGAGCATTCGGTGCAATTCCTCTGGGGCGGCGACCTCGGCGGCGTTGACGTCGTGTTGGCCGGACAATTCCACCAGAACAGCCGGCTGGCCTGGAACGAGCGGAGCTTGCTGGCCAACTCGGGCCTGGTGATTTCGTCGAATGCGCCGGGCAACTGGTTTGTGCCGGCTCGCGACGAGGACGGCAACTATACGGGTAGTCGCGGGCGAGCGGCCGACCCCAGTTGTACTCCGGGCTCGCAACGAACCGACTATACCCCTGGCGTGGCCGCCAACGCCTACGGCATGAGACTGGGCACAAGCTGCTTCTTCGACTTCGGCGACCAGCGCAGCGCGCGCGAGCCGCTCGAGAAAACGCAGTTGTTCACCAACCTCTCCTACGACGTCAATGACGATCTGACGCTTTCCTTCCAGGGCTACCACACCCGCCTGGCCGAGCGGACTTACACTTCGACATCCAATCCGGGCAACTCCCGCATCGGCGAATTGCCGGCGGTTCGCGGCGAAATGCCGGGCAACCCGTTCAGAGCTTGTGCTGGCGGCAGGTTTGATCGGTTCAATCCCTTCGTCTGCTCCGACCCGGCCGATAATCTGTTCGGCGTGGACTACAACGGCGACGGTCTCCCGGACCGCGGTTCCGCTGACGTGAACAATGACGGACTGATGGACGCAATCGTGCATCCGAACGGCTGGATTCCCCTGTATGAGGATGTGGTCGCGCGAACCTTGCGCCCCATCAACAAGACGCATACACGGTCCCACGGCCACTCCGCGGACGCGGCCAACCTGTCCGACAATATCGACCATGTCAGTCGTTACTCGTTCGAAGCGGATTTCACGGTTCCCTTCCTGGAAGGCTGGCAAGGTTCCGCGGCTTATACCCACGGCTATCGCGAACTGCAGTTCATGTCGAATCAGAACTACGACATCACGGCGATGATCCAGGGTCTGAATTGCGATATCGTGTATGAGCGCAGCGCCTGTTACAGTCCCTTCCTGATCGTGAACCCCGAGGACAACAACTCGGTTCACGTAATGAACGCGGTCGCGGGACGCAGCATTGAAGTCATCGAAGACAAGCTGACCACGGTGGACATCGTTCTCAACGGCGAGGTTCCCCTGGGAGACTTCGAGTTACCCGGTGGACCGATCGGCGCGGCCGTCGGCTACCAGTTCCGCGACGACAAGTACCTCAATATTCCTTCGGAAGAGGAACTTGCCGGTGTCACCTGGATCGGCAGTTCAAACAGGGAGAGGGCCAGCAGCGGATCGCGAAACATCGATGCGTATTTCGCCGAGTTCGCCCTGCCGGTGCTCGACAATCTGGAAATGGAACTGGCGGTGCGCCACGAGTCGTTCAGCACCGGTCAGACCGCTACGACCCCCGAGTATGGCGTGACATTCGCACCGCTCGACTGGCTCACCTTGCGCGCCACCGCGGGCGAGGCCTTCATTGCGCCGACGCTGGAGCAATTGCTGAATCCGGTCACTTGCGGACTGGGTACGGTGAGCGACCCGTTCAGCACTTTCGAAGCCTGGACCACGACCTGTGGCGGCGGTAATCCGAATCTGGATAACGAGACTTCCGATTCCAAGCAGTTCGGTTTCGATATCGCGTTTGACGATTTCGATTTCAGCGCGACATGGGTGCAGATTGACTTCCAGAACCGGATCGTCGGCAAGAACGCCCAGGATATCCTCAACGAGGAGTTCGCGGTCTTCCAGGATGCGACCGGATTTTCCGGCGACGACAAGCCTTCGCTTGACCAGTTGCAGGCGTGGGTGAACGATCCCCGCTCCAACAAGCAAATCATCCGTTCCCGGGGCGATGTTGCCACGATTCTGGAGATTTGCTGCCGCGGATCGATCAACGCGGAATTCGTGAAGGTGACCGCGATGGACTTCGATGCCAACTATACATTCGGCTTCGACAACATCGGTGACTTCCGCCTCGGACTGCAAGCCACTTACGTTCAGGAATTCCTGGTGCAAAGCGATCCGGAATCCGCCCCGCGCGACGTGGCCGGCGGTTACAACTGGGGTACCGCCGCGGCGCCTGAATTGCCGCACTGGAAAGCGAATCTGCGCATGGGCTGGACCAATGGCAACCACTCCGTGGTTTCAACTGTCCACTACATCGACGACCTGCCTTACGACGGTCCGGCTTACTCGCACATGGACGGTTTCAGCGGGTTCTATCGACCTGGCGGAATCTTCGAGACCGGCATCTATGCCTGGACCGATATGGATCTGGCGTATACCTATCGCGGCCTTGCGTTGTTCGACGGCGAGATGGCCATGACCATCGGTTCGCGCAACGTCTTCGACCGCGAACCCCAGCGCTCTCCGGAGTTCATGGGTGTAGTCGGTGGCTTGCAGGATGTCATGGGCCGCATTCTCTATGCACGAGTAGTTTACGATTTCTGACCCGGAAATCGCCCCAACCAAAAAGGGCTCCCTCGGGAGCCCTTTTTATTGCGCGAATTTCGCCATAGCCCACAACAGCCTTGGCGTGACTTTTCAAAAGGCAGGCCGGATTGACGAGGCGGCGGCGAGTTACCGCCCCGGCAGGCATTTTCTGAAACTGCACTCGGAACGTACTGCCCTGGCAAGCTCGCACCGGGTACTGGCCTGGATGCACTTCCCGTTTCCACCCCCCTGATTACCCAGGCCCGCTCCCGACCGGCGGCTCGGCAACCGCATCGTAGACTGCGCCACGTGTGAGCAGGCCCTCGATCCTCGCAAGCCGTTCGCCTTGGGTCCCCATGTCCTTGCGCAATTCGTTCTTCGTGTCGGAGATTTCCTTACGCAGGTCATCCTTCACATCGGAGATTTCCTTGCGCAGTGAAGTCATGTCCCTGTGCCAGCGGGTCTGGAACCAGGTAAACCACAACAACAACACTACCAGCACTGCCAGGTTCTCGGAAAACGACGTCAACAGTGTATTCAGCATGCCGGGCTCCTCCCGTCCCATCTACTTCATAGCATAGCCTAGACAGGTTTCCCGGCCCTTGGCAAGTTTTTGGCAAAAATAGTTTCGGGGTCGGAATCCGCACGGAAATTCTCGTCAAGAAGTTCCGTAAGACACCAGCAATTCTCATTATGGAGTTGAACGCGCGCTCTTTGGTCATCCTGCGCGCAGTCGCAGGACCTTGTTGCGTGGCCACTGCAAGAGATTCTGCGATTACGCTTCGCTCCGCGCAGAATGACATGAGAAGTGAAACGCCAAAATGAGAATTGCTGGCAAGGCACAAATTCGTTTGTCATACCCTTGTCGGAAGTAATATCCTGACGGGAAGTACATTTGCCTGAGGTTGCCGGCAAGCTTCCGGAACGGGCAAGTGGCAATCCGGTTTCCAGCGGAGCGTGCCCATGGGGAATGACAGCGCCATTCGTGAACTCGTCAGCGCCTGTGTCGGACAGACTGGCGCGCCGGTCACCGCATTGCGAAAAATCATGGCGGCCCATGGGCATATCGCGGACGGGCATGTCGGCATTGTTGCCGATGTCTTCAATCTGAGCCGGGCGGACGTTCGCGGGATCGTCTCCTTCTATTCCGATTTCAGCACCACGCCCCGGGGGCGCAGGCACATCCGCATCTGCCAGGCGGAAGCCTGCCAGGCGGTGGGCTGCCGCGGGCTCACCCGGGAAGTTTCCGCGGTGCTCGGCCTCGGGCTTGGCGAGACCAGCGAGGACCTTGCGGTAAGCCTCGAAGGCGTCTACTGCCTGGGGCTGTGCGCCTCGGGGCCGAGCGCCATGGTCAATGAACGCGTCATCGCCCACGCCACCTGCGAGGATTTGCTGCCATGAGCCGCGCACTGGTGCCCAACGAAACCCTTGCCAATGCCTTGGGCGCCAATGAGTTCGCCCGGGAGCTTGATGCGAGAGGCCACGAGGTCATTCGCAGCGGCGGCTTCGGGCTCGCCTGGCTGGAGCCCATGCTGGTGATCGACGGACAGGCCTATGGGCCGGTGCGGGACCTGGACGCGCTGGAAGAAGTCGCCCTTGGGCCGGTGGATGAAATTCCGGCTATCGCCCGCCAGCGGCGGATTGTTTTCGACCGCTGCGGCCGGGGCGATCCCATGGACTACGACCCGACCTGGCTGCTCGACCAACTGCGCCGCCCGCCCCGGGAGATCATTGCCGAAATCCGGGCCAGCGGCCTGCGCGGACGCGGCGGTGCGGGCTTTCCGGCGCATATCAAGTGGCAGACCGTTCACGATACCCCGGCGCCGCAGAAATACATCGTGGTCAATGCCGATGAGGGTGATTCGGGCACCTTCGCCGACCGGCTCATCATGGAAGGCGATCCTTTCTGCCTGATCGAGGGCATGCTGCTTGCGGGCCATGCCACCGGGGCGGACACGGGCATCGTCTACCTGCGTTCGGAATACCCGCTGGCGGCACGGATATTCGCCCAGGCCATCGCGAAGGCAGGGGAACTCGGGTTGCTGGAGAACTTTGTGATGGAACTCTTCATTGGCGCTGGAGCCTATATCTGCGGCGAGGAGACCTCGCTGCTGGAGAGTCTGGAAGGCAAGCGCGGCGAAGTCCGGACCAAGCCTCCGGTGCCGGCGGTTACCGGCCTGTTCGGGCAGCCGACCCTGGTGCACAATGTCATTTCGCTCTGTTCCGTGCCGGGAATACTCGGAATGGGCGGCGCCGCCTATGCTGAAATCGGCGTGGGCCCATCCACCGGCAGCATGACATTCCAGCTAGCGGGCAATATTCAACGCGGCGGGCTGTATGAACTGCCCTTCGGACTCAGTATTCGCGAACTGGTGGAAGACTGGGGTGGAGGCACCCGCAGCGGACGGCCTTTCGGCGCGGTGCAGGTGGGCGGCCCACTCGGCGCCTATCTGTTCGAGGAAGACCTCGATACGCCGCTCACCTACGAGGCCACGGCGAAACTCGGCGCTGGCATCGGCCACGGCGGGCTGGTAGTGTTTGACGACACCATGGACCGGCTGCAACAGGCCCATTTCGCATTCGCTTTTTGCGCCCATGAATCCTGCGGGAAATGCACGCCCTGCCGTATCGGCGCCGTGCGCGGCAAGGAAACTGTGGAAGCACTGGCTGCGGGGGAGTACACTGAAGACAAGATTGCTGTCATTGCGGAACTTTGCGATGTGATGGAAGAGGCCAGTCTGTGCCAGATGGGAGGCATGACCCCCATTCCGGTGCGCAGCGCCCTGGGTATCGGCAAATGAGACTCGACGACCTTGATTACGGCACCCCGGCCTCGAACAGGGAGGAGCGGGTAAGCCTTGCCATCGACGGCGCCTCCATCGAAGTGCCGGCGGGCACGTCGATCATGCGCGCCGCCATCGAGGCTGGCATTCCCGTGCCGAAACTTTGCGCCTCGGACAATCTGGACGCCTTCGGCTCCTGCCGGCTTTGTCTCGTGGAAATCGAGGGCCGGCGCGGCGTCCACGCCTCCTGCACCGAACCCGTGCGCGATGGCATGCAGGTGCGGACCCAGAATGAGAAGATCGCCCGGCTGCGCCGCGGCGTCATGGAACTGTACATCTCCGACCATCCCCTGGACTGTCTCACCTGCAGCGCCAACGGCGACTGTGAACTGCAGGACATGGCGGGCGCCGTGGGCCTGCGGGAAGTCCGCTACGGGGAAGGCGAGAACCACCTCGGCGCCGCTATCGACGACTCCAATCCCTATTTCAGTTTTGACCCGGGCAAGTGCATCGTCTGCTCGCGCTGCGTGCGCGCCTGCAGCGAGGTCCAGGGCACCCATGCCCTCACCATTGACGGGCGCGGCTTCGATTCCAGCGTGAAGACCGGCGCGGTGGACTTCTTCGGCTCCGAGTGCGTGTCCTGCGGCGCCTGCGTGCAAGCCTGCCCCACCGCCACGCTGATGGAGAAGTCGGTGATCGAAGAAGGCGTGCCAGACCGCAGCGTCCGCACAACCTGCGCCTATTGCGGCGTGGGCTGCTCCTTCCGCGCCGAACTCAAGGGCGACCAGGTGGTGCGCATGGTGCCTGACAAGCTGGGCAAGGCCAATCACGGTCATTCCTGCGTCAAGGGAAGATTTGCCTGGGGCTATGCCAATCACCCGGAGCGGGTGGCAAAACCCCTGCTGCGCGACCGGATCAGCGACCCCTGGCGCGAAGTTTCCTGGGAGGAAGTCATTGCCGAAGCCGCCGCGCGCCTCAAGTCGGTACAGGCGGAACACGGTCTGCACTCCATCGGCGCCGTGACCTCGGCGCGCTGCACCAATGAAGAGATCTTCACCGTGCAAAAGATGGTACGCACCGCCTTCGGCAGCAACAATGTGGACACCTGCGCCCGGGTCTGCCATTCACCCACCGGCTACGGTCTCAAGCAGACCTACGGCACCTCGGCTGGCACCCAGCATTTCGATTCGGTGATGCAGGCTGACGCCATCATGGTGATCGGCGCCAATCCCACCGACGGCCATCCGGTTTTCGCCTCCCAACTCAAGCGCAGGCTGCGCCAGGGCGCCCGGCTGATCGTAATGGACCCGCGGCGCATCGACCTGGTGCGCTCGCCCCATATCGAGGCTGAATTACACCTGCCGCTGCTGCCCGGCACCAATGTGCCCATGATGAACGCCTTTGCCCATGTGGTGGCCACCGAAGGATACATTGATGAGGCATTCGTGGCCGAACGCTGTGACGGGGAGTCTTTCGCGGCCTGGCGTGAATTCGCGGCGCAGCCGGAGAACTCGCCGGAAGCCGTGGCCAAGGTCACCGGCGTGCCTGCCGCCGACATCCGCAGCGCCGCCCGGCTCTACGCTTCCGTGAAAAACGCCGCCATTTATTATGGCCTTGGGGTTACCGAACACAGCCAGGGCTCCACCATGGTGATGGCCATGGCCAATCTCGCCATGGCCACGGGCAACATCGGTCGGGAAGGCGTTGGGGTCAGTCCCCTGCGCGGCCAGAACAACGTCCAGGGCTCCTGCGACATGGGCTCATTTCCGCACGAGCTGTCGGGCTACCAGCAGATCGTCGAGGCCGGGGTGCGGGAAAAGTACGAACAGGCCTGGCAGGTGAAACTGCTGCCCGAACCCGGCATGCGCATACCCAACATGCTCGACGCCGCTCGGGGCGGCAGTTTCAAGGGCATCTTCATCCAGGGAGAAGACCTGGCCCAGTCCGACCCCAATACCCAGGGGGTTGAGGCTGCGCTCGGCAACATGGACTGCGTCATCGTCCAGGATCTGTTTCTCAATGAGACCGCCAAGTTCGCCCACATCTTCCTGCCCGGCACCTCCTTCCTGGAAAAAGACGGTACCTTCACCAATGCCGAGCGGCGCATCAACCGGGTGCGCCAGGTGATGCAGCCGAAAGCCGGCAAGTCCGAGTGGGAGGCGGTGCAGGAGCTTTCCGCGGCCCTGGGCTACCCCATGAACTACCAGTGCGCCGCCGACATCATGGCGGAAATCGCCACCCTGACGCCGGATTTCGCTGGCGTCAGCTTCGACAAGCTCGACCGGCTCGGCAGCGTGCAATGGCCATGCAATGATGGCGCCCCGGAAGGCACCCCCATCATGCATGAGGCGCAATTCGTGCGCGGCAAGGGCCGCTTCATGCTTACCGACTATCAGCCCACCGATGAGCGTACGAGCCGCAAATTCCCCCTGCTGCTGACCACCGGGCGCATTCTGCATCAATACAATGTGGGTACCCAGACCCGGCGCACCCGGAATCTCGAATGGCTGGCCGAAGACCAGCTTGAAATCCACCCCAGCGATGCCGAGTTGCGCGGGGTGCGCACCGGAGACCGGGTTTCCATCACCAGCCGCATGGGGGAAATTGTGCTCAAGGCCACGGTAACCACCCGGGTCGCCCCGGGAGTGGTCTACACCACCTTCCATCACCCGGCCACCGGCACCAATGTGGTCACCACCGAGCTGAGCGACTGGGCCACCAATTGCCCCGAGTACAAGGTGACCGCGGTGGAAATTCGCCCCGCCAACCACCTGTCGGACTGGCAGCGGGAATTCCGGCAGCGGGACGCCCGCCAGCGCGAACTGCAACCGGTGGAACCCGCCGCCACATGAGCGAAGCCATCGTCGTCCGGTCGCCGGCGGCGGGCAGTTTGCGGCGGCGGATCACGCGGGTCGCCACAGGCGGCGGGGAGCCGGTGGAGGACTCCCTCAGTATTGAAGAACCGCTGGAAATCCGCCTGTCGCACCGGGACGCGGAGGCGCGCAGGGAACAGGGCATAGCCATCACCATGCGCACCCCGGGGGATGACGCCGAACTGGCCGTGGGTTTTCTCGCCGGAGAGGGAATCATCCGGCGCCCGGAAGATATCCGGCGCATCAGTCACTGCGGGCCGCCAAGCCCGGACAAGGGCCTGCGGAATGTACTGCGGGTCGAACTGGCGGATTCGGTTCGGGTGGACCTGGAAGCGCTGAAACGGCACTTCTATACCAGTTCAAGCTGCGGCGTCTGTGGCAAGGCTTCGCTCCAGGCCATTGCGCTGGAAATGCCCGAGCGCGAGCGGGGCGAGTTTGCCATCCCGGCAAAAGCCTTGCGGCGATTGCCTGAAGCCTTGCGCGGGCGCCAGAACGAATTCGCCCGCACCGGCGGCCTGCATGCCGCGGCGTGTTTTTCCGCCGACGGACAGATCCAGCGCAGCCGCGAAGACGTGGGGCGGCACAACGCCCTCGACAAGCTCATCGGCTCGTATTTTCGGGACGGCGGGCTGATCCATCCGGGCTTGCTGCTGAGCGGTCGCGCAAGCTTTGAACTCATCCAGAAAGCGGCCATGGCCGGGATGGGCCTGGTGGCCGCCATAGGCGCGCCTTCGAGTCTGGCGGTGGAACTGGCGGAGCAGGAAAACATCACCCTGATCGGCTTTCTCAAATCCAGCGGTTTCAACCTCTATTGCCGCGGGCAGGGCCTTGTTGCCCCCTGAAGATATCAGCGCCATCGTGCTTTGCGGCGGTGGCGGGCGGCGCCTCGGCGGAGTGGACAAGCCGCTGCTTCGCGTCGGCGGGAAGGCACTGGTGGAATTCGTGATCGCCAGACTGCGGCCCCAGGCTTCCCGCATCGTGCTCAGCATCGGGAGCGAGCCTGCGCCGTATCAAGGCTTCGGCTGCGAACTCGTTCGCGACCGGGAGCCGGACCAGGGGCCACTCGGCGGCCTGGTTTCCTGCTTTGCCGAACTTGCCGGCCCCTGGCTGCTGACCTGCCCCGGCGATGCGCCCTGGACCGCGCCGAATCTGGCGGCATCGCTGTCCACGGATGCCCGGGAACACGGCGTCGCAGTGGCCCATGACGGTAAAAGGCGACAGAATCTCACCATGCTGCTGCATCGCGAGAGAGCGGATTCACTGATGGGCTTCTATGCCGACGGCGGTCGCGCGGTGCATCGCTGGCTGGACGCCGAGGCCATTCCTTCGACGATGCTTCCTGAGATGGCTGATAGTTTTGTTAATGTCAACACGCCGGCGGATCTGGAGAACTTCCGGCGAACACCAGGTATTCTCTGAGAAATTCCATCCCTGGAATTTTTCGTCATCGCACTTCCATGTGCCAGATGGCTATTGATCTTCCCGGGCAAGCTCCACCGAGAAATTCACCACGCCGGAGTACTCGCCGGGGTCGTCGGCAACCACCGTGGCCCAGTGGATCGCGTATTCGCCATTGGCGAGCGGTTCCATGATTTCAATCATGAGATCGTCGGCGGCCATGGTGTGCAGGCCCCGCAGCGGAACATCGCCTTCCGGGCCAACGAGGCGCAGGCTGCTGCGTTCGATGTCGGGAAGGGCGCTGAAGTACAGCCGCAGGATGCGCGGCATGCGGGTTTGAACCGAATCGGCGGCGGGTTCGGAATCGAGGACGGGGCTGTATCCCCCTTCACGACCGCAGGCGACGAAAAGCAGGGAGAGCAGAGCGAGTAGCAACAGACGGCGCATGCCGATTTACCGCGAGTTCCCGCGCCGCTGCCGGGCTTGCTCCATTTCCGCGGCGAAAGCCGCGAGCTGCTCGCGAATTTCCTCTTCGCGCCTGCGTTTTTCGAGCAACAGGCGAAGCTGGTCCCGGGCCTTCATTTTCGCCTTGGGAGGCTCTTCCTCCGCTGCCGCATCGCGCTGCTTTGCTGCTTCGGCCATTCCTGCCAACCTCGCCGGCCATTCGGCACTGTTACAATGTGTTCCGGTGACATTCCGCTGGTCAACAAGGGGACGACCCCGGAGCCAATCGCATCAACATATAGTGTTGGAATTGCGAAGTCAAACAATATATTGAGTTTTTGCTGCATTTGGATGAACCCATGGGAAACGCTGTGAACGGGAATGCGGACGGGCCGCTGCGAATCGGCATCGATGTGGGCGGCAGCAAGATGGAAGGCATCGTTCTCACGCCGGCGGGCGATGTGGCCGAGGTGGTCCGGCGTCCCACGCCGCCGGATTCCTATGCGGAAGTGCTTGAGACGCTTGCCGGGCTGATAAAAGGCCTGCAACAGGGGCGCAGGCTCAAGGTCGGCATCGGTACGCCGGGGGCGCTGACGCCCGGACGGGAAACGATCAAGAACTCCAATTCCACCTGCTTCAATGACAAGCCCCTGAAGCGCGATATCGAGCGGGGGCTCGGCTATTCGGTAAAGCTGGAGAACGACGCCAACTGCTTTGCCCTTTCGGAAGCGCATTATGGTGCGGGCAAGGGCTGTCGTTCGGTATTCGGTGTCATTATCGGCACGGGAACCGGCGGCGGCATCGTCATCGACGGCAAGCTGCACACCGGTCCCAACCGCATCGCCGGGGAATGGGGCCACAATTGCATCCCGGCGAATGTGCGGAATTCGATCAGGGAAGACCGCATATGCTATTGCGGCCGCCGGAATTGCATTGAAACCGTGCTCTGCGGCGCCGGGCTCAAGCGCAGTTTTGTCGAGGCGGGTGGCGCGGCGGTGGAGGCCGCGGAAATCGCCCGGCTGGCGCGGGCAGGCGATAGGCAGGCGCTGGTCTGCATTGACAACTATTGCCGGCAGATCGCCCAGTGCCTCGCCACCATCATCAATGTGCTCGACCCGGAAATCGTCGTGTTCGGCGGCGGGCTGTCGAATATCGAGCAGATTTACCAGCTCGTGCCCCGGATGCTCGGAGATCATGTATTCACCGACGAAGTGCAGACGAGGATTTCCCCGCCGCGCTTCGGCGACGCCAGCGGGGCGAGGGGAGCGGCCTGTTTGTGGAGTCTGACGGAAGCCGCGGAGGCTACTGCATGAGATTCTGCGACTTCGCTACGCTACGCGCAGAATGACATCAGAGTGGGCTTCGCTGCGCGCGGGATGACTTACTGTGGCTTCGCTGCGCGCTCCCCTTCCCGTCATCCTGCGCGTAGTCGCAGGATCTCATCGGGAAGCCCCTGCTTGAGATACAGCGGTTTTGTGCAGTATGACGGTGGCTTGGTCGCCGCATTCGGCGCTTGCGTGAAGTGTCAATCGAATGGCTGGCGCAGGATGATGGTTTCGGCGCGGTCGGCCCCGGTGGAAATGATGTCCACCGGGGCGCCTACGGCGTCTTCAATGAAGCGGATATAGGCCCGGGCGTTCGCGGGCAGGTCTTCGAGCGCGCGAGCGCCGCCGGTCGACTCCAGCCAGCCAGGCAATTCTTCATAGACCGGCTGCAATTGCCCGCTGTCATCCAGCGCCAAGTCCCCGCGATAGCCAACGCAGATTTTCAGGCGCTCGATCCCGTCAAGCACATCGAGTTTGGTCAGGCACAGGCCACTGATGCTGTTGATCCGGGTGGCCAGCCTCACCGCTTGCGCGTCGAACCAGCCGCAACGCCGGCTGCGGCCGGTGGTGGAGCCAAACTCGTTCCCCTTTTTGGCCAGGTGTTCGCCGGTGGCGTCGAACAGTTCCGTGGGGAAAGGACCGTCTCCGACCCGGGTGGTATACACCTTGGCGACGCCAAGTACGCGGTCAAGATGCAGCGGCCCGAATCCGCTGCCGGTGGCGGCGGCGCCGCTGGTGGTATTGGAGGAAGTGACGAAGGGATAGGTGCCGTGGTCGATATCGAGCAATGAGCCCTGGGCGCCTTCAAAAAGAATTTTATGGCCTGCTTCCCGGCGCTGATGCAGGATATCGACGGAATCGGCAATCATGGGCCGCAACTGCCGCGCCTGATCCAGCAACTCGTCCCGCGCCTCGGCGAAATCCACTTCTTCCTGCTGGTACCAGCTTCTGAGCAGGAAGTTATGGTAATCGAGCAGTTCTTCCAGCCGGACGCTGAAGTCTGGCTCATTACGGGTCATTGCCAGATGGATGGCCCGGCGGCCGACCTTGTCTTCGTAGGCCGGGCCGATGCCGCGGCCGGTGGTGCCGATTTTCCCGCCGCCCCGGCTGGTGGCTTCCCGGGCCTGGTCGAGTGAGATATGCGAGGGCAGGATCAGGGGGCAGCCGCCGCTGATCCTGACCCGGTCGCGCAGCTCGAGGCCGCGCTCTTCCAGGCCGTGGATTTCCCGCAGCAGGGCGGACATGCTCAGCACGACGCCATTGCCGATAATGCACTCGACGCCGGCGTGCAAAATGCCTGACGGCAGCAGGTGCAGAACGGTTTTTTCTCCGTCGATGACCAGAGTGTGGCCAGCGTTGTGGCCGCCCTGGAAGCGGGCCACCACATCGACCCGGTCGGTCAGCAGGTCAACTACCTTGCCCTTTCCTTCATCGCCCCACTGGGCGCCCAATACTACGAGGGTTTGTGTCATGCTCCCGGTCGCTCTCGATGATTCGAATGGTCAGATTGCCTGTACGACCCAGGCGCCGGACCGCCGCAGCAGGCGCCGGTCGCAGTGGAGTTCCCCCGCCGCGGCTTCATCGCCGCCGCCGACATCGGCAATGACGATTTCGCCACTGGCCCGCAACTCCGCGACCTTGTCTCCCAGCGCTTCGCAATCGCTGTCCGGGGCGAGAATGCCGCCGGCACGGCGGAAATCCCGGGTGGTGAAGCGGGCCAGGGTTTTCAGGTCGCTGTCGAATCCTGTGGCGGGGCGCGCCCGGCCGAACACCGCGCCGATATTGTCATAACGTCCGCCCTTGGCCACGGCGCGTCCGTAGCCCGGGATATAGGCGGCGAAGACAATGCCGGTGTGGTACTGGTAGCCCCGCAATTCGCACAGGTCAAAACTCAGTGACGCCTCGGGGATTCGTTGCCGGACACCGCTTTCAATCGCCGCGAGTTCATCGAGCGCCGCATGGACAGCGGGCGGCGCTTCGGCGAAGGCGTCCCGTGCCTGTCCGGGGACTTCCTCCCCACCGCTGAGCCGGACGAGCCGGGCAAGCATGGCGCGCAGACGGTCGTCGGCGACGCCGGCTGCAAGCAGTTGGTCCACCTCGCCGTAATCCTTGCGCTGAACTGCGTCAAATAGGATTTCTTCGGCTTCGGAGTCCATTTCCGCCGCCGCCAAAAGTGCGCGGTAAATGCCCACATGGCCAAGCACCAGGTGGACATCGTCCACTACCGCCTGGCGCAGCATGGCCCACATCAGGCAGATCACTTCGATATCGCAGGCCGCGCCTGCATGGCCGTAGAACTCGGCGCCGACCCGGATGGGCGCTCGGGAAGTCTGCATGCCCCGGGGCAGGGTGTGCAGCACGCTGTCGGCATAGCACAGGCGCACGGGGCCGGTGCGGTTGAGCCGGTGTGCGTCGATGCGGGCGGCTTGGGGCGTCATGTCGGCGCGAACGCCCATAAGCTTTCCGCTCAACTGGTCGATCAGCTTGAAAGTATGCAGGTCCAGCTCGCGCGATGAACCCACGAGCAGAGAATCGAGGAATTCGATCAGCGGCGTAATTACCAGTTCATAACCCCAGCCGCGGTAGAGATCGAGGATCTCCCGGCGCAGGGTTTCCAGCTTGCGGGCTTCTTCCGGCAGTATCTCCTCGACACCGTCGGGTAACAACCATCGGTTGGCGGTACTCATGCCAGTGTTCTCTATGGCCTGGATGTACTCTTCAATTGATCAGGAACAACAACAGGGCGCCGGCGCACATGAAGCCGAGGCCCGCCCGACGGATGTGGCGCTCCGGAACATCCCTGAGGCTTGCCAGCACACGCTTCCAGCCGCCCGGGCTGATCGCCGGCAGCAGGCCCTCGATCACGAGCAGCAGGCAAAACGCCACGGCGAGATCGTGCCACATGGAAATTCACCAGCCCCATGGAATCCGACCGCCATGAGAGCGACGGTCGGACGGACTGCGATTCGGAGTTACTCTGGTTCGCCGTTGTCCAGATCCTTGAGGTATCTGAAATATTCGCTCTCGGGATCGAGCAGGAGCACGTCGCCCTTGTTGGCGAAGGTTTCCCGATAGGCGTTCAGGCTGCGGGTGAAGGCGTAGAACTCCGGATCCTTGTTGTAGGCGTCGGCGTAAACCGCAGTTGCCTGGGCGTCGCCTTCGCCGCGGATGCGCTCGGCGTCGCGATAGGCTTCGGCTTCGAAGATGATCGCCTGCCGGTCGGCGTCGGCGCGGATGCCGATGGCGAGTTCATCGCCCCGGGAGCGCAGTTCCTGGGCTTCCCGGTTGCGCTCGGTGACCATGCGATCATACACGGACCCGCGCACGTCTTCGGGCAGATCGATGCGCTTCACGCGCACGTCGATGACTTCAATGCCGACATCCTGCGCCGCGGACATGTTCAGATTCTCGGTCAGATCGAGCATGAGTTGATCGCGTTCGCCGGCAACGACTTCCTGCAAGGTTCGCGCGCCAATCTGGTCGCGCAGACCGTCGTTGATGCGTTGCGCAAGCAGTGAACCGGCCCTTGATTCATCGCCCTGGGTGCTGACATAGAACTGGCCGACATCCAGGATGCGCCATTTGGTGTAGGAGTCGACTACCAGGGCTTTCTGCTCCAGCGTCAGAAAACGCGCCGGCACAGAATCCTCGGACTGGATGCGGGCATCGAACTTGTGTACCTGATTCACCATGGGAATCTTCACATGAAGACCCGGTGGAATGTCGGCGTTCACCAATTCGCCGAAGCGCAGCATGACGGCGCGCTCGGTTTCGCGCACCACGAACAGACTGTTGGCGGCCAGCACCAGCAGCAACAATGCCAGCCCCATACCGTAATATTTTTTCATGGCCTTGTTACCCCGCTTCTGGCATCGGAAAGGCGCGACGCGTCAACCGCCCCGCTACTGGAAACGTTCGGCAGATATGGCGCCAGCTCGTCGGCGAAATCGCGCCATTCGGAAGCCGAACGCGGCCGGGCCGCGCCCGTGACGGACGTGTTCTGTTCGAGAATCTTGTCGAGCGGCACATACAGCATGTTGTTGCCGCCTTCAACGTCGATCATGATCTTGCTGGACGCGGTCATCACGTCCTGGATCGAATCGATATACATGCGCTGGCGCGTCACCTCCGGCGCTTTCTGGTATTCGAGCAGCAACTGATCGAATCGCGACGCGTCGCCCTCCGCCCTGGCGATGACCTCCTGCTTGTAGGCATTGGCCTGTTCAATCTGCCGCTGGGCTTCGCCGCGGGCCTCGGGAATGACACGGTTGGCGTATTGCTGGGCCTGGTTCTGGGCCCTTTGTTCGTCTTCCCGCGCCCTAATCACGTCCTCGAAGGCATCCCGTACGGCTTCCGGCGGCTGGGCATCGGTGACATTCACCTGGCTGACCAGAATGCCGGTGTTGTACAGATCCATGTAATCCTGCAGTCGCTCTTGCACAGCGGCCGCGAGGATTTGGGGAGTGTTCAGAATCTGGTCCATGAAATTGCCGCCGACCACATGCCGGGTCGCCGACTCCGAGGCATTGTCGAGGCTGCGTTCGGGATCCTGCACGGCGATGACATACTTGACCGGATCGTCGATGCGGTACTGCACCGTGACGACGATATCGATGATGTTCTCATCGGTGGTCAGCATCGCCCGGTTCTGATACGTCTTGGCATTGAGTTCGGCAACATTGACCTTGTTGACCTCGTCGACAAGCGGCGGGTTCCAGTGCAACCCCGGACCCACCGTATTGTCGAGAACCCGGCCAAAGCGCAGCACCACGGCGCGCTCGGCTTCGTCGACGATGTAGAAGCCCAGGAATCCCCACACCACCAGGGCGACAACGAGCAAGCCCGCGAGCAGGCCGCCGGATATGCCCTTGCCGGGCGCCGATTTGCCGCCTCCGGAGCTTCCGCCGGAACTGCCCCGGGAACCGCCGCCGAGCACGCCGAAGCGCCCCAGCAGGTTGCGGATCACCTCATCGATATCGGGCGGGCCCTGATTGCCGCCGCCGCGGCGACCGCCTCCGCTTCCCCAGGGGTCGGGATCATTGCCATTTTTGCCGGGTTCGTTCCAGGCCATTGGAGTCTCCGTTGCAAGGCTTGCGTGCGCGCCAGTCCTCAAGATCGAAATTGTACCGAATTTTGGCCCGCAGACACAGCAATATCCGCCGCCGTGGTTTTACGCGGCTCGACCCGGCAACCATCCAGCGAGGCGATGCGGCGGGTCTCCGCAGGGCCAAGACGAGCGGTGATGTGGAAATTGCCCCGCTCGTCCACGGCTTCGCTTTCGATGCAGCCCCTGGCGAGCAGGCGCGAGCGCAATCCCGCCTGCCGCGGCGGCAGCACGAACGACTCGCGCCGCAGATCGTAGCCAAGCCATTCGCCGAGCGCTGTGCGCAGTTCCTCCTCGCCGGCGCCGGTCAGAGCCGACATCCAGACCCGCAGCGGGCGGCCGTGCGCGTCCCGGTCGATCCGCGGCCCAAGCTCCGGGCACAGGTCGATCTTGTTGCAGACCACAAGCTGGGGAATGTCCTCGGCGCCGATTTCGGCAAGCACTTCCCGCACTTGTTCCATATGTTCAACGCGTCTGGCGCCCGCCGCATCCACCACGTGAATCAGCAACTGCGCCGCCACGGTTTCCTCCAGCGTGGCCTTGAAGGCTTCCACCAACTGGTGTGGCAAATGGCTGATGAAGCCCACGGTATCCGCCAGGACCGCCGCGCCCACAGCCGGCAGGCTGATACGCCGCAGCCGCGGGTCCAGGGTGGCGAACAACTGGTCGGCGGCGTAGTCGCTGGCGCCGGTGAGGCGATTGAACAGCGAAGTCTTGCCGGCATTGGTGTAGCCCACCAGGGAAATCGTCGGCAACTCCGCCCGCTGGCGCGCGTTGCGGCCGAGTTCGCGGCGACCGTGGACCCGGTCCAGGCTTTTGCGAATCGACTTGATGCGCTGTCCGATCATGCGCTGGTCGAGCTCAAGCTGCTTTTCTCCGGCGCCGCGCAGGCCGATACCGCCCTTCTGCCGGTCAAGATGCGACCAGCCCCGCTTCAGGCGGGAACTCAAATGGCGCAGTTGGGCAAGCTCAACCTGCAATTTGCCTTCGTGCGACCGCGCCCGCTGGGCGAAGATGTCGAGGATGAGCCCGGTGCGGTCAAGCACCCGGCAGCGCAATTCGTGTTCGAGATTGCGCTCCTGACCCGGCGTCAGGGCATGGTTGAACAACACCAGGCCGGCGCCGTGGCTTTCCCTCACCCGGGCGAGTTCCTCGAGTTTTCCCAAGCCGAGAAAGGTGGCTGACTCCGGCCTCTCCCGGGAACCGGACACGAGCGCCACCGGCTCCGCGCCTGCGGAGATAGCCAGTTCCTCGAATTCGGTCAGATCTTCCTGATTCTTCTCCGCAGTGATGTTGATATGCACGAGCACACAACTTTCGCCGGAGTCGGGCCGCTCAAAAAACAAGCCAGACCTCAGACCCGAAGCTGCGGAGATTTGCCGGCGCCGGCCTGCGCCGACCTAGAACTCGGCATCTTCTTCCTGGTCAGCAGCCGAATGGTTGACCTGAATCTTGACCATTCGCCCGGGCACCACGGTGGAAATCGCATGCTTGTACACCATCTGGCTCACGGCATTCTTCAGCAGGATCACGAACTGATCGAAGGACTCGATCTGCCCCTGCAGCTTGATACCGCTGACCAGATAGATTGAAACAGGCACGCGGTTTTTCCGCAATGCGTTCAGGAACGGATCCTGTAAGCTGTGTCCTTTGGACATTTCTTGTTCTCCCAAAATTCTGCCGCGGTGCGCGGCTCGCCGGTTTTCAGGGAAGTCCTGTTCATCTGATTACCAGATTGTGAATGAATCTACAAATTGCAATGCTTGATCCCGGTTCCTTCCAGGATCTCCGGTAAAGCGACGCAACCCGGGCCAGGAACGAAGCCAGGTCAACTGCCGTTTGGCGAGTTGCCGGGTTGCCGCGATGCTTTTTTCCACCATTTCCGGGTAGGCCAGTTTGCCGTCCAGGTACTGCCATACTTGTCGATAGCCCACCGACTTCATCGACGGCAGCCTCGGATGAAGGTCTTCGCGCCGATGCAGGCGCTCCACTTCCGCCACGAGTCCGTTATCGAGCATTTGCCTGAAACGGGCATCGATGCGCTGATGCAGTTCCGCCCGCTCAGACGGGTGGATTGCGAAAAAATGCAGTCTGAAAGATATAGACCCGTCGGGGCGACTATTCCTTTCAGCGTGGATGCTGCTGATCGGTTTCCCTGTCACTTGCCAGACTTCCAGCGCTCGTTGCAGGCGTTGCGGATCATTGGGATGAATCCGCGCCGCGGCCTCCGGGTCCACTTCGGCAAGCCGGCGGTGCATCGCTTCCCAGCCTTCCCGCTCGGCCTGCTGTTCGATTTCCCTTCGTATGCCGGGATTGGCGGGGGGCATGGATGCGATGCCGTCTCGCAGCACCTGGAAGTAAAGCATGGTGCCACCGACCAGCAACGGAATCTTGCCCGAGGCGAGAATACCGCCGATTTCATCCAGCGCGTCAGCGCGGAAATCCGCCGCCGAATAGGGCTCCGCCGGGTCGCGGATATCGATCAGCCGATGGGGCACCAAAGCGCGGGTGCGCGCATCCGGCTTTCCGGTGCCGATGTCCATGCCGCGATAAACCTGGGCTGAATCGACGCTGACGATTTCCAGCGGCCGATTCTGCGCCAGCTCAACCGCGAGTGCGGTTTTGCCTGCCGCCGTGGGACCAGCCAGACAGAATACGTCCGCCCCCCCCGGGCCTGAACTGCCGAACTGACACCTAGACCTGACCAAGCTAGCGACCGCGCAGGAATAGCTTATCCAAGTCCGCCATGGATTGCCATACCCAGGTTGGCCGGCCGTGATTGCATTGCCCACTGCGTTCAGTGGCCTCCATATCCCGCAGCAGGGCGTTCATTTCGTGGATGCTGAGCCGGTGGTTGGCGCGCACGGAGCCGTGGCAGGCCATGGTGGAAAGCAATTCGTTCTGGTGGCTCTGGAGCCGGTCGCTGGCGCCGAACTCAAGCAAGTCCGGCAGCAAGTCGCGCACGAGTTGCTCGATATTGGCATCTTTCAACAAGGCGGGAACCTGCCGCACCACGATGGCTTCGCCGGCGACCCGTTCGAGTTCAAGGCCCAGGGCAAGCAGGCTTTCGCGATGGGTTTCGGCGCAGTCCGCCTCGGCTGCGCTCACCGCCAGGGGCAGGGGCACAAGCAGGGACTGCCGCCGCAGCCGCTCCTGTTCCAGCGCCTGTTTCATGCGCTCATAGGTAATGCGCTCATGGGCGGCGTGCATGTCGACGATGATCAGGCCCTCCTTGTTCTGGGCCAGGATATAGACGCCGTGCAACTGGGCAATGGCGTAACCCAGCGGGGGCGTTTCCTCGCCGCCGCCGAACAGCCTGGCGTACTGTTCCGCGAGCTGGTCCGGCGACTGGGGCGAGGCTGCCGGGGCGCCGCGGTACTCGCCGGGCGGCTCCCGCAGCTGCCAGGCGTCGCGCAGGGGTAGGGCGCGCTGCTCCGGGAAGCCTTCCGGCGGCGAGCTTGCCGGCGCCGCGGCAGGAGCCTTTTCCCGGCGGTCCCCGGGCTTGATGTCGCCGAGTTCCCGGTGCAGCGAGCGAAACAGGAAGTCATGCACCAGGCGGCTTTCGCGAAAGCGTACTTCGTGTTTGGTGGGGTGTACGTTGACGTCCACCGTCTTCGGATCCAGTTCCAGGAACAGCACATAGGCCGGATGGCGACCGTGGTAGAGTACATCGTGGTATGCCTGCCGAATGGCATGGCTGACGATCTTGTCGCGCACCACGCGACCGTTGACGTAAAAGTACTGCAAATCCGCCTGGCTGCGGGAGAATGCCGGCAGGCCGATCCATCCCCGCAGCAGCAGCCCCGCGGCGCGCTGCTCGATGGGTACCGAGTTTTCCAGAAAGCCGGGTCCGCACACCAGGCCGATGCGGCGGCGCTGTTCGGCCTCGGTGGCGGCGGGTCGCAGGTCATGCACGCTGCGCTGATTGTGGCGCAGGTTGAACTGCACGTCGAAGCGGCTCAAGGCCACCCGCTTGAAGACTTCGTCGAGACGGGTGAACTCGGTTCTTTCGGTCTTGAGGAACTTTCTGCGCGCTGGCGTGTTGAAAAACAGGTCGCGCACTTCCACCGTGGCGCCGACGCCATGCTGGCAGGGCTCAAGCGAAGCTTCCATCTGCTGGCCTTCGGCGCGCACGGTCCAGCCGGTCTCGCTGCCGTCGGCGGTGCGGGAAGATAATTCCAGCCGCGATACCGAGCCGATGCTGGCCAGGGCCTCGCCGCGAAAACCGAGGCTGCCGATGGCTTCCAGGTCTTCCAGCGCGGCAATCTTGCTGGTGGCGTGGCGGCTAAGGGCTAGTGCGAGATCGTCCTTGTGGATGCCGCTGCCGTCATCGCGCACCCGCAGCAGCTTCTTGCCGCCCTGCTCCACCTCGATATCGATCCGCCGGGCGCCGGCGTCGAGGCTGTTTTCGAGCATTTCCTTTAGCACCGAAGCCGGGCGCTCAACCACCTCACCGGCGGCAATCTGGTTGGCCAGGCGCGGGCTCAGTCGGTTGATGCGATTCATTGCCGGGAAATTTTCAGCTCCCTGCCCACTTCAATATGGTCGCCGACAAGCTGATTCAGTTCACGCAGCCGGGGCAGGCTCACCGAATAGCGCTCAGCGATGGCGGACAGTGTATCACCGCGCCTCACCGCATGGGTAATGAATCCCGACTCTTCGCCGCCCGGTTCAGTGCTTCCGCCCAGGGCATTGACCAGGGTGTCGGCCATGCGGCCCACTTCTCCCGGTATTGCGGTGGCGCTCAGGTCCGGATTGGCCTTGCGCCAGGCGACCAGGGTGCCTTCCGGGGCCCGTTCTTCAAAATAGCTCATCACGCCCCGGGCCATGGCGTCTGCCAGCCGCCGCTGGAATCCGGGCGATGTGAGGCGGGAAAGCTCGGCGGGATTGGTCATGTAGCCGGTTTCGATGAGGATCGACGGAATATCGGGAGAGATCAGCACCGCCAGCGACGCCTGCTGGACCCGGTCCTTGCGCAGCCGCGTCACCCCTCCCGCGGCCCGCAGGATATGCTCGCCGGCCAGCAGGCTCTGCTCCATGCTCCAGCCCATATGCATGGATACCAGGGCCAGGGCCACGTCGTCCTCGAATTCTCCGAGACGCAGGTCGCTTTCCACCCCGGCAATCAGGTCCGCGGCGTTTTCCTTGCGGGCCACCCGGGCTGCGTTTTCCCGGTCGGCCCGGTCGCCCGACAGGGCGTAGATGGTCATGCCGCTGACGCTGCTTGCGCGATAGGCATCGGCGTGGATTGCGAGCAGCAGGTCCGCCCGGTGCTCCCGGGCCAGATCGGCCCGGCGCCGCAGGGCAACGGCGTAGTCGCCTTCCCGGATCATGACCGGGCGGTATCCGCTGGCGGCTGCAAGGCGTTCGTACAGATAACGCGAGACCGCCAGATTGATGTCTTTCTCGTAGTCCTTCCCCACGACCGCGCCGGGGTCTTCGCCGCCGTGTCCGGCGGCGATCGCCACCACGATGTCGCGCATCGGGCCAAGGTCAGGCAGGGAGGGAACAGCCGGTGGCGGGGAAACCATCGGCGGAACGACCGATGCTGGCGCGGTTGGGCTTTCCAGCGGCGATTGGCTGTCGATATCGTAGAGATCAATGACCAGCCGGTCGCCATACTGGGCAATCGGCGGCAGCACGAATCCCCGTGGCGTCACGCTCGCCGCCAGTTCAACCACAAAGCGCAGACTGTCCCCGGGCGCCTCCTCAAGTCCCAGGCCGATGACCGGCCCTTCCGTCGGCGCCAGCCCGGCCAGGCCGGCAAGGGATTGGGCCAGGCCGGAGTCTTCCAGATCGATGAGCAACTGGCCGACTTCATCGAGCCTGATGAGGTGGTATTCCACGGCGCTGTCGAGATCGAACACGATCCGGGTGCGCTCCGGGGCGCGCCAGACGCGAACGCCCCGCACCTCGGCGGCGGCCGCTTCACGGGCTGGATACAGCAACAGCCCCAACAGCCAGGCTGCGGCGGCAATGCCGGCAATCAGGCAATTTCGCTCGGGCCGCATGGCAGGATTCCGCAAATCATCTTCCCATGTCCTGAACATCGACGCCTTGCCGCATCTTCTTGACTATTGCGCGGCCTGCCGCCGTGCGCGCCAGGCACTCGAAATGCCGCCCGGCGCCGGCGCCGCGCAACTCGATGCTGAGGTCCGCCGCGGGAATCCGCCCGCCGCCACGCTCGGCCCATTCAAAAATACACAGGCTGCCACCGGCAAAATAGTCCTCCGCGCCCAGAAACTCCACCTCTCCCGGGTCCGCCAGCCGGTACAGGTCAAAATGACAGATCGACTGTTGCGCAAGTTCGTAGGGTTCCACCAGGGTGTAGGTGGGGCTTTTCACCGGACCTTCGAAGCCGTAACCCCGCAGCAGGCCCCGGGTCAGCGTGGTCTTGCCGGCGCCGAGTTCGCCGTGCAGATGAATGACCGTGGCCTCTCCGCTGCCGGCGCTTGCGCCCGCGAGAGTGGCCGCCGCCAGCCGCCGGCCGAAGTTCAGCGTTGCGGATTCGTTTTCCAGCCTACCTTCGATCCGGTTCATGATTGCCTTTTGCCTGCCCGCCCTGATCAGGATTGACGAGGCGGCGAATGAACGGCAGCAGATCGGTGGCGATCAGGCCCCGCTCGCCGTCTTCCGCCGCCAGGTCCGCCGCTTCACCATGCACACAAACCGCGCAGCGCAGGCTCTCCCCAAGGGGCAATCCCTGGGCGTGAAGGCCGGCAATGATACCGCTGAGCACATCTCCCATGCCCGCGCTGCCCATGCCCGGGTTGCCTTCGGAACAAAGCTGGAAGCGCAGAGGCCGCTCGGGGCCGCAAATCAGGCTGCCGGCACCCTTGAGCAGGCAGTGCCCGCCGAAGCGGCGCTGCAACCCGGCCACCGCTTCGAAGCGGTCGCCCTGGACTTCCGCCACGCTGCTGCCGAGCAGGGCGGCGGCTTCGCCGGGATGCGGCGTCAATACCTGATCGTCCCGGGGTTCCCAGGCACCCTCGCCGGCTTCGCTGGCAAGCAGGCCGAGGGCGTCTGCGTCCAGCACCAGGGGAATGTCACGGCTCGACCGGGCCGTCAGCGCCGCCCGCAGCAGATTGCGCGACCAATCGCCGCGACCGAGGCCGGGGCCGATGACGATATTACTGGCCCGGTCAAGCAGCGCGGGCAAATCCACCTGATCGTCCTCGGTGCCGGTAACCATGATTTCAGGCCGCCGGGCCAGCGCAGCGGGCCGATGGCAGGACCGTGTCACCATGCTCACAAGGCCCGCGCCGCTGCGCAGGGCGGCCTCGGCGGCGAGCAGGATGGCACCGCCCATATCCCGGTCGCCGCCAAGCAGCAGCACATGGCCATTACTGCCCTTGTGGCTTGCGCGGTTGCGCCGGGGCAGGAATCCGGCTGTGGAATGAACATCGATGCGTTCGACTTCTGCCCGGGGCGAATCGCTGTGCCGGAAAATCTCCTTCGGCGCGTCGAGATCGGCGAATACGAGTTCGCCGGCGTACTCGGGACCCTGCTGCGTCAGCAGGCCGCGCTTCATGCCGATGAAGGTGATGGTCAGATCGGCCCGCACCACTGCGCCTAGAGGGGCGCCGGTGTCGGCCGCAAGTCCGCTTGGCAGGTCTATTGCGAATACCGGCAGGCCGCTGGCATTGATCCACTCGATGGCAGCCCGCTGTTCGCCTTCGGCTGCGCGGTGCAGGCCAATGCCGAAAATGGCGTCCACAATGAGGTCGCAGTCCGGCTCGGGACCGTCCCTGAATTCGCGGAAGGATTCCATGGCAAGCTGCTGCTCGCCAGCCATCTCCCTGGCCCTGGCGGCCGCGCCGCTGAGTTTGTCGGGCGATGCCAGACCGACGATTCTTGTCTTGAGGCCGAGCTTTGCCGCCAGCGCGGCGATCACCAGACCATCGCCCCCGTTATTGCCCGATCCGGTGAGAATCAGTAATCGACGCGCCCGGGGCCAGCGCTCCCGCAAACAGGCAAATGCCGCCGCGCCGGCCCTTTGCATGAGCGCAAACTCGCTGACGCCAGGTTGCCGCTGCACTAGCCGGTCAAGTGCGCGTACCTGCTCCGCCCGATAGAGGGCGCGAGGAATATTCTTGTTCAACTGGGCTCCAGATGGTCCCGCTGTCACGGCAGCCGGTCGGGCCAGCGCCGTCAGGGGTTCGATTTTACTGTATACCGCAGCCTGCGGCGCAGTCTCCCGGGAGCCCGTGGCGGAAGCTCCTGAAAAGACGGTCTGCCCATATTGACCTTATGTTTACCGAATTTCAATTTTATTGAATATTTTTTCTTTTTGTCCCGTTTTTTGCGCAGAGCCTCCATTCATGAAACTATGCAAATCCCAGACGCTGGGCCTATAATTCCGGGGCGCGCAAGCTCGTTGCCCGACATTGAATGCGGAGTGTAGCTCAGCCTGGTAGAGCACTGCCTTCGGGAGGCAGGGGTCGCAGGTTCAAATCCTGCCATTCCGACCACTTGCAGACGGACTGGAGCCTGGAGCTCCCTGGAAACCCATCATGCCGCGATTGTCCCGGGGTTCGGCGGTCTTGTCTCTCTGGGGCTTGCTGGCCTGGCTACCCGCCGATGCCGCCAATGAGAATTACGGGTCCATCGAGGAGGCGAGCCGCCTGCTGCGGGTGACGAGCACCGGCGCCATGTTCGAATCCGCCACCCGGGAACAGGCCCGGGAGATCATCCGCACCTATTCACTGATTGTTGCGAGTTCCGCGGACCGTTCCCTGCCCCGGGGCGTGCGGGATGCCATCGCCGAATGTTATCGTCGCAATTACGCTTGGGAGAATTTTGCCGAAGGCATCGCCCGCATTCTCAGCGAACACCTCAGCGACAGGGAAATCCGCCTGCTGATCGGCATCTACCAGAACGACGGGCTGCCGCCCATGGAAATCGACACCTTTCGCCAGACCGTGCGCAAGGGCGACGCCATCGCCGCCGCGAGCGCCGAGTACATCTACCACAACAGCACCGGCTGTGTGGACAGCGACGCCCGTCTGATCAAACGCTTCCTCAACGGCGCATCCCGTGAATCCTGATTCGGGACGCATCAGCTATTCTCATTTTGGCGCTCCAACCTTCATGTCATTCCGCGCGAAGCGAAGCGCAGTCGCGGAATCTCTTGCAGCGGCCACGCAATGAGATTCTGCGACTGCGCGCAGAATGACTGATGTGAGCGCGGCCATTGCCATAATGAGAATTGCTGGGGACGCATTGAGTTGGTCGCGGGATTACCGCACAATAGACTTCCATTCGATAAAGAAAATTATGAGCCGGAGGATTCCATCATGAATGTTCGCACGCCGGTATTTGCTGTACTGATTTCGGTTTTCGCGCTGGCGCTGGCCGCTTGCGGACCGCAGTACCAGGTGGACAGGGATGCGCTCGAAGCTGCGGGGCTCGCCAATTTCAATGCCCCGGAAGAAATGGTTTTCGCCTCGGGCCAACCCACCCCGGAGCAGATTGCAACCTTGTCCGAGGCGGGCATCCGTCATGTCATCAGCCTGCGCACCGACGGTGAAATCGACTGGGATGAATCAAGCCTCGTCAATTCCGCCGGCATGGAGTTTCACTCCATCCCAGTCGCCGTCGCCGGCGGGGTGACCAGCGAAAACGCCCGGAGTCTGGATCAACTGCTCGCCCAGCTCGACGGGCAGCCCGTGCTGTTGCATTGCGGCAGCAGCAACCGGGTCGGCGCCCTGCGCGCCTTCAGCGCCCGGGAAGACGGCGCCAGCCTTGAGGACGCGCTCGCCGAAGGTCGCCGCTGGGGCATGACGCGCATGGAAGAGGCCGTCCGGGAAATCCTGCAATAGGCGATTTCCCGAACCGAGCCGCCTGTCATGAGTCAGTCCGAAGTCGCCAGCGGTCGGCCGGGAGATTTCAACCGGCCCGCCCTGCTCGCCGCCGCAGCCGGCGCCGCGGGTATCTGTCTGTATCTGCTCGCCTTCCACGGCTGGCGCCAGACGGCCTTGTTCGGCGTTGGCGTCGTCGCCGGCGTCGCCCTGTATCACGCCGCCTTCGGCTTCACCGCGGCCTGGCGCGAAGTCGCCGGCAGCGGCCGCAGCGCCGGCCTGCGGGCGCAAATGATCATGCTGGCGCTGACGGTGCTGATTTTCACGCCCTTGATCGCCCAGGGAGAGATCGGCGGCACGGCCCTGCGCGGCAATGTCTCGCCGCTTAATCTCGCAGTCGTCTGCGGTGCTTTCCTTTTCGGCCTCGGCATGCAACTTGGCGGCGGCTGCGCGTCGGGCACCCTGTTCACCGCTGGCGGCGGCAATGCGCGCATGCTGATAACCCTGGCGTTTTTCGTGGTGGGCTCGGTAATCGGCACCTGGCACTGGTCGGTCTGGCAGGATGCGCCAGGATTCGCCCCGGTGGCGCTGTCGGCGAATTTCGGCGTTGTTGGCGGCATTGTGCTCAGCCTGCTGCTGTTTGGCGCGGTTTGGCTGCTGGCGGCGCGCCATGAAAAGGCTCGTCACGGTTCCATCGAGCGCGAGTGGGGTCCGCTTTCTTCCCGCGCCTGGCTTACCGGACCCTGGCCGCTGCTGGCGGGCGCCCTGGCTCTGGCCCTGGTCAATATCGCCACCCTGCTGCTGGCGGGCCGCCCTTGGGGCGTTACTTCCGCCTTCGCCCTGTGGGGAGCGAAGCTGGCGGCGCCATTGGGCATCGATGTCAGCCAGTGGGCCTATTGGCAGCGGCCCAATCTGCAAGCGGCTTTGGAGGCCAATGTATTCAACGACATTACCTCGGTGATGAATTTCGGCATCATGCTCGGAGCGCTGGCGGCGGCGGGCATGGCCCGCAAGTTCGCCCCGAACTTCCGCATTCCCGCCCGCTCGGTGCTTGCCGCGGTCATTGGCGGATTGCTGCTCGGCTATGGCGCCCGGGTCGCTTTCGGCTGCAATATCGGCGCCTACTTCAGCGGCATCAGCTCCACCAGTCTCCATGGCTGGCTCTGGTTCGCCGCGGCCTTTGCCGGCAGCATCCTCGGCACCCGGCTACGGCCGGTTTTCGCACTGCGATAGGAAACGCCATCCGGAAGTGAAATGAGCGCCAGGACACCCGCCGACCCAGCCATCGAACAGGACCGAAAGGAATGGTTGGAGGCGATCGAGAACATCCGCGAACAATTCGGCCCGGAAGGCGTTGCCAGCATTCTGGACAGCCTGCGGGACTGGCGCGCCCGGGAGATGCCGGCCGCTGCGAACCCGCCGGCATTCAATACGCCCTATCTGAACACCATCCCGCTGCAGCAACAGCCAGCCTACCCCGGCGACCAGGAAATCGAAAAGCGACTGGAAAACATCCTGCGCTGGAACGCCATGGCCATGGTGCTCCAGGGCGGCGACGCCGGGCTTGGACTCGGCGGCCATATCGCCACCTATGCCTCGGCCGCCACCCAGATGGAAGTGGGCTTCAACCATTTCTTCCGCCAGCGCGGCGAGGACTACGGCGGCGACCTGGTGATCCTGCAACCACACGCCGCCACCGGCGTATACGTCCGCTCCTGGCTCGAAGGCGTGCTCAGCGATGAACAGATGCGCGGCTATCGCCGGGAACTGCATCCCGGCGGCGGGCTCAGCTCCTACCCGCATCCGCGCTCCATGCCGGATTACTGGCAAGTGGCCAACGCCTCCATGGGGCTGTCGACTCCCATGGCGATCTACCAGGCGCGCTTTGCGAGGTATCTGGAGAACCGCGGACTCAAGCCGCGCCAGGGCGGCAAGGTCTGGTGTTTTATCGGCGACGGTGAAACCGATGAACCGGAAGTGCTGGGCACAATCAATATCGCCGCCCGGGAAGGTCTCGACAATCTGATCCTGGTGGTCAACTGCAATCTGCAAAGGCTCGACGGCCCGGTTCGCGGCAATGGCAAGATCATCCAGGAGTTGGAGGCCTCCTTTCTCGGTTCGGGCTGGGAAGTGATCAAGGTCATCTGGGGCGGAGGCTGGGACCAGTTGCTGGCCCGGGACGTCAACGGCGCCCTGCGGCGGCGCATGGAGGAATGTCTCGACGGCGATTACCAGCGCTATTCGGTATTGTCCGGCGATCGCCAGCGCGAACACTGGGTCGCCGGTAATCCTGAACTCGAGGCGATGATGGACTCCCTGAGCGACGAGCAGGTGCGCGAAATCAAGCGCGGCGGCCAGGACGTGGTCAAACTGTATGCCGCCTACCGCCGGGCGGTTGGCGCGGGCAAACCCGTTGTGGTGCTCGTCAAGACCGTCAAGGGCGAAGGCGTCGCCGGGGCCGCGGGCAGCAATGCCGCCCACCAGAAAAAGAACATCAGCGCGGAGCAGCGGGTGGAGGTCGCCCGCTCGCTGGGCATTCCACTCAGCGAAGAAGATGCGCGGCGGGCGGCTTACTACAAACCGCCCGAGGCATGCCCGGAGCTGCGCTATCTCAAGTCCCGGCGGCAGGCTCTCGGCGGCGTGCTGCCGACGCGCAACAGCACTTGCCCGCCTCTTCCCGCGCCTGACCTGGAAATTTTCAAGGCCCTGCTGGAAAAGCACGACCGACCGCAATCCACCACCATGTGCCTGGTGCGGATTCTGTCGATCCTGCTGCGGGAGCCCGCCCTCAAGCAGTACATCGTTCCCATTATTCCCGACGAGGCGCGCACTTTCGGCCTTGAGGGGCTGTTCCGCATCGCTGGCATTTTCTCCTTGCAGGGGCAGCGCTACACGCCGGTGGACGCCGGCAGCGCCATTGCCTACCGCGAGGCCGAGGACGGCCAGATCCTGCAGGAAGGCATCTGTGAAACCGGCGCCATGGCTTCTTTTCTCGCCGCGGGAACCGCCTGGTCAATCCATGGCCTGCCGATGATTCCATTCTATTTTTTCTATTCGATCTTCGGCTTCCAGCGTGTGGGCGACATGATCTGGGCCTGTGGCGACATGCTCTGCCGGGGCTTTCTCATCGGCGGAACCGCCGGACGCACCACCCTCAACGGTGAGGGTCTGCAACACCAGGACGGCCACTCCCATATCCTCGCCAGCACTTTCCCCAACCTGAAGAGCTATGACCCGGCCTTCGCCTTCGAAATGGCGGTCATCGTGCGGGAAGGCATTCGCCGCATGTATGAAGAGCAGGAGAATATCTTCTACTACCTCACCGCCTACAATGAAAACTATTCCATGCCGGCCCCGCCCGAGGACGATGCCCTGCAGCAGTCGATCCTGGCCGGCGCCTATCTGTTCCAGAGCGATGCCGACACCGCCCGCTGCGACATCCACCTGCTTGGTTCAGGCGCAATCATGCAGCAGGTGCTTGCGGCCAGGGAACGGCTGCGGGAATGGGGCCATGCCTGCGCGGTATGGAGCGTGACCAGCTATAACGAGCTCTATCGCGAGGCGGAATCCTGCGAGCGCTTCAATCGCCTGCACCCCACCGCCGAATGGCGAATGCCTTACCTGCGGCGGCTGTTCGCCGATTGCGAAGACGGTGTGGTCGTCGCCGCCAGTGATTACATGAAATCACTACCGAACTCCATCGCCCGCTGGATGCCGAAAAACTATCTCGTACTGGGCACCGACGGCTATGGCCTGTGCGAAACCCGGGCGGACCTGCGCGACTGGTTCGAGGTCAGCGCCAAACACATCTGCCACACCGCCCTCGTCGGACTGTTCCGGGCCGGCAAAATCGACGCCGCCGAACTTGCCGAAAAATCCGCCGCCCTGGACATAGACCCGGAGAAAACCGACCCGGCTTCTCGCTGAACACGTGCTTTACGGGAGCCTGGTTCGTCTAGCACCGCGCTGAAGATGAGCGGCGACAGCGCTGCGGCACATGGGAGTGCCGCCGAATTCGATGGCGCAAGCTCCTAGTGCGGCGCCTTGCTGGCGAGGAGTTGCACGGCGCTGATGCGGCGCTCGCGGAAGCCGCCCTCGCAGAAGGCGAAGTAATAGTCCCACAGCCGCAGGAATTCCGCCGGGTGGCCGCCTTGGCGCAGGTCTTCGAGATTGGCGAGGAAGGCCTCGCGCCAGCAGGCCAGGGTTTCCGCGTAGTCAAGGCCGATGTCGAACAGGTCGCGCATGACCAGGTCGGTCTTGCGCGCCATCAGGTTGGAAATCACCCCCAGGGAAGGCAGGAATCCACCCGGAAAGACATGCTTGCGGATAAAGTCCTCGCTGCGGCGGTACTCGCCATAGCGCTGGTCGGCAATGGTGATCGCCTGCAGTAGCAGACGCCCGCCGGGCCGTAGCAACTGATTGAGCCTGGCGAAGTAAGCGCTCAGATAATGCCGCCCCACGGCCTCGATCATCTCCACGGAAACCAGCTTGTCGTAGCTGCCGTCGAGCTGCCGATAATCGCAATGGACGAGTTCGATACGTTCGGCAAGGCCTTCCCGGGCGATGCGCTCCCGGGCGAATTCGTACTGGCCCCGGGAGTTGGTCACCGCAGTGACCCGGCAGCCGCTTTGCTGCGCAGCGTGGATGGCGAGCCCGCCCCAGCCGCAGCCGACTTCGAGCAGATGGTCCTCGGGGCCGAGTTCGAGCAATTCGCAGATGCGGTTCATCTTGTGCAACTGCGCCTCCGTCAGGCTGCCGCCGGGGCGGGGGAAAATCGCGCTGGAGTATTGCAGCCGCCGGTCGAGGAAGCTGCCGTAGAAGTCCGGGTTCAAGTCGTAATGACGGCTGATATTGCGTCGGGCCTGTCTGCGGCTGTTGCGGCGGGCTTGCAGCCGCAGCAGTCGCGCCGGCAGGAACAACCAGCCGAAGTAGCGCCCGAGCCCGTCGGTCATGTCCAGATTGCGGGCGAAGAAGCGAGTTACCGCGGTCAGTTCGGGGCTCCTCCACCAGCCATCCATATAGGCTTCCGCCGCCGCCACATCGCCCCCGAGCAGCACCCTGGCGTAGAGCCTGGCGTCCAGCACATCCACTTCCGCCGCCGGTTCTTCGTCTGGTTCTCCGATGCGGGCAACGACCAGGCCATGCTCACGCAGGATCAATTGGCCTTCTTTCGCCCGGCCCAGCATGCGCAGCAGCAAACGCAAGGGCCAGCGCTGGCGGCGGGTTTCTCCCGAAACCGCCGCGCCGCCCCCGATAATGGGCATACCCGGTTCCCGGCTCATGATTTGCGACCCCCATGGCTTCCAGCGGCTGCGGGCCCTCCGGGATGGGGATGAAAGGGATTGCCCTTGAGATACAGCCGCAGCGCCTGCCAATAGATGCCCGCAAGCAAGGCCGCCGTTTGCGAAGGATTGCGCAGCAGCACGCGGTTGAGGCTGCTTTGGCCAAGCTCCATGCGGCGCAGGTTCAGGCTGGCGTCCATGCCTGTTTGCCCGCTGGATCGATCCCGCACCTGCAGGTGGACAAAGAGCTTGTCGGCGACCGGTGGGCGAATGCGCCAGAGGTACTCCTGCCCCATGGGGTTGAAGGGCGATACGTGAAACTCCTTCTGGTTGGGGCCGGGCTTGCGGAGATCAATGGCATAGCAATGGTTCTGGTTCCAGGGCGTATTGCTGACCTCGGCCAGGGCGTGGCGAAACTCCCCGTCGCGCTTGATGAAGTACAGATTGAGCGGGCTGAAGTAACAGCCGAGATAGCGCAACTGTCCAAGCAGCCAGACTTCTCCTTCCACTTGTTCCCGCTCAAGGCCAAGATCTTCCGCCACCCGCTCAATGGCCACATCGGACAGGGGCCGTCCGGACGGTTCCAGATAATCCCTTCGCCGGAATCGCGCCCAGTGCCAGGGCTTGTCCCCAAACTGCCAGTACTTGTGGAAAAGGGATGAAAGCTCGTCAAGCCTGAGCAGCCACATGAACAGGGGGAAGCGGAACTCATGCGCCGCGGGCTGGAAGCGGCGATGGCGCACACTGCCGTGAAACAGCGCTGATTCATGGTTTGGCGACAGCCTCCGGTTCATGGCGCAACTCCAAGCCGCCGGCAGACATCCACCGCGCTGCGCACGGCGTCTTCGTGGAAGCCGTGATAACACCAGGCGCCGCAGTAGTGAATCCGTTCGGCGCCGCTGATTTCCCCGCGCCTGGCCTGGGCGGCAAGCGCCCGCTCGGAAAACTGCGGATGGCTGTAGCGGTATTCGCCAAGTACCGTCCCAGTGGCGATGCGGCCAGCGGCATTCAGTGACACGAGCAGAGGCTGCGGCGCCCTGAGCCGTTGCAGAATGTTCATGCAATACGTTACTACCGGCCCCTGATTTCTGGATTCATCGCCGGCGCGGAAGTTCCAGCTTGCCCAGGCCCGGCGCTGGTCTGGCATCAGGCTGGCGTCCTGGTGCAGGGTCACTGTGTTGGTCCGGTAGGGAATTGCACCGAGGATTTCGGTTTCCGCCGGGTCGGGGGATTCAAGCAGCGCCAGAGCCTCATCGCTATGACAGGCAAGCACCGCCTGGTCGAAATCGGCGCTGCCCTGATCAAACCGCAGCCGCACCCCGGAAGCAAGCCGGCTGACGCCGCGCACTGGCCTGCCCAACTCGATCCGGTCGCCAAGGCCCCTGCATAGCGCCGCAACATAGCTGTGTGAGCCACCGGCAACCGAATACCACCGGGGTCGATTGAACAGGTCAAGCAAGCCGTGATTGGCAAAAAAGCCGGCGAGCAGCCCCATGGGGAATTCACTGGCCTGACGCGGCTCGCAGGACCAGATGGCGGCGGTCATGGGCAGCAGGTAGTTTTCGGCGAACCAATCGCCGAAGCCGTGGCGCGCAATGAATTCGCCCACGGTGCCGCCTCCGTTGTAGCGGCGGGCAATGCGGTTGAAGCGCAGAATATCGTAGAGCATCATGCCGAAGGCGCCGCGCCAGAGATTGCGGCGCTGGGCGAACAGCGTATTGAGATTGTGGCCGTTGTATTCCAGCCCAAGGACGGGATTCGAGACGCTGAAGCTCATTTCGGCGGGAACCAGGCTCACTTTGAGTTCTTCCAGCAGATTCAGGAAAAGCGGGTAGTTACGGTTGTTGCAGACGATGAATCCGGTATCGACCCGGTATTCGCCGCCTGCCACATTCACTGTTACGGTATGGGAATGTCCGCCAGCGCGAGCATTGGCTTCAAACAGGCGAACATCGTACTTGCGACCCAGCAGGCGTGCCGCGACCAGCCCGGCAACACCGGCGCCGACAATGGCGATTCGGCCGCGGTGGGCGGCGCCCGTCGCTGGTTTGCCTGTGGCAGTCATGCAATCCGACCCTGTTATATTGGCGCTTCCAGCCCGCATTGATTGTGCGCCATGCCCACAGGCAAATCCCGGGCCTGCGCGTTTCGTCAAATACGTCTCAAGCCGCTCCGGTGGATCATTGGGCGCAGCATTTGAACCACCTGCCCGGCCCCGGCGTAATTCCGTTATCATGGAACTGTTGTTGCCATTGCGGGGATTTTCGCCAGGCGCCGCGCCGCTGTTGCGGCAGGTTCTGTTGCGAAGCCGGAACAAGGCCAAGGCGCCAGTGATCCATGAGGAGGCCGTCAGCGGGGAAATGGGCGAGGATTCGCTCAGCAATGAGGATTTGCTCGGGGCGATCAGCCATTCGGATGACGCCCCGGCCTTTACCCTGTTGTTTGACCGTTACGCCAGCCGGATCTATCAGGCCGGAATGCAACTGACCCGCAACAACGAGCAGTTGTCCCGGGACCTGGTGCAGGAAACCATGCTCACGGTCTGGCGCAAGGCGGGGCAGTTCGACCTTGACCGGGGCAGCGCCGACAATTGGATCTTCACCATCACCCGTAACCGCTGCTTTGATCTGCTACGGAAAGTGAAGCGGGAACCCATCTCCATCGGCGCCGACGATATTTGGCCCATGGGAGAGGATGTGCTGGCCCAACCGCAGAATCCTGTGGAACAGGGGGCTTTGCTGTCCCGCATCGGCAGTTTGCTGGCTCATCTGCCCGAGCAGCAACAGGCGGTGATCCGGCAGGTCTATGTGCTGGACTGCACCCACCAGGAGGCGGCCCGGGAGTTGGGCATTCCCCTCGGTACGCTCAAGTCGCGGCTGCGGCTGGGCCTGGATAAACTGAAACACCTGGCGGGAGTTCGCGAATGAAGCCCGGCGCTGACCATCACCCCGAAACTGAACTGCTGGAGTCATTCGTCCGGCGCGAGTTGCCGCCTGGCGTCAGCGTCATTGCTTCGGCGCATCTGGAAGTCTGCGACCTGTGCCGGCAAAAAGCGGCGGAAATCGAAGCCCGGGAACTTGACCGATGGCTGACCGGGAAACCAGCGCCGCAGCAGCTTCCGAATCTGAAAGAAATCGCGGCCGGCATTGTCAACGAGCCCCGTGCTGAAATGGATCGCAATCCGGATTCCGCTACGGCTCTGGATTCGGAAGCCGGGCGACAATCCAATTTTCTGGGATTGCCGAAAGACACTTTCCCCGGACTGCGCCTGCCCCGGGCCCTTCGCCGGGCGGGGGACGGTTTGCAATGGCGAAAGCTCACCGAAACCATCCGTCAGGCCAGCTTCGCCATCGATCAACAGACCCGTTGCGAATTCATCTATCTGGCTCCGGGCGCCATTTCACCGGCGCATTCCCACTATGGCCGGGAATACACCCTGGTGCTGCAGGGAGAATTTCACGATGGGCTTGGCGCCTATCGGGATGGCGATTTCCTGCTCAGGGACGCCAGCCACGAGCACCAGCCAAGAAGCGAAAAAGGCTGTCTGGTATTCGCCGTGCTCGACCAGCCCCTGCGCTTCACCGAGGGCCTGCCCCGCCTGCTCAACCCCGTAAATCGCCTGCGGTTCCGGTCGGAACTGTGGCGAGGCGGCAGAGTCTGAGCTTTTTTGCCGCGAAATCATCGTAAATCAGCAAATGTTGCGTGCATCGATATTCATGGCGATGGAAATTCGCTCGCGTTTGCCCGTGTAGGGCCGCACGCCGTGGCGCAGCCAGGCGGGGAAGACGATCAGGTCGCCGCGCTTGAGCTTGAATTCGATTTCGTACTGCTGCGCCTCGCCGTCGGCGCCGCGCATGCGCACCGCGGTGTTGTGCATGGCAATCATGGGAAAACGGGGGTCTTCCATATAGAAGGCGCCGCCGGAGTCCCCCTGCTCGTTTTCCTCGCCCATGTCGAGATAGAGCACCGCGGCCCAGAGGTTGCCGGGATGCGAATGGAGGTGGTTCAGGCCGCCCCGGGGGGTGACATTGGCCCACATCCGCACGATCCAGTGAAAACTCTCGGCTTTGGCTTCCTGAAACACCGTCAGCCGCTTGCAGACCTTGATGGCGGTATCCGCGAGCTCGCCGGCAGCGGCCCCGCCCCATTGCAGCATATGGGTGTCGGAATGCCAGGAGCCGATATTCGAGCGGTTCAGGCCCGCCTGCTGCGCCTTGTTGCGGCGAATCGCCTGTTCCAGGTCCCGGAGCAAGCCGTCGCCATTCTTCAACCGGCTCACCACCACCGGCGTCTCAAAAAACCCCACATGCTGGGCTTCAAGCTTGAGGTTGTAGCGAGAAGCGGTATTCATCGTGTTGGAACTCCGCGAAAGCGGCGGCAATAATAGCAGTTCGACGATGACACAACCTGAAATCAGTCGATCCAGGACAAAAATCATGGTGCCACAAAAATCCAACTCCGATGAAGTGCGCCGCATAAGGGCGCGTCTCGCGAGTCTGGAAAACGAGAGACTGGCACTGATAGCGCGCCTTGCAGTTTTTGAGAAGCAGGATCAAACCGAATCCAGTGGTGCTCCACTCCCGGTGAAGGTGACTGGCAAGTCGTCCGCAAACGAGAAGATAGCGCTGTTTCGGTCACTGTTTCGTGGACGGGACGATGTCTATCCGAGGCGCTGGGAAAATGCGCGAACCGAGAAGGCGGGATATGCGCCGGTCTGCGCCAATGAATGGAAACCGAAACTCTGTGGCAAGCCCGCGCTGAAATGTGGCGCCTGCCCAAATCAATCCTTTGTTCCTGTTTCCGATGAGGCGGTCGAGTCACACTTGCGCGGTCGGGAGACGCTGGGCGTTTATCCCATGCTGCCTGATGGCGATTGCCGGTTTCTTGTTGCGGATTTCGACAAGGAGACCTGGCAGACTGATGCTGGAGCATTTCTTGCCGCGAGCCAATCAAGGCAGGTGCCTGCGGCACTCGAACGCTCGCGTTCAGGCAACGGCGGGCATGTTTGGATCTTCTTTTCTGAGCCGGTATCCTCAGCGCTGGCGCGGCAGCTTGGATCGCACCTTCTCACGGTAGCACTGGAAACCAATCCCGACATCGGATTCGAATCCTACGACCGGTTCTTTCCCAGCCAGGACACCTTGCCCGAGGGTGGATTTGGCAACCTTATCGCGCTGCCGTTGCAAGCCGGCCCGCGCGAAAACGGCAACAGCGTGTTTCTGAACGAAAATTTTGAGCCGTACGCAGATCAATGGGCTTTCCTCTCTTCGCTTCACCGGATGACGCTGGCGGAAGTGTCGGAAATCGTGGATACGGCCAGTCGGCAAGGTCGGGTCATGGGCCTTCGAATGCCATTGGAACAGGAAGACCGGGAGCCCTGGACCGCCCCGCCTTCCGGGCGAAAGTATGAGCCCACAATCACGGGTGAGCTTCCGGACCAGATTGCAGTTGTCCTGGCGGACCAACTCTATATTCCAAGAACCGGATTGCCATGCGGATTGGTAAACCGGATCGTTCGGCTTGCGGCCTTCCAGAACCCGGAGTTCTATCGGGCGCAAGCGATGAGGCGTTCCACTTTCGGGATTCCCCGCGTGATTGCCTGCGCCGAGTTGCAATCCCATCACATCGTCTTGCCTCGCGGGTGCAGAGAGCCCTTGCGTCAATTGTTCGAAGAACTCGGCATTAACTTCCAATTGACGGACAAGCGGAATTCCGGCCAGCAAATTTCTATCGACTTCCTCGGTAAACTGGCTACGGAACAGCAATCCGCCGCTGATGCTCTTTCCGCGCATGAGACTGGCGTTCTCGCCGCGGCAACAGGATTCGGCAAAACTGTTGTCGCGGCGGCGATGATTGCGGAAAGAGGCGTAAACACGCTGGTGCTCGTGCATCGGCGACAACTCATGGACCAATGGGTCATGCAACTCGGAGCTTTTCTCGATCTTCAGCACGCCACAGTCGGAAGGATTGGAGGCGGTAAACGCAATCCCGGGGGTGTGATTGACGTGGCCATGCTGCAAAGTCTGGTGCGCGGCAATGTCGTGGCTGACCTGGTGGCGGACTACGGACATTTGATTGTCGACGAGTGCCATCACTTGTCTGCGGTGAGTTTTGAGGCGGTGTCTCGCAAGGCAAAAGCGAAGTTTGTGCTTGGACTTTCCGCCACTGTTACTCGCAGGGACGGACACCATCCGATAGTTTTCATGCAGTGCGGCACAGTCCGTTACAAGACCAGCGCAAAGTCGGAGGCGCTCCGGCGCCCATTCCAGCATACGGTACTGGTGCGCCCAACTTCGTTTCGGTTGCCGGCAGGCATGGAGGAGAACCTTCCTTCAATTCAGCAGATTTACGCCGCCCTGATTGAAGACGAAGATCGCAACACGCTGATATTCAATGATGTACTGGCTGTGCTAAAGGAAGGGCGATCACCCATTATTCTCACCGAAAGAAGGGACCACGCCCGCCAGCTTGCCGGGAAACTGGAGGGCGTTGTGGACAATGTACTCCTGTTCCACGGAGGCATGGGAGTAAAGCGGCGCAACGAATTCATGAAGCGACTCGAAGAAGTTCCCGACGAAGAGGAGAGGGTGTTGATCGCAACCGGGCGCTATGTCGGAGAAGGTTTTGACGACGCTCGACTTGACACGCTGTTCCTGGCGATGCCGGTGTCATGGAAGGGGACATTGACACAGTACGTCGGCCGGCTGCACCGGCTTCACCCGGGGAAATCAGAAGTCAGGGTCCATGACTATCTTGATGAGACCGTGCCTATGCTCAACCGTATGGGCGCCAGGCGAATCAAGGCCTACCAGAGCCTCGGCTACACGGTCAGGCAAGGGGAGGGGCAGCGCCAACATGGCCAGCATGACGATCGAGTCCTATCGGCTTGAGGGGCCTGACGAACCTTGCATTTCCTGGCCATCTGAAATTCCTGTACATTCATCTGGCGTTATAGACCTGCTCGTGGCTGCAGCCCGCAATGGCGAAGGGCAGGGCAAGTAGAATGGCGCGGTTCATGCTGGCATGATAACGGGAGAGAGCAGCGGACGGAGCGGACCATGTCCCGGGACCACGGCCATTTGCCATCAGAAACCGAATTGCGCGCCAGGGCGCTGGAAAGTCTGCTGGTGGAGAAGGGGCTGGTCGAACCGGCGACGCTTGATGCGATTATCGAGACCTACCAGAACCAGGTGGGCCCCCGCAATGGCGCGCATCTGGTTGCGCTCGCCTGGGACGATGCGGACTTTCGCCGGCGATTGCTCGCTGATGCTTCCGCCGCCGCCGCCGAAATGGGCTATTTCGGACGCCAGGGCGAACATTTGCAGGCCGTGGAGAACACGCCGCAAGTGCATAATCTGGTGGTCTGTACGCTTTGTTCCTGCTATCCTTGGACCGTGCTCGGCCTGCCGCCGGTGTGGTACAAGTCCGCCCCCTATCGCTCCCGCGCCGTCAGCGAACCCCGTGCCGTACTGGCGGAATTCGGCACCAGGTTATCCGAAGAAACGCAGGTCCGCGTGTGGGATTCGACCTCTGAAATGCGCTACCTCGTAATGCCCATGCGTCCGCCGGGAACCGATGGCTGGAGCGTGGAACAATTGTCCCGGCTGGTGACCCGCAATGCCATGATCGGCGTGGAACAGGCCCTGTTGCCGGAGCAGTTGACGTCATGAGGGGAGGCCACGACCTCGGCGGACGGCAGGGCTTCGGCCCGATTCGCCCCGAGCCGGAATCCGCTGAGCCGGTTTTCCACAGCGAGTGGGAGCAGCGGGTTTTCGCCATGACCCTGGCCACCGGCATGCTGGGCCAATGGAACATCGACCAGTCGCGCCATGCCCGGGAGCGGCAGCATCCGGTGGACTATCTGGCCCAGAGCTACTACCAGAACTGGCTGGCGGGAACCGAAAAGCTGCTGCTCGAAGCGGGCCTGCTGAGCGTGGAAGAACTCGAACAGGCCATGGCGCAGACCGGGGAACATCAGGCAAGCCGGGATGCACCGGGAGCCAGGGCAGCATCGAAGAAGGAGTTGCGCATACCCGGCCCGGACGACGCACGCAAGATTCTCCACAGTGGCGGCCCCGCATCACGAAAGATCGACCGCCCACCGCGCTTCGCTCCCGGAGAGCAAGTGCTGCTGCGCCGCAAGCTGACTTCCGGCCATACCCGGGCGCCGGCCTACGCCCAGGGCTGCCCTGGCCGGATTCGCGCCTGCCTCGGCGGCCATGTCTTCCCCGATGCCAACAGCGCGGGCGAGGCAATCGCCCATCATCTGTACAGCGTGTGCTTTGATTCTCTTGCGCTGTGGGGAGCCGATGCCGAACCCTTCACGGTGCTGATCGATCTGTGGGAGCCATATCTGGAGGCTGTCGATGCGGAATCTGACCGGGCCGGGTAAGGGAGAAGAGCCGCCTTTCCGGATGCCCTGGGAGGCCCAGGTGTTCGCGCTGGTCTGCGCCTTGCAGGATTCCGGCGAACTGCGGCCCGGGGAATGGTCCGCCAGGCTCGGAGAGGAGATTCGGCTTGCCGGATTGCGGGGCGACCCGGACCTTGGCGATACCTACTACGCCCACTGCCTTGCCGCGCTGGAAAAGTGGTTGATTGAGTCGAACCGGGCCAATCACGGAGAAGTCAGCGAATACCTTGCCGGTTGGCGCGATGCCTATCGGAATACGCCACACGGCCAGCCAGTGGAGCTTGCCTAAAATTTTCCCGAAAAATTGGCAATCCTGAAGAACGTATCCCATAATTTCCCTTCAATACTTTGTATACCCCCCGAAAAGGAGGACTCAGATGGACGGGCAAATCATCGCGACTGTGGCTGTCGCCATACCCGTGCTGGGATTCCTGTGGACGATCCATCGGGATGTGTCCGGGCTGCGCGAACGCATGGCGCGAGTGGAAGGGCTGATCGAGGGCTTTACCGCCCAGGCCAACTCGGGCAAACGCCAGTCCACGGAACCGTCCTGAATGGGAGCCTCGCCGCAGAACCTTGACAGCCCTCAAGGCAGCGGTGGATAAAACTCGCCCCGGCGCACTTCAATCCCGCTGCCCGCAAGCTCCTCTTCGAAAGCATCCAGGGTTTCCGCTATCGTCATGCCATTGACCAGGCCGCTATCCTCAAATTCGGGATTGGCCGCCCGCCGGGCGTAACCCTGATTGTAGTGATACGGATAGACCACGTCCGGGTCGAGCAGGCGGGTACATTCCGCCGCGGCGGATGGAGTCATCCGCCCCACGGGGATATTCATGGGCATGAAGGCCACATCGATGTCGTCCAGCGCCCTGACCTCATCCACGCACTCGGTGACGCCGGCAAAGAAAAAGCGCAGGCCGCCCAGGGACACCACATAACCATTGGCGTCCCCCCTGGGATGCTCCGGGGCGCCGGGGATGATGTCGTAGGCGGGGATGGCTTCGATTTTGACGCCTGCCAGCGTGGTCTCCTCGCCATTGTTCAGCACCATGCCTTGGGGCAGGCGTTGCCGGCTGTTGGCGGGCATGATGATTTGGGTCCCGGCATCGCTGAGGGAAGCGATTGCCCCCGGGTCCAGATGGTGGCCCGGATTGTCGGTAACCAGAATCAGATCGGCTGTGCGCAGCCCGGCGAGTCCCGCGACTCCCCATGGGTCCACGGTAATGACCATATCGCCATGGACAAGCTGGGCGCCGTTGTGGGTGATTGCCGTGATCTCGATTTCGCCTTCCGGCCCCGTCACACTGTCAGCCAGCGCGGGCGCCTGCCAGAGGGCGAGGCATAGCGCCAGGGCGGGCGGGAGACGCCTGTTCATGGCCGCACCCGCACATATTTCTCGAAGCGCTGTCGACCGACCTGGCCAGCATAGATATTGCCCTCGGCGTCGCTGGCGAGGAACTCGATGCCGCTACCGTTGGGAATCTCGTAGTCGGGAATGAATTCGGTCACATAGCCGGTTCTCGCATCGCCGATGCGGATGCCGCGCTCCCAGCCACGGTTCCACTGCTCGCCGGACATGCCGTCGGCAACAAGAATCCTGTCGTTTTCATCAATCCAGATGCCGCTGGGGCGACCGAACTGGGTCCAGATGTCGAGCACTTCGCCTTCCTGGGACAGAATCTGGATGCGGTTATTGCCCCGGTCGGCGACGAAGATCCTGCCCCGGGAGTCCATTTTGATGTCGTGCGGGTCGTTGAATCGGCCGGTTTCGCGGCTGGTGTCCTCGACGCCGCCGCCGAGTTGCAACAGCAGTTCTCCCTCGGCGGAGAATTTTATCACGCGATTATTGCCGCCACGATGGCCATCGGCGACCCAAAGGTCGCCATTGGGCGCCGCCAGTACCGCCGCCGGTCCGTTGAAATGCGTCGCGTCTTCCCCCGGCGTTCCCGCTTCGCCCAGCCGCATAAGCACTTCGCCGTCCTGATTGAGCTTGATGACCTGGTGCCCCATGCCGCGCTCCATGCCCGCCTCGCCCCGGGCGTCGCCGTCCGGCGCGCCTTCGGTAATCCAGAAATTGCCGTCGGCGTCCATATCGAAGCCGTGGGGCCAGGCGAAAAGTCCCGCGCCGATGCTTTTGACGGTATTGCCTTCCCTGTCGAGCTTGTGCAGGGGATGCAGATCGGACCCGGCGCACTGGTTGGCGCCGCAGCGCTCGAGAATCCACAAGTGTTCGCCGTCCGGGTCGGGGTGAACTCCAGTCACCACGCCCATGGTGCGGCCACCGGGCAACTCGCCCCAGTGGTAGACGACCTGATAGGGGTTGTCGGCCGCTTCGGTGGAACCAACCAGGGAAAGCGCCGGCGGCAAGGCGAGGATTGCGGCGAGGAGAAAACGAATCGGGCCTGAACCGGAATTTGACATGGCTGCCCTCGGCACGGATATGGTTCGAAAACATCGAGAATACAACGAAGTCCCGCCCAAGTGGAATCCCGCGGAAATTCCGGCGGAGCGACGCTACTGGTACTGAATCGGATGCGTGCTGACGCGGACCCGGCTTTCCATGTAGGTTATGCCTTCCGCGCCGACTTCGCTGAACCAGTGTGGCGTGCCGGGCTGCAGCACGAGCACATCGCCCGCGCTGACCTGCCTCGACAGGCCGCCGGAGATGCCATGGGCGGTGCGGATCAGGTCGTCGTTCGTCCGCGGCTCCAGCGGCTCGTTCAGAATGCCGCCGGTGACAAGAGTGCCGCCGCCTTCAAGAATCCGGTAAATTTCCATGCTGTGGGGATGAATGATGGCGTAATTGCCCACGGCATTGCTGCGCTTGCGAATGGTGATTCCCGGCGAAAGCGTGATCGACCAGCCAGCCGCCGAAGCCGCGCCAGCCACGGCCCGCGCAAGTTCCGCTTCAATCTCCGCGGCAGGCACATACAGCGCTGGCGGCGCCCCGGAATCCTGGGCCAATGCCGCGGAACAGAACAATCCGGCAATCAACAGGGCGGGCTTTTTCATGTCTTTACCTCGTGGTAGCAACCAAAACACCGCCCAAGCATACTTCAATCATTGGATAGCGGGACAGTTCTCCTCATCCCCGCCATGTTCGGCATGCCCATGAGATACGCTTCAATGAGGCCGCCGCCCGAGGGCGGCGGATATGCGACTGGGTTGCACAAATACCAACAGATTCAAGCGACGCTTCAATGAGGCCGCCGCCCGAGGGCGGCGGATATCGGTCATCAGCGGATTTGGCGAGACTCAACAACGCGCCGCTTCAATGAGGCCGCCGCCCGAGGGCGGCGGATATCTCCCTGTGCGCGTGAAACTCGACGGACGCGCCGGAGCTTCAATGAGGCCGCCGCCCGAGGGCGGCGGATATGCCTCGTGGCACGGCGTACGGCATCAAATTCCCCCTGCTTCAATGAGGCCGCCGCCCGAGGGCGGCGGATATGTGCGCTGTTTCGGGCGAATGATTGGGAAATTGTCGCTTCAATGAGGCCGCCGCCCGAGGGCGGCGGATATCTTGGAGCGCGAGTACGGCATGCCTTTGCTTAGTGAGCTTCAATGAGGCCGCCGCCCGAGGGCGGCGGATATGGTTCAACTCGCCGAACACTACCGATTCCATTCCGAAGCTTCAATGAGGCCGCCGCCCGAGGGCGGCGGATATAAAAAAGGAATACCTAGTAGTAAAAGACTACGGACGGCTTCAATGAGGCCGCCGCCCGAGGGCGGCGGATATCAGACAGGAATAATACTAAATTACCACGAATGCGTTGCTTCAATGAGGCCGCCGCCCGAGGGCGGCGGATATGCCCGTGATCGTTGACGCGTCATCGTCCTGAGTATGCTTCAATGAGGCCGCCGCCCGAGGGCGGCGGATATACCCAGCCGTCGCGAACAGATATGGGCGCACGTGGGGCTTCAATGAGGCCGCCGCCCGAGGGCGGCGGATATAAGCTGGTTGCTCGCGTTGCCGCGGTCCACCAGCGAGCTTCAATGAGGCCGCCGCCCGAGGGCGGCGGATATCATCCTCCATTTCATTGATCGCGTCCTCGATTGAGTCGTCCACCAGCGAGCTTCAATGAGGCCGCCGCCCGAGGGCGGCGGATATGCGCGACTGGCGGGCCAGAATCACCACCTACGGGCCGGCTTCAATGAGGCCGCCGCCCGAGGGCGGCGGATATCCACGGGAACAGCGACCTACGAGATTCCGTGGACGGTGCTTCAATGAGGCCGCCGCCCGAGGGCGGCGGATATCCAGGTCAACGGACCTTTCGCGCCCTTGCTCCTGTTGCTTCAATGAGGCCGCCGCCCGAGGGCGGCGGATATTCGCGAGAACCGTGCCCACCCCTTGCAATATGAGCTGCTTCAATGAGGCCGCCGCCCGAGGGCGGCGGATATATCCCACGGATTTGGCAACAGAATCCACGGAAGGCCAGGCTTCAATGAGGCCGCCGCCCGAGGGCGGCGGATATCGGTTGAATTTATTCCGCTTCATTGTCGGTCTCTTCGCTTCAATGAGGCCGCCGCCCGAGGGCGGCGGATATGGCGTCGTCGAAAATGGAGAGCCTGTGGCACGAACTGCTTCAATGAGGCCGCCGCCCGAGGGCGGCGGATATCAGGTCTTGGCCAACGAGGAGGGCGAGGCCGCGATCGCGCTTCAATGAGGCCGCCGCCCGAGGGCGGCGGATATCTCATAGGTCATGGGCACCCCGGCATCCAGCGCGGTGCTTCAATGAGGCCGCCGCCCGAGGGCGGCGGATATGTGCGGATTCCGGGTCTTTCCAACGATGAGCTTCTGGCTTCAATGAGGCCGCCGCCCGAGGGCGGCGGATATCGTGGCATCGGATGGCACCAGCACCGTGGTCCTGACGCTTCAATGAGGCCGCCGCCCGAGGGCGGCGGATATACCGTCGTGATTCCCGCGAATCTCTACACATCGTACGTGCTTCAATGAGGCCGCCGCCCGAGGGCGGCGGATATGTGTCAACCATTTTTCTGCGTTGTTGCACTTTGCTAGCTTCAATGAGGCCGCCGCCCGAGGGCGGCGGATATTCCAACAATGGAGGATTGGATCAATGACGAATAAATGCTTCAATGAGGCCGCCGCCCGAGGGCGGCGGATATTCATGGTTTTGGCTATGGACGCATCACACGCGTATGTGCTTCAATGAGGCCGCCGCCCGAGGGCGGCGGATATATGAAATCGCCCGCGCAACGCTCGAAAGCGCGAATCTCGCTTCAATGAGGCCGCCGCCCGAGGGCGGCGGATATCGTCGTGCTGGTGGACGGCACGACATCCAAATACCTGCTTCAATGAGGCCGCCGCCCGAGGGCGGCGGATATGGCGCTCGCGCAAGGCGAACTGTGCCAACGGCTCCCAAGCGCGTTTGCGAGAGCCGCGAGCAATAATAGCCTGTTGACTGGTAGTGGCGCCAATCCGCCGCCGGCCAAGCGTACAACTTCATGTTTTTACGGAACATTGTGGACCACGAGCAGTTCCCGGGGTTTTCGCCGCCACTCGGCCTCTCGTCTCCGAGCGGCAGTTCAAACGATGACCACTTCCCGCTTGACCGGAGAAACGCTTTTCTTCCCCAGTGACACGATTCGCGGCTCAAGCCATTCCGCGGTTCCCACATCGATGATCACTATATGGTCAGCGGTATGGTGGATCAATTCATCGCAATCCGCCAGCAGTTGCGCGTAGCGCGTACTTGTCAACTGGCACTGGAACACGGAGAGTTGGACCCATTCCCCGTATCCCTGCATCATCCTGTAGATCTTGCGCCAGCGCTTGTTGTCCGCGATGTCGTAGACCACAAAATAGATTTTTTCCTGGTCTCGCAATTTCCGGTCTCCTCGTTCGATCAAGTCCCGCCCGCGCAAACGTCATCGTGTCAGAAAGTTGGGGTATTCCGGAATTTCGCCGAGCAGGTAGCGCGCCAGCAACCTGGCCTGCATTTCGAACAGACGGCGATACTCGACCGCATAGCCAAATAGCGGGTGAGTCACTTCCTGGTCCAGGCGGCGTTCGAATATGGCGATGAATCGCTTGCGGCCCTTGTCCGTCAGGTTCACTCCGACCGGAGTTTCGATGAAATCCGATCTGTCGATTTCTCCGTTATTGATCGCGGTGATGACGGACGAATCCACTATCAGCGAGCGGAAAGGCTCCATCATGTCCAGCGCCAGCGCGGGACGGCCATAGCGCGGCTGGTGGAAGAATCCGCGAAACGGGTCGAAGCCGACCGCGGAAAGAGCGACCACGAACGAGCGGGTCAGCATGGAGTAGCCGAAGGAAAGCATGGCATTGACCGGGTCGGTCGGCGGCCGCCGGTTGCGGCCGTCCATGTTGAATTGCAATTCCGAATCGCCCGTTTGCTTGAGCATTTTGGGGAAAGCCTGGAAGTAATGCGCAGCCGCGGCGCCTTCGAGGCCGAGCAAGGATTCGATGCTCGCGGCTGTGCCGACTTCGTTCGACAATAACTTCATACTTCGCAGCGCCGGCGCCGCTCCCTCCTTGTCCGTCCAGTTTCTGCGCAGCAGCACCCGGCCGTTTCTGATCTTCGCCCGCACCCAGCCTTTCGCCAGCCGCAGGCAGGCGGCATCGTCGAAGGAGCTTCGATATTGCGCCGTTCTCAGTTCCACGTTCGAGTGTCCCGCGCCCATGGAGTGGCCGAGGAACCAGCCTCCGTAAGACTGCCAGGTTATGGGAATCTCGCGCCGCATCAACTCGTGCAAGGTCGGCGTGGTGACGTAGACATTGCCCATGAGAACCAGTTGCGACACTTCCGCGAGCCGCGCATATACCGGCTCCTCTTCATCCAGCGTGATGGCCAGCCGGTTGCCCTGCTTGGCCACTTTCGCCCGATTCGCCTGCACGTAGACCGGCAAGGCGTGCGCGCGGCGCACTGCGATGGGACGCACCTCGGCGCCGCCGGCCCGCAGCAGGTTCACCTCGTCCGGCAGGCAAATGCCTACCAGGGAGCACCGATTGCACTTGGGGCTGTTTTGCAGCGGCGGGGGAATCTGTCCGCCTTCGACCACCGAGCGCAATGCGCCTATGGATTGTTTCGTCAGCAGCCGCAGGGATTCGTCGAACGGCACCTTCACTCGCTCCCTGGAACCGGCGAAGTACAAAATGCCCTCCGGGCAGCGATAGCCGTGTTCCTCCAGCAAGAGACCCTGGGCACAAAGCTGCACGCGCTCCGGGTCGTAGACTTTTTGCTTGATATGCGGGCGTTTGCCGCGTTTGTATTCCACCGGAACGACTTCGCCGCCGGGAGTCGGCTCGACCAGATCGATCTTCGCGACCAGGTCCAGTTTCGCGGAGGAGAGTTCGACGGAACGGGCGGGCTTGAGATCTTCCGGTTCCGTGTCCGAGTCAGGTTCAGGCAAAGGCTCGGACTTCTTGTCCACCCGCCGGTGAACGTGACGGCCTTCCACCGTGTCTTGAGAGTCGGCCCATTCCTTCTGCACCCATTCCAGATACGCCAGCCGCGGGCAGTAGACGAACTCATTGAGTATGCGCGCCGGGATAAGCGGGCTTTCAGGGTGCTTGCCGACATCGAGCGGGAGAGAGAGTTGCAGCGGTGGGCTGTCGGACTCTTCGGTTTCACCGAGCAGGTGGTCCGGAATGGGGCGGATCATTTCGGTGGGCATCGGCGGCATGATCCCATTGTTTCAGGCCACACAGCATTCTATCGGCAGCTTCAGGCTTGGGCGCAGTGGGCCGGGCGACGAACAATGGGTATTCCCAAAAGCCAATGGCAAAGCGGACGTTCCATTTCGGGATTCATGCGGTGTGGCGCCGTTTTCCCAGAATCTGACGAGCGCTCTCACATAGTGAGTTGATGGAAGATACGAGATGCGCCCTGAATCCGGCGTCTTCCACGGTCTTGCCCGCCATTGGCCGGGGAATAAACCGCTGGAGCGTTTCGAGGAAACTCCGGGAGCCGATGATTTCCTCGCATCCTTCGATAGTCTTGTCCAAAGCCGCAACGTACCGATCGGCGATTTTCCGTTCGACAGCCTTGCGGGCCGACCGGGCCGCCACGTCTTCGGGAGCGACGTTCCGCCCGAGAATCCACTCGATATCCCAGGCGTCCCGATATCGGGGGTACTCGCGAGTCGCCACCGACAAGGGGAACGCGATCAATTTGTCGCTGCAAATATCTCCGACTGACGCGGCGCGGATGGGGAATGGCGCGAATCGGTCCTGAAGCATCGCGTGGCGATGCCGGATCGCCGGATACACGATGTCCTCCGGCGCATGTACCCGCTTGTCGATCTCGATTTTGATACGTTGCGTGCCAAGGCCCCGTGTTTTCCCGGCAGGTCGCGTAACCACTCGCGCGACCCAGCGATCCACCTCTCGCTCGCGGCGACGATCGTTCGGTTGAAATTGTCCGCGCGGTTTGACTTGAACCTCCAGTCCATAGCCTCGTCCCAACCTTTCCCGCAGCACCGCTTCGATGTGAACGAGAAACTCGGGGCTGAAAGCCGAGCCTCCTGAAAAATGCAGGTCTTCGCTGAACCTCGCGCCGCCGTAGCAAAGCCTGAGGCAGGTGCCGCCCTTGAAAGTCAAATGGCGCAAGATTCCCGCATCGTTCATCGCACCCAGAATTTCGAAGTGCAGAAGTTCCTTTTCGATGGCTGGGCGGCATCCCGCCAATCCCGGGTCGTCGCGGACAATATACGAAGCGACCGCCAGGAAATCAAGCATTGGCCCGTTCCTGGATTCCCGCATGCCATTCCGCTACGACTTCCGCGTGAATTTCTTCGTCGACAAGATGCAAATTGCCGGGACGCACCCTGCGCAAGTCATCCAGGGCAAGTTTCGGGGAAGCGACCCGCAGGCCCAGCCTTTCGTCGAAAACCGTATCGCGCAGGATTTCCAGGTCGCCTCTTCTGGTGTGCGAAAATTCAATGTCGCCGTAACGAGTCGAATATTTTCCCGCGTTGCCCGTCGTCGCAATGAGATAAACCATGGGGACCTGGCTGATCGAGCCGAATTCCGCAAGAGCCGACTCGTAACTCAAATAGCAGAACCGGCGGGGGCGGAGGTTCCGCACGATGTCGCCAATCACCGCGAGCCCCGGGTCCGGCAGCGCCCGGTTCACGAATACGCCTCGGGCGATTCTCTCAAGCAGCCCGGCCGAGACGATTCGCCGAATGCCCGCATTGAAGGTATTGGCATCGTCGGCCTCAAACAGAAGCCGCAGGCTCTGCGTGCCAATGACCGGGAACTGACGGCCCGGCCCCAGCACGAGCACCCGGATTGCGTCCTTCAAAGTCATCGTCTGCCGCCGCCGGAAAGCTGTTCCAGAAATATTATTAAAAATTACTATTTTATTCCATGTGCCGCGAACACCTCCGGGAACGAAACTTGCGACACCGTTAAGTCGGGTTGGTTTTGGCCTCGCGGGCAATTTCGCCGAAGTCTTCACAGGCGGCCTGAAAGACATTGCCCACTGCCCCGCCGCTATTGTCGCAACGCCCGTAAACGGAGTCGGCAAGCTCCATGAAATTCCACATCAGACCGAGCGCCTCCCTGGCATCCGACTTTGCGACATACTCGGCGATGGCTTTGCGCAGGGAATCCAAATCGTCCGCAAAAGCTGGACTTTCGTCCCACTCGACAATCCAGCCTGACCGGCACATGTCCGCCATTTGTTTCTGGACCTCCCGGGCCGCCTTAGCCGGACCCTTTGCGCCGGCAAGCTCAAGCCGGAGCAGGTTCTCGACCGCAGTGTCGTCGGCGGTGATCTCGATCAGCAATTGCGCCAACCGCCATGCGCCGAGAGTCTCCACATCTTCTGTCTTGAATGTCCTTTCCGTTGCCACGTCACATTTTGCCCTAGGGGATTGTCCCAAATGGGTTGGGTCATTACAGTAGCCCAATTAATTGTTAAGCTGAGGCTTCGTCCATCGAATTGCCATATTTTGATTTGAGATCAGGCCGGGGCGTGACGAAACAGAAGATTACCGATAAGCTGGCTGCTGAAACCGAGAACGATCATGTCGGACAACGAGCTAACGAAGGCCATCGAACAATGGCGCAGCCTGCCGATGGAGGAACGCCGGCGCCGGCATCTGGAGGCGATTCCGCGTCATGTAGCCAACTCCATGGCGATGGAGGGCGAGCCGGTGGACGAGGAATGGCTGCGGGAACGACTCGCCCGCCGCATTCGGCAACTCGGTATATTGAAACCTCCGTCGGCATCCTGAGCTATCAGGAACTCGCCCCTTTGTTGGCTGAGCGAGTAGAAGATGCCGAGATCGAAATTCTGGAGAGAAAATTCACGGACGTTCCTATCTGGGAACTGCTACTGCGACTTCATAAGCGGATTTGCGCTGATCTTATCCCGGAGATAGCCGGACGCTGGCGTCTTCGGAATGTTCAAGTGGGTTCGCATGAAGCGCCGCCGTACGAGCAGGTTCCTGTTCTGATGCACAACTACGTTGCAGACCTTGATGCGAGATTGGCAAGTCTCGCGGACGCCCGCGGCGACGAGGTTATCAACGTCCTTACATTCGCCGAAGGACAGTTGCTGCACATCCATCCGTTCGACGATTTCAACGGTCGTGTCTCGCGCCTGTTCCTCATCGAACTGCTGTACCGATTGGAACTGCCGGTGATCGACCCTGCTGCCGCTTCGAAGGAGGAAATTAGGAGCTACTTCGAAGCCTTGCAGGCATACGACCAGCGCGACCCGCGTCCGTTGGTCGAGATATGGCGGTACCGCATAGAGCAGAGCGGTTCTCGGTGACATACGTCCTTCTGATTCGAGTCACAACCAACCCTTTGCAATGAGGCCGAGGCCGGCGGCCTCGGAGCGGGCTGTAGTTGGAGCGAAAGCACTTGCCTAACCGCGTCTATTCTTCAATGAGGCCAATTCGTGATCGTGGACTACTACATGCATTGGGCAATTCCGAATGTTCGTAAGTCGCGACTTTTTCTGCTTGACTTCCTGAATCCAGCATCCATAATGCACTTTATAGAAGTGGTGATGCAAGAAATTTTTGAGAGGCGTACGCAAAATGAAGAAGCTATGCGAGTCAACCAAGATCAGTGTAACCAAAATTGAATCAGTGGTTGTCGAAATTGTGCGCACGGTATCTGCATATCGACCTCCATCGGCGGATGCACAGACCAAGGAGAAGGATGTGCTCTTGATTGACCGCTTTGATCGAGAAGGTAGTAAGCGAGGATAGCAGCGAATGACCGCGAACTTCGACTTCGACCAGGCTTTCGTAGCGCTTACCGGGTTTCCTCCATTTCCTTGGCAGCGCCGGTTGTTCGACCACTATCTGTCCAAGGGTGCTTTGCCATCGGGGGTTGATATACCAACCGGGTTGGGCAAGACAGCGGTCATGGCGATATGGCTGTTGGCGCGTGCGAAACAAGGATTGTTGGAGCAGGCACGAAACGATTCTGTGGAGCAGGTCGGACATCAATCGCTACCACGTCGTCTGGTTTATGTGGTGGACCGACGCGCAGTTGTGGACCAGGCCACGAATTTCGCCGAAAAAATCCGTAATCGACTTCATTCAAGCCAGCTACTCGAACCGGTGCGTCATGGACTGGGTCTAGACGATGATGGAAAGCTGCCCATCTCAACCTTGCGTGGCCGGTACATCGACAATCGGGAGTGGATGGAAGATCCAAGTGCGGCGGCAATCATAGTCGGCACCGTGGATATGATCGGTTCCCGCCTGTTGTTCGAGGGTTATGGCGTATCGAGGAAAATGAGACCGTTCGCCGCTGGGCTATTGGGGTGCGACACGTTGATGATGCTGGATGAGGCACATCTCGTGCCGCCCTTCAGGAATCTGCTCAAGGACATTGAGAGAGGCTCGAACAGTGATATTTTCGGGCCGCAAACCAAAACAGACCGAAAGGTGGTCCCGCCATTCAGGATGCTGCCACTTTCAGCGACCGGACGGGAAGATCGTGCGTCCAGTAACAGCAGCGTTTTCCAGCTTCAGCCCGAAGACTACGACAATGAAATAGTCAGTCAGCGGCTACGGGCTCCCAAGCGACTGACTATTATCGAATCGACGGAACTCGTTTCTGAGTTGGCTGAGCGGGCATGGAGTCTGGGGTCGGGCTCAAGTCCAAGGAGAGTGCTTGTTTATTGCAACAGCCGTGAGGATGCCGTCAAGGTAAAGGCCAATATCGATAAGCGATTGAATAAGCATGGCGATCATTCTGAGTTACTGGTAGGCGCGCGCCGGGTGTACGAGCGCGAAGACTTGGCCAGATGGCTTCGCGATACAGGTTTTCTCGGCGATACGGATGGGCCTCCCGAACACCCGCTATTTCTGATTGCCACATCCGCTGGTGAAGTGGGAGTCGACCTTGATGCTGATCATATGGTCTGTGACTTGGTTGAGTGGGAACGGATGGTGCAGCGCCTTGGCCGCGTAAATCGACGCGGCAACGGGGATGCTCGTATTAAGGTCATTGCTGGGCCACGCACAAGAAGACCCAATACTCCAAAAAAGGTCGTAGAGTGGGAAAAGCAATGGCAAGAACGCTTGGTTCGCCTCCGTAAACCGTTGGACAGTTTGCGTTATGTGGGTACAAACGGTAAACGGGATGCCAGCCTTGGTGCGATCTTGGAACTGAGAGAACGTGCAAAGAGCTGTCTGGAACTGCGAAAAGCGATTGAGGAGGCAATGACCCCAACACCGTTGCGTCCCGGTCTTACCCGCGCCCTTGTCGATGCGTGGTCGCTAACCTCACTGGGTAGACACGCGGGACGACCGGACGATCTCAAGCCGTGGTTACGTGGATGGGAGGAGAATCAACGACCGCAAACCACGATCATCTGGCGCAAGTATTTGCCGGTTCGTAAAGACGGGATAGAGGCGGTGAAAGGAGACATCGAAGCATTCTTTGAAGCCGCGCCGCCACATGTCAGCGAGAAGCTCGAAACCGAGACTTACAGGGTAGTTGACTGGCTCACGAAACGCATTGAGAAGGCTATAAGGAACCATCCTCAGGTTGACAGCACAGAGACATCGGAGCAGAAGGACATCATCGCGTACATTTTGTCACCGTCAAGAGATTTGCGAGACACCGTAAATGGATACAATCTTACCCAAGGAGATGCGAAGGAACAGAAGAGGGCTAAGGAAAATTTGAAGGAAAGTCTGATGGGGGGAATACTGGTCGTGGATGCTTGTCTTGGGGGCCTTTCCAACAACGGTTTGCTTGACAAGCAAGCTGACAGTTTGCCCCGTATGGTCGATGATGATCGTGAATGGCTCCCTCCAGAAGACGATAGACCTCTCATTCCGTTTCGTGTGCGTTCTGTTACGGAAGAAAAAAGTCACGCATCGAATGGAGATTGGCGGGAGCGATACCGTTTCATTACCAAGCAATCAGACGAAGGAGAAGCGCAACGTTTTCTGATCGTCGAGAAGTGGCGTCACGATGCAGAAACCGAGGACGACCGTTCCGTCGGGCATCTGCAAGAGTTGGCCGAGCATCACGCCTGGACCGAACATAAGGCACGAAACCTGGCGACTGCTCTCGGACTTCCGAACACTTGTATCGATATGCTCGCCATAACAGGGCGATTGCACGATGAGGGCAAGCGCCATCGACGTTGGCAGCAATCTGCTAAGGCTCCACGTGACGGGAGAATCTACGCCAAGACAAACAAGGGGATGAATATCAAACTGCTTGAAGGGTATCGTCATGAGTTCGGTTCGCTACGCTTTGTTGAGAAGGATAACGAATTTAGGACCTTGTCGTCCGAACTTCAGGAACTCGTACGGCATCTGATTGCAGCCCATCATGGCTGGGCGCGTCCTGTCATTTCCGTACGAGGCTGCGATGAGCCACCCTCCATTTTGAAAGAACGTGGCCAAGATGTTGCCCTGCGCTTTATGCGGTTGCAACGTCGATGGGGGCCTTGGGCCTTGGCGTGGTGGGAGGTACTGCTGCGCGCCGCAGATCAGCAGGCCTCGCGTGACAACGACGAGAGAGGAAATCAACCTGACCGCCGCGCTAAGGAGGGCATTTGATGGCAGAATCTTCAATTCCCGTGGATGTCTCCAATCCCGGTCAAGTTTTTGCGTGTCTTGGCTTTCTTGAAGCCGCTGATGAGTTATGCGGCGAAGCCGAAGGTCGATTTGATTGGAGCGATGAGACACAGGTTAGCTTCCTCTTACGGTCAGGCGGCGACGAAAACCCAGTTGTGTCAGTGTTGGAGTTTTTAGCTAGGGCGAGGGTAAAAATTCTGGCTCCCAAAGATTGGCAATCCCCCGAAAAATCGATAAAGATCCCGGACCTAGAAAGACTGGAATCCGAAATGTTCCCATCTGTCTCTCCTGAAAAAAGTATGGCGATGCCAATTCAGGTTTTCGACGACGAGAAGTCGGTCACACTCGGGCATTGGGCCGATGGCTCTAGCCGGAATAGTTTTAAGCTCTATGCTGGCAATCGTTCTGCTCGTGACATTGCGACTAAGATGCTGTTTGGAGATTCAAAGACAAGAGGCATTGCCCAGCTGTGGGAAGAGCAGAAAGACGATCTCATTGAACGACCTTTCGATATCACTACGCCTATGGGCGGCAGTTTCAATTTCGACCCGCGAGGAGCGTGGACAAGTATTGATGCAGGTTACTCTCCAAATGACCAAAAGCATCAAGTCGAGGCTTCTCCAGTTGTTGAACTCCTTGCGGCTTGGGGTTTGGAAAATGCTCGTCCTGACGAATTCGAGATTCGCAAAGTCCGTTACGCAATATGGGGCGTAGGCCTCCAGCCTATTCTGGCCCGCGTTGCTCTTATTGGAGGCGTCTCCGTAGTGCCGATGAAACGTTTTCGTTTCGAACTGGATATGTCGGGCAAGAACAAAGTTGTTACTTTCGCAGAACAGGAAATAACTTATGGTTGATTCACTTACCCCTGAAACCATCAATGCTTGGGCCGACGACGCTCGAGGTCCCGTAGCGTTATGTCTCAAACAGAAACTTCAGTCTGTCGAGGGCGAAGGCAGTGTCATTTTTCCGCCTACCTATGCGGATATCGGCTACAACATCGACACGCTTTCTGATGGAACGAAGGTAGCTCTCATCGATAGTGTGGGTTCCCAAGCTAATCGCATGGAGCCGATTTTCAAGCGTAAGCCTTTTTCGGAACTTGTTCCACAGATTGAAATCGAGTTACAGAATAAGGAACACGATGGTGAGCAACATGTCGAGAGACGTTCACTTCTGGATCTGGCTCATCGGAGCGCTGATGCTGTTGTTTATTCTTGCCCGGAACTTGCGCCTGAAATGGCAAGGGCTTTCCGAGCTCTTAGGCAACATGGCGATGCACAACGACTGTGTCAGTTGGCACCCACTTCCCTTGTATTCGGATTCTGGGACTCACGAGGTGAGTCAGGAGAAAAACATCCTCGTTTGGTGCGCTCAATTATACGGGCCTGGAACGTTCAACCGCTTCATACGGCGGCGCAATTTAACTCCGTTTGGAAAGTGCTCGACGAGGACCAACGCGAGCAGTTGGATAAGGAATCCAAAGCGAAGAAGATAAAACTGTCCGAGAAGGGTTTTGCAGATGCTCCGGCGACATTCCGAAAGACTAGGATTTCCCAGTACATTGACGGGTCTCCCAACCCGGAGGCGAGAGTTCTCGGCGGTGTATTGACAAGCGAACCGATTGAGCGAGTTGTCACCGTCAATCTCGTTGCCCTACGCTCAATACATGGCGCCGACGAAGAGAAAACGAAAGATGTGCGTCGTTATCTTCTGGCTCTAACGCTGATTGCTGCAACAGCGGAAATCGATTTATTTCTCCGAGAAGGATGCCATCTTCGTTACGCCGATAATGATCGTTGGAGCGCAATCCCTCGGCGAGGTGAGATACAACCCGTTGAATCCCTTTCATCGGAAGAGGCTCCAAGGTTGTTACTTGAATACGGAGCGGAGGCTGTCAAACCCTTTAAAAGGGGATGGCCCCAGAAATTAACTTACAAATTCGATTTAAAAGAGGCCAAGAAGTTGCTCGCGAAGAAGAGCGAAGACGAGGAAAGCGCGGTCTGAACCATGAGCCATGCACTTGTTGTTTCAATCCGTTTCCACGACGGGCGATATCATGGGGCCGGCGAGTGGCCGCCTGCGCCTGCGCGACTGTTTCAGGCACTGATCGTGGGTGCGGCTAGAGGTGCCAAGCTGGTTGATGAAGACAAGGCAGCACTGAAATGGCTGCAGAGGCTTGACGCCCCGGTTATTGCTGCGCCAGTTGCCAGACAGGGTCAATCTTTCCATAATTTCGTGCCGAACAACGATCTTGATGCGGTTAATGGCGATCTGAAACAAATCGGTAAGATTCGAACTCCCAAGAACATCCGTCCATATATTTTTGATTCAGAAGCACCGCTGATTTTCTTCTGGACATTCAGTGGCGGCACATCCTGTGAGGGTTATGCGCAAACCATCTGCGTGATCACGAACCGACTGTATCAACTGGGGCGAGGGGTCGATATGGCTTGGGGTTGGGGGGAGCTCTTGGACGCAGATGAAGCAGAAACACAGCTTGCACGTCATGGCGGCATTTTGTATCGACCGAGCGCGGCAACAACAGGCAAGGTCATGCTGCTGTGTCCCGGACAAGGATCGTTGGCCAGTTTGGAAAGACGGTTTGACGCAAGTGGATCCCGTTTCACTTGGACTAGGCAAGGCAGGAAAGATCAGCAGCTTTTCTCGCAACCTCCGAAACCCCGCTTTGTCAAGGTTGCCTACGACACTCCATCCAAGCGTTTTCTGTTCGAACTCCGCACGGCCAAACACGATGAATCCTTCGCACCATGGCCACCCAACAAGACAGCAGCACTTGCCGTGATTCTCCGGGATAAAGCATCCAGGCGACTAAAAGAAGCGCTACCCGACGATGCTGGGAAGATTGACTGCATACTGATAGGTCGCGGAGCGACGGAAACGGACAAGGCTATCCGAGTGCGTATTCTGCCTTTGCTTTCCATTGGTCATTTCCATGCCGATGGGGCGATTCGCCGTGTGCTGGTTGAGATTCCGTCGAATTGTCCTTTGCGATCCGATGATTTGGCTTGGGCGTTTTCAGGTCTTTCCGAAATTGACACTGAAACAGGAGAAATCTTGTGGAACCTTGTCCGGTCCAATGAAGACGGGATGTTGAAGTATTACGGTGTAGATGCCAACAATCAGCTGGTTTTCCGCACTTGGCGTACGATAACGCCCGCCGCGCTGCCGTTCAATCGGAAGAAGAGCGGAATGGTTGGACCTGAACATGTTGTCAGGCAAACCTTGGCCGCTCGCGCGGTTATGCAAGCGCTGCGCCACGCGGGAATACGAACTCCCGCTGCTGATATTCGCGTACAGCCTGAGCCATTTGATCGTCACGGTGGACACGCTAAGACGTTTGCTGCTGGCACGCGATTCCCCAAGGAAGCACTTTGGCATGTTGCTGTAACATTCACTGAGCCTGTCAATGGCCCACTTGTATTAGGAGACGGACGCTATCTCGGGCTAGGGCTAATGCGTCCGATCGAGTCCATGACCGGTGTCGAAGTCTTCAATATAGAAAACGGGCTTGCCGATAACGCGCAACCCGCTACCGTTGCGCAGGCAGCGCGGCGCGCGATGATGGCGCGAGTGCAAAGCAGTCTGAACCGTGGTCAACGATTGCCGACTTATGTGAGTGGTCATGAAGTCGAAGGAACTCCATCTCGAAAAGGCGATGCTCATCGTCATGTCGCAGTGGTAGCAGACTTGCCAAGGCGGCGCGTTCTCTACTTGGCGTCTACGCATTTGCATCGGTCTGGGATTAGTTGGCGCGAAATCGAAAAAGATCACGAAAAGATGGCGGGAGCCCTTGAAGGCATGGACACTCTACGGGCAGGCACTGCTGGGCGCCTCTCCCTCGGGCCGACTACTATCGATTTGGACAACGATCCACTGTTTGCTCCAGCGCGGATTTGGGAGAGTGTTACCGATTACGATGTCACAAGGCATCCTCGGCGCGTTGATGAAGAAGAATCGCTAAGAATTGATGTTGCTTCCGAACTCCAGCGCCGTGATTGGCCGTCACCCGAGAAAGTTGAAGTGCTAAAGGTTAATTTGGGACCTCGCGGTGGTCTTTCTGGTCGCCTGCGTTTGACATTCGCGACCGCGCAACCCGGTCCGTTGATAGTTGGCCGGTCATCGCACAAGGGAGGTGGCTTGTTTGCCAATGGCTGACTGCCTTGGCGCGGGAGACCAATATGATCAAGATGAAAACATCGTCGGCTGAAGCTCTCAGGCATCTCAAACTTATTGAACACGCCACTTGCAGAAAGGGAATATCAACGCGCTGGCGATTGAGCAAGGATCAAAACGGAGACGATTTTGTTCCGGCCCAAAGTGTTTGCTGGCTCTTTTGCTGGGCCAAGACCGGCATGAATAGCGAAAAGGCGCGAGGGCAGGCGCGTAGAGCTTTCGACTCCATTTTTGATCAACCTTTCGACCGCATTGAACGACGAATTGACCATGAAACGGCGAGAACATGGAGATACGCCGAGGGCGACATCGAGAACGATTTCAACTCAAGCATTGCATAAACGCACCAGTTGGCGAACAACCGATCAGCCATGAGTCTTTACCGGGCATCGAACAGTAAAAATTCGCGCTGGAGTAATCATCAAACCACCACCATTTCTTGAAGTATTCATATTCCGCGCGCCTCCGCTCAAAGACCCATATGTCGCTTCAGATCGTTATATGGCACTCCGAAAGAATCGTCCGTCTTGATATTCAACTGTCTGGCCCCGCCTGGAATCAACTTTCCGTTCATCATCTCGAACGCAACATTGAAAACTTCCTTCCCGGAATCCTTGACGATCTCCACCGCTGGCACGTAATCTTGGTCTCCCGAAACGATAATCGCCACATCGTATATCTTGCGAAGCATCAGCATGTCGCAAGCGAGTTTCACATCCACGGCTTTTTCCCGGCCAAGCTTTTTATCGAACAATTGATAAGCCATCACTCCCGCCCTTCGGAATTCAATCGAACGATGCCGTTTCGCGATGCCTTCCTGTCTAAGCTTCCAGTCCTCGAACCTCGAAGCCATCTCCCGTTGCTCCTCGATGAGTTCGTCGAGTGTCTCCCGCACTTTTTCCGTTGTCTGGTGTTCCGTCAATCCGGTCAATTCGGACCTGAGTCGTCTGTTTTTACTCAAGACCTGTCTTGCCTTCGGTTCACTCCCCGGCTTCTTCAGATTTTTTAGCCCATACGGCCAGAAAGCCAAGCCGTCGATTACATACCAGTACGTCCGAAGCCTTTTTCCGCTGGACCCTACGATTTCATTGACGATCCAATCGTAAAACTCCGCCCATTTCGCCGTTGTCGGCAAATACTCGTGCCTTTCGAACAGCCCCTGACCCTCGAATGCATCCACTATCGAATGGCGCAGATTCTCTCCGTCCACAAATACGCAAACCCTTTTCCCCATTTCAATTCTCTAAAAAGAAAGGCGAGGAGCCGAAACTCCTCGCCTTGTTTTGTGCCTGGGCCGCACCCAGACAGGATCATGTATGCGACTCAACCGTCGCAAGGTCAAGTATAGTCATCCACCATCGATATTGCTACCCCTACAGGCTGCCCCAGTGGGAAAGCCCCCTCAACACACCCCTTCGCCAAAATGAGCGACAACCTCAAATCACCTCCCCATCGTGCAGCAACCGCAGGAAATCGCCATATGGCAGGATGTCGATGCCGTCTACGCGGCGGCGGTCCTGTTCGGCGCTGACGATGTAGGCGGCGCGGGGCGAGAATTCCTCCATGAAGGCCCGCATGGCGCGTAAATCACCCTGCCTTGCCCGCGCCTTGGTTTCAACGGCGACTTCGCCGCCGCCAAGGACGAAATCCACTTCGAGCCCGCTCTTGGTGCGCCAGAATTCGATGCCGTGGTCTTGTTCGCGATAGCTGCGGGCGGCGATGAGTTCGAGCAGGATGAAGTGCTCGAAGGCGCGGCCGAATTCCGCGCCGTCCGCGCTCTTCAGCGAGCGTCGGCAAACATGGTTGGCGACGCCGACATCGAACAGGTAGAACTTTGGTGTCGCCGAGATGCTTTGCCGGCCCTTGCGCCGGTGAAACGGGGGGATGCGATAGCCGACCAGAGTGTCCTGCAGGATGTCGAAATAGGTTCTCACCGTCTTGGCATCGACGCCGCAGTCGCGGGCTATCGATGCGTAGTTCAGCAGCTCGCCGTGACAGTATCGCAGGGCGTCGAAAAAGCGCACGAACGCCGCGGCGTTGCGGGTGGCCGCCTCATTGACGATTTCTTCGGTGAGATAGTCCCGAACATAAGCTGCGAGCGAACGGCGATACCGAGTCTGGCTGTAGATCGACGGCAAAAGCCCGCGGTCAAGCGCCTGGAGCAGGTCGAAATCGGGTATCTCGTTCCAGCTCAGGGGAAACAGTTCGAAGCGCCAGGCGCGGCCGCCGAGCAGGTTGACCCCGGTGCGTCTCAAGCGGCGCGCGCTGGAACCGCAGAGGATGAATGAAAGGCCGCGGGTTTCGATCAGGCGGTGAACCTCGTCGAGCAGGCCGGGAACTTTCTGGATCTCGTCGATAATCACCGGGTGGGCCAGGGTTTCGGAATTTTGCCGGGCGAGCGTTTCACCGAGCCGCGCGGGTCTGGCGCTGAGGGTGAGCGCTTGGTCCGAGTCGAGCAGGTCGATGTGGAAGCTGTCCGGAAACCGCTCGCGCAACAGCGTGGACTTGCCGGTTTGTCTGGCGCCCCAAAGGAAGGCGGACTGTCCCGGCGGCAGGTCGATGACAAGGTTTCTGCTGTAACTCACCGGGAAGTAATTCCTGATTGGTTAAACTAATCGGGATGTTACTCCCGATTAGTTCGGTTTCCAAGAGCTTCGTAGTTCTGGACTCATAATTGTTCTCCACATGAAGTGGATCTGATGTTGTCGCCGCGGGATTTCCCATTTACAATATGCTTATGCGTGTAAACATATACACACATATATAGAGAGCGACAACATGACACGCTGGAATCTCGTCATTTCCGATGATACGGATCGCTCCGTGAGGAGCTACCTTGCCAGAACCGGCGGCAGGAAGGGGGATCTGTCGCGTTTCGTCGACCGTGCTGTGCGTCAGGCAATATTCTGGGAAACGCTCGAATCCGTCTGGCGTAGAAACCGGCAACTTTCCCCGGACGAGGTCCAGGCCCTTGCCGACGAAGCGGTAATGGAAGCCCGTGCGAGTCGTACTTGACACCAACGTGCTGATCAGCGCCTTGATCTCGAGCTCGGGCCCTCCGGGTCAATTGCTGTCCGCGGTCAAGCGCGGCGATCTGGCGCTTGTGACTTCCGGATATCAGATTGAAGAACTGCGGGAAGTTCTCGGGCGCGAAAAATTGAGGCCGTACATCAAGCCGGAAGAAGCTCGCGATCTGATTGACAACCTGGAGACCATCGGATCATTGATACATGAGCTGCCGGAGTGCAAGCTTTCGCCTGACCCGGCGGATAATCCAATACTGGCAACCGCAATAGCCGGCGAGGCGGACTTGATCGTGTCCGGAGACAAGACGGACGTGCTTGCTCTGGGGCATGTGAACCATATCGAAATCGTTACTCCCACCAGGGCTCTGGCAAAACTCGACAAGATGGGCAATACGCCGTAATCCGCCTCATGACGCAAGTGCGCGTCCAGCAAGTGACACCGAACTTTCGAGAACTTTCGGGAATACCCACATGAGCGACTTATACCTGGCAAGGGAAGCGGCTAGTTCGCGAGCGTGTAATTGACTCAATCTGGCCTGGCTTGATCATCGCCTTTCCGTTTTACACGCCGCAGAAATTCGGCCGTGACCCGCGAAATCTCGTGAGCGGCTGAATAGGTCTTGCCGCGACGCTTCAGAGAGTCTGACATGAGTCTCCCCGCGAGAAATCAAGGGAAATTCACGGGGAGGAAGCCGGGGGCGAAAAATTGCAACGCCGCGCAGGCCGGGCAATCCGCCGCCCGCCCTCAAGCTTCAACCTCCTTTCCATCCCAGGCGAAGCATTTGCCGCTTTGTCCCGGAGTGAGATTTTCCAACACATCCAGCATTTTTCGGGTTGAGTATTCAGGTGTGAACAGTTTTCCATCGGGCACGTTTCGCTGAAAAGGCCTCGAAAGTTCACTATCGACCGTTCCCGGATGAAGGCCCACGATCACGGCCTGCCTGTTCCGCCTGCCGATTTCAATCGCGGCATTTTTTATCAGCATATTCAGCGCCGCTTTGGAGCAGCGATAGGCGTACCAGCCGCCGAGTCGATTGTCGGATATGCTGCCCACCCGCGCTGACAATGCCGCGAATATGGATCGCCTTGCGCTGTTCAATTTGGGAAGGAAGTGCTTGGCGAGCAACGCGGGAGTGATTGTGTTGGCCTCGAAAACACGCCTGAATTTTTCGGCGGACAAATCCCCCAGCGATTTCTCGGGCATAAGATCTCCCTCATGCAAGATACCCGTGGATACGATGATCAAGTCGAGAAAATTTTCTTTCGATGCGATTGATGCTGACTCCGCGATGGAAGCTTCGTCCGCATAATTTATCTTGTGGTAACTCACATCGGATACAGGATTTTCCGGCATCCAACGCGAGAACGCATGGAGGCTTGCGCCCGGATACAGCGTGGATAAATGATTGGCGAAAGAATGACCAATCGCTCCCGAACAGCCGATTATCGCAATATTGTTAACCATGGCACTCATGATACGCTTGGCTTGCGCCATTTTAGCGGTGTCGATCTTACACCCCGGTTTCCCGCATCGATTTTCACTCCACTACAGGTACGCCGAAACTTGATTGCGCGGTTCTGTCCCCGGCACCCGCAGACGGCGATACTCCCGGAAGTTTGTCGGGCGAGCATTTCGCCTTCGCCGCGAGAGGTTGTTCATGGACCCAGCGCGTTGACCGGGACGATGCCCACGTCGCCGGGTTTGCAGTGACCGTAGCCGCTGGGAACGATGACCGCGAGGGCGGCGGGTTTGCCGTGCTCGGTTTCGGATAGGCGGTTGGCGAGCCGGAGCAGGTTTTTCTTTCCTTCGTCGATCCAGCGTCCTCCCAGTTTGATTTCGAACGCGGCCCAACGCCCGTCCGCGGTTTCCACGATGGCGTCGACCTCGAGTCCGTCTTTTTCCCGGTAGTGAAATACCCTGGCGTCGCCAGCCTGGGCGTACACCCGCAGGTCGCGGATCACCAGCGACTCGAACAGGAAACCGAAGAAGGCGAGGTCTTCCAGGAGGCGATTCGGCGTGATTCCCAATGCGGCCGCGGCAAGGGAAGGGTCCGCGAAATGACGCACCGCCGCCGTGCGCAGCCGGGTGCGCGAGCGCAAATTCGGCGACCAGGCCGGCTGGTCTTCCACGATCATCAGCCGGGTGAGCGCCTCCAGATATTCCGCGGCCGTTTCCGGATTCAACTTCCTGCCGTTCGCGCCGTCCACATCGGCCGCCAGTTTGCTGGTGGCCACGGGAGTCGCCACATTTCTTGCCAGTGACCGCAGCATTCGCTCCACTCTGGCCGGATCGTGTGACTTTCCGCTCGCCTGCGAGATATCGACGTGACAGATTTCCCTGATATAGCCGCGATTGGCGCGGATCGCCGCGGCCAGGGGTTTGCCGAAGTTCGCGGGCCAGCCGCCGGCGCAGACGATTTCGGCGAGTGAGGCCATCGTCATTTCTTTTGGGGTTGCGCTTTGTGTCTCGCCGCGCAGTAGTTTGGCGAGAGAAATCCGGCTCAAGGAGTGCCCCGTCTCGCTCAGGGAACAGGGTCGCATTCGCAGCCGGGAAAAACGGCCCGCTCCGGAGTGCCGGGTATGGTCGTCTGCGGGTTTCGCGGAGCCGGTGAGGATGAACTGGCCCGGATCGCGTCTCCGGTCAACTTCATGCCGCACATGATTCCAGATTCTCGGGGCGACCTGCCATTCGTCAATCAGGCGTGGCGTTTCACCGGCGAGCACTGTTGCGGCATCCAGGTCGGCCATCTGTTTTGCGTTTTCGTCACGGTCGAGACATACCTCGCTTGCCGCAGCGCGCAGCGCCGTTTCGGTCTTTCCGCAGGCTTTCGGGCCTTCAATGAGCACCGCTCCGGTTGCTTCAAGCAACAGGGAAAGTTCCGCTTCGACGATTCGGGGAAGATATTCCATGGTCGCGATCCGACCTCGAATCCGGTGATTTGTCGAGATATTAACCCGTGATTTGTCGAAAAATCAACCCGATATTTGTCTATTTTTTATCCGGTGATATGGAGAATTTCTATCCGATGATTTGTCGAGTCTGAAACGGCAGGGTTCCGCAAAGATTCCGCAAATGTTGCGCCGCGCCGCGACTTCCGCATATAGTCGGATTACCCTACAAGATGTTCCCAGCCCTGAGGAGCACGCTTATGAATTCCGATTCGTTCGACCCGGAGGCGGAAAAGCAGGCGGTCGCGCCTGATGCGCCCGAGTCGCCGTCGCGCCGCGAGTTTCTCGAAACCACCGGCGCCACCGTGGCGGCTTCCACCGTCGTCTCTTTCGCTACGCCGGCAATGGCGCAATCCACCGATGCGGCCGCGCCGAGCACCGCGATTTCGGTCAGCGTCAACGGCGTCCGGCATGAAATCGATGTGGAAGACCGCTGGACCCTGGCGGAACTGCTGCGCGACGGCATCGGCCTGACCGGCACCAAGATCGGCTGCGACCGCAGTGAATGCGGCGCCTGTACGGTGCTAATGAACGGCGCGCCGGTGTATTCCTGCAGTCAGCTCGCGGTCTGGGCCGACGGCGCCGAGATTCGCACGGTGGAAGGACTGGCGCGGAACGGCGAATTGACGCCGCTGCAACAGGCCTTCGTCGACAATAACGCGCCGCAA
>JAJDVS010000008.1 GCA_022825945.1 Pseudomonadales bacterium
AGTCAGAGCTTCCCTGCGGCACATGGAAGTGCCGCCGAATTCGATGGCGTAAGCCATTGAATTCGGGAGCAAAACAAAACCACGCTTTTGTTTTGCGATAATGAAAAACTCCACGGATGGAGTTTTTCAGAGAATACATGGGGGTAAAATCCCGGCATGACCACGGCTTTACTTGAAAACTATGGGGTGCGCGACCTTGCACTTTCTCGTGGCTCGGGGAGTCATGTCTGGTGCGAAGACGGGCGCAGGTACCTGGATTTCGCCATGGGGATTGCGGTCAACAGTCTGGGGCATTGCCATCCGCGGCTGGTGGAGGCGCTGACCGAACAGGCCGGCTCGCTCTGGCATACTTCCAACCTGTTTCGCATTCCGGCGGGTGAAGAGCTGGCGGAAAAGCTCACCGGGCTTTGTTTTGCCGACCGGGCCTTTTTTTGCAATTCCGGGGCCGAGGCCATGGAATGCGGCTTCAAGATGATGCGCCGCTACCATCATGCCCGGGGCGATACCCGGCGCAAGCGCATTATCGCATTCAGCGATTCCTTCCATGGCCGCACCCTGGCGACGATTGCCGCGGCGGGCAACCCCGCCCATTGCGAAGGTTTTCTTGCCGGCGACAGCGGCTTTGACCAGACGCCTTTTGGCGACGCGGGGGCGCTGGCGCAGGCGATTGATGGCGCCACCGCCGGGGTTGTGCTTGAGCCGGTGCAGGGGGAAGGCGGCATTCGTCCCGCGGACCCCGCATGGCTTGGCGAAGTGCGCGCCATCTGCGACGAGCATGGCATTCTGCTGCTGTTCGACGAAGTGCAGTGCGGGGTGGGTCGCTGCGGCGGTTTTTACGCCCATCAGCAACTCGGCGTCGAGCCCGACCTGCTCGCCTCGGCCAAGGGGCTCGGCGGCGGTTTTCCCGTGGCCGCCTGTCTCGCCCGGGAAGAAGTCGCGAGCTGCATGGTGGCCGGCAGCCATGGCAGCACTTTCGGCGGCAATCCCCTGGCCATGTCCGTGGCCAATGCCGTGGTGGACGAGATCGCCCAGCCCGGCTTTCTTGACCGGGTGCGCGAACAGGGCGAATATTTTCGCGGCGCCCTGGAAGAACTTGCCAGGACAAACCCCGGCCTCATCCGGGAAATCTCCGGGCTCGGGCTGATGATCGGCGTTTTTCCGCATGCCGATGCCGGAGCTTTCCTGTCGGCCTTGCGGGAGAAGGGGCTGCTTGCGGTGAAGGGAGGCAACAACAGCATCCGCCTGCTGCCGCCGCTGAATGTGGGCCGGGAAGAAATTGACGAAGCCCTGGCGATCATCCAATCTGCCCTCGCTGAACTGGAGACCGCAGCATGAGAATTTTTTTGAGAGCCGCCCCGCCCTTGCTGGCCCTGTTTGTTCTGTTATCCGGCAAGGCGCTGCCGGCGGAGAATGACATGCCGATCACTCCCTTTCGCGTGGAAATCCCCGAGGCGGCGCTGGAAGACCTGCGCGGCCGCCTTGCCAATACCCGCCTGCCGGACCAGATTCCCGGCACCTCCTGGGAATACGGCACCGAGCGCGCCTACCTGGAAGAGCTGCTGGACTACTGGGCCAATGAATTCGACTGGCGCGCCCAAGAGGCGCGCATCAATGAATTCGACCAGTTCCGCACCGAAATCGACGGGGTTGACCTGCATTTCATCCACCAGCGCGCGGCGAATCCCGAGGCCATGCCGCTGCTGCTCGTCCATGGCTGGCCCGGCTCCATCAGCGAGTTTCTCGGTATCATTCCGGCGCTCACCGACCCGGCTTCACACGGGGGCGACTCCGGCGCGGACGCTTTCCACCTCGTTGCGCCTTCCCTGCCGGGCTTCGGCTTTTCCGGGATTCCCGCAGAGCGGGGCTACAATCCGGAACGAATCGCCCACATACTGGCCGCGCTGATGGCGCGCCTGGGCTACGACAGTTACGCCCTGGCCGGCGGCGACTGGGGCGCCATCATCAACCGGCATCTGGCCAACCACTATCCCGAACGCCTGATCGGCCTGCATTCCAACATGATCATCGCGCCGCCGCCGGAAGACGAGGCGCTGCGCAACCGGGCCGCGCCGGAAGAACTCGCCCTCACCAGCGCCAGGGCGGCGTACATGCGGAACGAAACCGGCTATCAGCAGATCCAGGGCACCAAGCCCCAGACCCTGGGCTACGGCCTCAATGACTCCCCGGCGGGCGCCGCGGCGTGGATTGTGGAGAAATTCCACGGCTGGAGCGACCTGCCCCAGGGGCCGGAAGGCGATCTGAACGAGAACTTCTCCATGGACGACCTGTTGACCAATATCTCCATCTACTGGTTTACCGGCACGATTACCTCGTCCACGCGAATCTACTATGAAAACCGCAATACCCCGGCGGAGAAACCCGTCGGCTATATCGACGTGCCCACCGGGGTGTCGATTTTCCCCGCCGAGATCTATCTCGCGCCCAGGGCCTGGGTGGAAGCGGGCTATGACCTGCGGCACTGGACGGTGATGCCCCGGGGCGGCCACTTCGCCGCCCTGGAGCAGCCCGAGCTGTATCTGAATGACCTGCGGGAATTTTTCCGCCTGCTGCGTTAAGGTTGCGGGTAAAACCGGGGAGTATGCAAGATGAGCGCTGAACCGATTTCCACAAGCAACGGCACCGGCGGCATTCTGGGCTGGATTGAACGCGGCGGCAACCGCCTGCCCGACCCGGTGGTGATTTTCCTGTACTGCATCCTCGGGGTCATCGTTCTCAGCGTCATCGCCGCCGCCCTGGGCAGCTCCGCCCTGCATCCCACCCAGGTGGACGCCACGGGCAATGCCCTGGTGATTCGCGCCGAAAGCCTGTTGTCGGCGGACAATATCCGCCGCCTGCTGGTGGAAATGCCCGCCACCTTCACCAGCTTCCATCCCCTGGGCTATGTGCTGGTGGTCATGCTTGGCGCCGGCGTGGCGGAACGCTCGGGCCTGCTCGGCACCGCCATGAGCGCGGCGGTAAGCAATGTGCCGCGGCTGTTGCTGACGCCGGCGGTGGCCCTGGTGGGAATGCTCGGCAATCTCGCCGCGGATGCGGCCTATGTGGTGCTGATTCCCCTGGCCGGGGTGATTTTCGCCGCCGCGGGCAGGCATCCCGTGGCCGGCATCGCCGCTGCCTTTGCCGGGGTTTCCGGGGGCTTTTCCGCCAATCTGCTGCCCGGGCAACTCGACGCCCTGCTGTTCGGCATTACCGAAGCCGCCGCGGAAACCATACTGCCCGCCTGGGACGCCAACATCGCCGGCAACGCCTGGTTCATCGTCGCCATGACCTTCGTCTTTCTGCCGGTGATCTGGTATATCACCGACCGGGTCATCGAGCCCCGGCTGGCGCCGCTTGGCGATGGGCCGGCGGAAAGCGGCAGCGCGGGCATCGTCAAGGATCCGGGCACCGCCGTCAGCGATGCGGAAAAGGCGGGGCTGAAACGCGCCGGCTGGGCGATTCTGGGTGTTGTGGCACTGTGGATTTTTCTCTGCATCGGCCCCGGCACGCCATTGATCGACGAATCGGCGCCCCCGGAAGCGCGCCTCAATCCCTTGTTTCAATCCCTGGTGGCGGGCTTTTTCGTCATCTTTCTGGCGGCGGGCTGGGCCTACGGCAGCGCCGCCGGCACCGTGAACAACCACCGCGACCTGGTAAGGATGATGCAGGGCGCCATGGGGGACATGGCCTATTACCTGGTGCTCTCCTTTGCCGCGGCGCATTTCGTGGCGATGTTCAACTGGTCCAATCTCGGCCTGATCTTCGCCATCCACGGCGCCGCCGTGCTGGAAAGCTCGAATCTGCCCGACACCCTGCTGATGGCGTCCATCATCGTCTTCGGTGCCCTGCTCAACCTGTTCATCGGCTCGGCAAGCGCCAAATGGGCCCTGCTCGCCCCGGTGCTCGTGCCCATGCTGATGCTGGTGGGGATTTCGCCGGAGATGAGCACCGCCGCCTATCGCGTCGGCGACAGCGCGACCAACATCATCACCCCGCTGATGCCCTACTTCCCCCTGGTGCTGGTATTCGCCCAGCGCTGGCAGAAGGATTTCGGCCTCGGCAGCCTGGTGGCGACCATGCTGCCCTATTCGGTGTTCCTGCTGCTGGCGGGGCTGCTGCTCACCATCGTCTGGGTGTATTCGGGCCTCCCGCTTGGCCCCGCCGCCCCGGTCTCGTTCAGCATGCCGTGACCTGGGAGCCTGCGCCGTAGGAGCAACCGGAGATTCCGCAACTGCGGGAATCTTCTTCCTGTCATTCTGCGCGTAGTCGCAAAATCTCCCTGAGAGGCCACTGCCTGAGATTCTGCGACTACGCTTCGCTCCGCGCAGAATGACGGAAGGGGGTGCTTCGCTTCGCGCAGAATGACGGAGGGGATGCTTCGCTCCGCGCAGAATGACATGAAGGTTGGAGTGCCATAATGAGAATTGCTGGAATGACGGGCTACTGCAGCTTGCAAATCGAAGGTGACGAAACGAAAATCGGCGATGGCGTTCAAGTCGATATTCACCGAACGATGCAGGTAACGGCATGAAAAAATTCTTGTTCCTCCTCGGCCTGACCCCGGGTCTGGCATTTCCGCCCGCGGCGAACGCCCAGGAAGTGGAGTATCCGGCGGTGTACAGCGAACCCATGCCCTTGCTGGAAGAAGCCATGGGCGACTTCCACTATCCGATTTCCAGCGACAGCGAACTCGCGCAACAATACTTCAACCAGGGCTTTCAGCTCATGTACGGCTTCGCCAAGGTGGAGGCCACGCGTTCCTTCCGCGCCTCCTGGCAGGCGGACCCGGACTGCGCCATCTGCTACTGGGGCGAGGCCTGGTCCTGGGGTTCCTATCTTAACGGCGCCATGACCACGGCGGAATCACCCAGGGCGCTGGCGGCGGCGCGCAAGGCCATGAAATTGATCGACGGGGCCAGCCCGAAGGAAGCCGACCTGATCCGGGCGGTCCAGGTGCGCTACGTGGAGGATTACGATCCGGAAACCCGCAGGGCGCAGGATGAGTTGTACCGCGACGCCATGGCGGAACTGGCGGAAAAGTACCCGGACGATCTCGAAATCGTGACCCTCTACGGCGATGCCCTGTTCCTGCTTGAGGAGCGGCGCGGCTATCGATCCCTGGAAAACCCCAATACCGTCCACCTGCACAATGTGCTGCTTTCGGTGCTGGAACGCGACATCGCCCATCCCGGCGCCTGCCATCTGCTCGTGCACGCGTCGGAATCGACGCCCACCCCGGAACTCGCCGCCCCCTGCGCGCGCTATCTGGGCGACACCATCCCCGGCTCCAGCCACATCAACCACATGCCGAGCCATACCTGGAACGAGATGGGGCTCTGGCATGAGGCGGTGCGCGCCAACACCAGGGCCTGGCATTCCGACCAGAAGGCCGCCTATGGCCGCGGCATTTCCACCTACGCCACCCACAATCTGACCATGCTCTACTACGCTGGCGCCATGGGCGGGGAAAGCGCCGCTTCCCTGAAAGCGGCCCGGGATCTGGCGGGGCTCAACGGCAATACCGCCATGCTGAGCCTGGCGCTGGTGCGTTTCGGCCGCTTCGAGGAAATCCCCGCGGTCACCGAAGCGCCGGCGGGTGAAGTCAATCGCGCCATGTACGATTTCGCCCAGGGCTACGCCGCACTCAAGCTCGGCGACGCCGACCGCGCCCGGCAAACCACGGAAGAATTGAAGGAACGAGCCGCCACCACCACGGCGCGCTTCCGCTTCCACGACGGCGCCGACATCATTGGCGCCATGGCGGGTATTCTCGAAGGCGAGATTCACTGGAGCGAAGGCAACCGCGAAGCCGCCCTCGGCGCTTTCCAGGAAGCCATCGCCTATTACAACGACCTCAACTACGACGAGCCCGAACCCCTGCCCTTCTCCCCGCGCCACTGGCTCGGCGCGCTATACCTGGAAATGGGCGCCCACGACAGCGCCCTGGCGGAATACCGCCAGGACCTGAGCGAACATCCCAACAACGTCTGGTCGCTCTGGGGCGCGCAGCAGGCCCTCCTCGCCCGGGGCGAATCCGATCCGGAAATCGACGCCACCCTGGAAGAACTCGGCAACTACGTGGACATCTGGTTCCCCACCACGAAGTTTTGAAAGGCGCTCAGGAACTCCCGGCTGTCGCATCGAGGCGGTTCAGCCGAATCCAGTCAAGCAGCGCTGCGTCGATGCGGGTCTGCCATCCCGGACCATCGGCCTTGAAGTAGTCGATCACTTCCTGCGAAAGGCGGATCGTGGTCGATTTTTTCGGCTTTTCCAGAGGCGGTCGACCACGACGTACCGGCGATTTCGCGAACTTCCCGGGCCAGACGCCCCGGGAAAGATCCGGCGCCGTATCCGGATCAAAGCCTGGGTCCATAGAGTCTTCTTTCTCGTTCATTGGCCTTTCCCATGCTGATGACTCGAAGCCTGTTGTTTCGATGCGTCCATACCAGCACTACCATTGACGCTTCGAGGTACCCAATGGTGATGTATCGCACTTCGCCGTAGTTGCGTCGGCCATCCTCTACCGTCATGGTCGGGCCGGCAAACACTTCCGTCGCCCGCGCCATGTCCAATCCCCGCACTTTCAGCGTCGTGCTGCGCTTTTCCCGGTCAAATTCAATTTGCATTTTTAAAGTTACTACGTTTAATGGGCTCGTCAACCCCTCCAAAGGAGTAGAAGCCTTACCGAAGATTCAGCCGGAATACCCCGGCCCCGGCAAAAGTGTAGTCACCTTTCCAAGGTTCGCCATGAATTTGCCGGACAAAAGAAGAAGAGCGGAAGGAGGGAGTAGCCGTCAGTGAAGAACGACGCGGAAGCCATTCAAGCCGAATTGCGGGAGGCGTTGATGTTGCCGAACATGCAGCGGATGATCATTTTTTCGTAGCGGGAGCGGTCGGCTTCCCGGAGTTCTTCGCGGTTGACCTGCATGAAGGCGAATTGCTGGATGACGAGCAGCGGCAGCACGATGCGCTGGCGCAGTTCGATGCTGAGGCGGCTGGCGGGGTTGTCTTCGAGCAGGGTTTTCTGGCCGGAGATTTGCAGCACCATTTCCCGGCTGAGCCGGAATTCGTCGTGGATCAGGCGCCAGAATGCGCCAAAACGGGGGTGTTCGGCCAAGTGGGCGGTGAGCGCGAAATTGGCCTTGCTCATGCTTTGCATGCTGTTGCCCACCAAGGTGCGGAAGAAGCGGTTGCGCTGGTGGAGTTCCTTCAGTTCCCGCAGTTTGCCGGCGTCGGCGACCTGCCGCAATGCAGTGCCGAGGCCATAGAAACCCGGCACGTTCTGGCCGAGTTGCCCCCAGGCGCCGACGAAGGGAATCGCCCGCACATCCTCGAAATCCGTGCCGCCTCCCCCGCCCCGGCGCGCTGGCCGGCTGGCGATGTTCGACTGGCTGTAGTAACCCATGGTGCTCATCTGTTCCAGATAGGGCAGGAATTCCGGATGCGACTTGAAGCGCTGGTAGTGTTGCAGGCTGATGGCCGATAGCTGTTCGAGCAGTTCCCGCTGCCCGGGTTCGATTTCCCGCTCGGGCAGCTCCAGCAGATTGTTTTCGAGCCCGGCGGCGAGCAATTGCCGCAGATTGTGCTCGGCGGACTGTCGGGTGCCGTAATGGGAGCTGATGGTCTGGCCCTGGACGGTGAGCTGGATCTGGTTGCTTTCTATGGTCTTGCCGAGGGCGGCGTAGAACTGGTAGGTATTGCCGCCGCCTCTTCCCGGCGGCCCGCCCCGACCGTCGAAAAAGCTTACTTCCACGCCGGCTTTCCGGGAGACCCGGGTGATGTCCTCCTTGGACTTGTAAATCGACCAGTTGGCGGTGACATAGCCGCCGTCCTTGGTGCCGTCGGAAAAGCCGAGCATGACGGTCTGGCGGCAGTCCCGCCGTTCCAGGTGCTCGCGGTAGCGCGGGTCGTCGTAGAGTCGCCCCATGAACTCGCCGGCCTGTTCCAGATCGGCAATCGTCTCGAACAGGGGCACGATATCCACGCTGGGGCGCCGCCAGCCCGCGCCCCGCAGCAAGGCGAGCAGGACGGCCACATCAAGCGGGCCGCGGCAATTGCTGATGATGTAGCGGTGGCAGGCAAGTTCGCCGTTGCGGGCCTGAATGTCCCGCATCAGGGCCAGGGATTCCATGGTGTCGGCGAACAGCGGGTCCGTGGCGCCGGACCCGTCGAGATTCCGGTCCAGGCCCAGCAGGAAATCGATCTTCTTCGGTTCCTCCAACTGGCTGAAGTCCGCGGGAAACTTGTCGGGATTCCGCCGGATCGCCTCTGTCAGGCTCGCGCCGAGCACCCGGGAATCCTGGCGGATATCGAGGCTGGCGAAATGAAAACCGAAAGTGCGGACCTTGAGCAGGAAAGAATCGAGCTGATCGAGATAGAGCGACTGGTAACGGCTGGTGACCATTTCCCTGATCTGCTCGAGTTCGGCGATCAACTCCGCCGGCGAGGCAAAGGCTTGCTCGAGTTCATTCACCAGCTCGCGGTGCAGGCGGAGTTCAATGTCTTCCAGTCTTTCGTGAACTTCGGCATAGCTGAGCCTGCGCTTCAGCCTGCGCACATCCCGGTGATAGCGGCTGAGGATGAGATTGCGCAGTTTTCCGGCAACTTTGGCGGTGATCGCGGGAGTCACTCGTGGATTTCCGTCACGATCGCCGCCGGGCCAGAAGCCGACGCTGAGCAGTTGCGGATTGGGCCGGTAGCTGCCGTTGAACTGCTCTCCGAGGCGGCTGTGGATTCGGGCGATGGCGGAATAGAAGATATTGCCGAGATACCAGCCGAGATTGACCGCCTCATCGAGTGGCGAGGGTTTTTCCTTGTTGAAGAAAGGCGTATTGCCGAGCTGCTGCAGCAGATTGCGGGCCCGGGCGATGTCCTGCCCGCGAATCGCCTCGGTGAGGTCGGTAATGATGGCGAGCACCTTGCCGGGGTAGAACTGGGTGGGGTGGGCTGTGAGCGTCACCCGGGCGCGGAAACGTTCGAGCAGGGCGCGCAGTTCGCGCTGCGAGCCTTCACCGCCGGACCCGCCGCCGAGGCGCTGCAATTCATTGCCCGCCGCGGTTTCGTGGATTTTTTCGAAGGCGGCGTCTTCCAGGGCGTCCACGAGCACGATCTGGCGCTCGACGTACTGGATCACCTTGAACAGAAAGGCAAGCTTGGCGTCTTCGTCAAAATCCGGGCGGTGGCTGGCGAAAAAATCGTCGAGTATCTGCCGCGGATTGGCGCCGGATTCGAGCCCCTCCCGGCAGGCTTCTTCAAGCAGGGGCAGCAGCACGCCGGTTTGCTGCACGGCGTCGAGTGGCAGGGTGAGAAACAGGCCATTGTAGAGCTGATAATTCAACTCAACGAGATTGCGGTAATCCTTGTGGACAGATTGGATGGACATGGCTATAAGGGGGGACCGCGCAGCCGCGCATGATAACGCACCCATGGCTAGTGTGCTGTCCCATAAGTTCCGTTGTCCGGAGTTCCGTCGAAACCTCATGTGGCCCCCAATGGCTGATGCGGCGGGGTTCGGGGTCTCGCTGCTGGCGCTGGCTGTGGCGGCGGCGGGCGCCTGGCTGCCCTGGGCGGCGTACCGCGCCTGGCGCGGGCCATGGCGCAGGGCGGCGCTGGCTCCCTTGCTGTTCGGCTTGCTGTGGCTGGTGTGGATGATTGCCCGGGCGGCTGCGAATCCCGGCGATGGCGCGAACTGGCAGTTGCAGATTTTCGCCTGGGCCATGCTGGCGCTGGTCTACATGGCCTGCGCCTTCACCATCAAGTCGATTCTTGACAAGGCCCGGCGCTGAGAGTCCCCGTTCCCCGTCATTCTGCGCAGAGTCGCAGAATCCTCTCATGGGGAGCCACGTTCCCCGTCATTCTGCGCGGAGCGAAGCGAAGTCGCAGAATCTCATGGGGAGGCCACTGCCTGAGATACTGCGACTTCGCGCAGTATGACAGAAGCAGGAGGCGCAGTATGACAGAAGCAGGAAGCGCGGGATGACAGAAGCACGAGGCGCGGGATGACGGGTGGTATTACAGCGCAAGCAGGCCGAACAGGAAGAACAGGAGGGCGGCGAGGGCGGCGCAGCACAGCGCGTAAGGCAACTGGGTTCTGACGTGATCGATGTGGTCGGTGGCCGAGGCCATGGAGGCCACCACGGTGGTGTCGCTGATGGGTGAGGCATGATCGCCGAAAACCGAGCCCGACAGCACCGCCGCGAGAAAGAATCCGGGATTGACGCCAAGGGCGAGAGCGGTCTGCACGGCGATGGGCACCATGATGGCGAAGGTGCCGAAACTCGAACCGATGGAAAAGGCCGTAAAGGCCGACAGGATGAAGAGCAGCGGCAGCAGCAGGCCCAGCGGCAGGGCGTCTCCGGCAAGCCCGGCGACATAGGTTCCCGTGCCCAGTACATTGGCCACATCGCCCAGGGCCAGGGCGAACAGCAGAATCACCGCCACCGGCAGGAGCCCGCCGGCGCCGCGCAGAAAGGTGCGCATCAGTTCATCCACATGGCTGCGCCGGTCGAGGAGCACGAGCAGCCAGCAGCAGGCCAGCGCCAGCAATACCGCCCAAAGCACCGAAGTCGAACCCGACCCGGCCAGCATGTCGCCGTCGCCGGTAATCCACAGTGCGGCCGGCATGCTCAGCACCATGACGGTAATCGGAGCGATCATGTAGCGGGCCCGGTCGCCCTCCCCCGCCGCTTCCCCGCTGGAAAGAATCGACGGGTCCACCATGGGGGTGGCGTTGGGCCACAGCAATTCGCCGGAAGCGGTGCGCCGCTCGGCCCGGGCCATGGGGCCGAGATCAAGATTGCGCCAGATGACGAAGGCGCTGAACAGGATGGCGAGAATCGGATAGAAATTGAGTGGAATCGCCGTGAGAAAGACGCCGATGGGTTCATCCACCGAGGTCGAGGCAAGCAGGCCGAGCACGATGGCGCCCCATGCGTTGAGAGGAATCAGAATACACACCGGCGCCGAGGTCGAGTCGATGATGTAGGCGAGTTTTTCCCGGGAAATCCGGTAATGGTCGAATAGCGGTCGGGAAATCGCCCCGGCCACCAGCAGGGTGATATTGGATTCCACAAAGACCACGATGCCGGTGAACCAGGCCAGCCATTTCGCGCGCCAGCCGTTGTTGACCCAGGCGCTTTGCTCCAGCAGGCGGATGAAGCCGCGCACGCCGCCGGTCTGCTCGATGGTGGCAATCAGGCCGCCGATAATCAGGGTGAATACCAGCACCCGGGTATCGCCGGGGTCGGAAAACACGTTGATGAGGCCCTCCAGGGCCAGGGGCAACGCGGAAATCGGATCAATGCCCTGGAGCAGGCAGAATCCCGCCCAGATGCCGATACCCAGGGAAATCACCACCTGCCGGGTGGCGATGGCCAGCAGGATCGCCAGCAGTGGCGGCAGGATCGATAGCGCGTTCGGCTGATAAGTCTCCATGCGCCCTGCTGCCGTTGCTATGCCGATTGTTATTGCGCCTCGTGCGCTTATTGCCCCAAGCTGGCCATGGTAATCACATAGGCCCGGATCGCTTCGGCGTCGGAGTCATCGATGATCCCCTCCCAGGACGCCATGCCGGCGTCGGCCAGCTCCCCTTCCATGACCACGGCATGCCAGGCCCCGGCGTCGCCAAGCAAGGGACTCATGCGCAGGTCGGGATAGGTGTCGAGGCGGATGGAAACCGCAAAGGGGCCATGGCAGACGCTGCAATTGCGGTTGTATGCGGTTTCGCCCTGGGCAATGGTTTCATTGGAAGCGTCAATCTGGGGCAACTCCGCGGGCGCCGGGTCGTCATCGGCGAGTTCGGGCATTTCCGGCAGCCTTGCGTCACCGCCGATGCGATACACCAGCAGGCGCGAATTGTTGCTGGAAAGGTCCGTGGTGGACACCGCCGCGCCGGGGCCTTCCCCGGGCAGGGCCGGAGAACCCACAAGCTGGGCCAGATACTGCTCGCCGTCGATGGTATAGGTGGATGGCGCCGCCATGACGCCGGCCTGGGTCAGGGCGCTCCACAGGCGCTCGCCGGTGGCGTCATCGAACGCGGCGAGTTCGCCGGAGCGATTGCCCTGGAAAACCAGGCCGCCGGCAGTGGCCAGAACCCCGGCGGCGCTGGAGCCGCCGGGGTGCATGACGCGCCAGACTTCCTCCTGGGCAACCGGATCCCAGGCCTTGAGCAGGGCGGCGTTCACCGGCGCATCCGGCAGGCTCAGCATGAAGCCCACCCCCCGACCGAAATCGATGCCGGTGTTCCAGCCTTCCGGGTCCATCACGAATTCGGCGTCGGCGACATAGCCCAGAAAATTCTCGGTCACCGGGATATAGACCAGGTTGGTGCGCTGGCTGAAGGCCATGGGATACCAGTTGTGTCCGCCGAGGGGCCCCGGGCTTACCAGCGCCGGCTGCCCGGTGCGGTCATAGCGCGCTTCGGGTATTTCCACCGGGCGCCCGGTGTCCGGGTCGATATGGCTGGCCCAGTTTACCGGAGTGTAGGGTTCGGCGGAGATGAACTCGCCGGTTGCGGCGTCGAGCACATAAAAGAAGCCGTTCTTGGGCGCCTGCATGACCACCCGGCGCATCTCGCCGTCGATTTCCAGATTCGCCAGCATGATGTGCTGGGTGGCGGTGTAGTCCCAGGTTTCGCCGGGAACGGTCTGGTAATGCCAGGCATAGCCGCCGTCGTCCGGGTCCAGGGCGACGATGGAAGTCAGGAACAGGTTGTCGCCGCCGTCGGGGCTGCGCAGGCTCTGGTTCCAGGGCGAGCCGTTGCCGACACCGATATAGAGCAGGTCGAGTTCGGCGTCATAGGCCATGGCGTCCCAGACCGTGCCGCCGCCGCCGAGGCGCCACCATTCGCCGGTCCAGGTATTGGCGGCGGCGGTCATGACATCGCTTTCGTAGCCGTCCGCGGGATTGCCGGGCACGGTGTGGAAGCGCCAGACCTGCTCGCCGCTTGCCGCGTCATAGGCGGTGACATAGCCGCGCACGCCGTACTCCGCGCCGCCATTGCCGATCATCACCAGGCCCTTGATGACCCGGGGCGCGCCGGTAATCGTATAGGGCAGCGCCGGGTCGGTAGTCATGGTTTCCCAGACCAGGCTGCCGTCAGCGGAGTTTATCGCCACCAGGCGACCGTCTATGGTGCCCACAAAGACCTTGCCATCCCAGACCGCGACGCCGCGATTGACCACGTCACAGCAGGCGTCGCGGCCCTTGTTGCGGTCCACCTCGGGGTCGTACATCCACAATGGCTCGCCGCTCGCCGCGTCAAAGGCGTACACCATGCTCCAGGCCGTGGAGACATACAGCGCCCCATCGACCACGATGGGCGTGGCTTCCTGCCCCCGGCTGGTATTGACCTCGGCGTACCAGGCCAGCCCGAGTTCGCCCACATTGTCCCGGTTGATCCGGTCCAGCGGGCTGTAGCGCTGCTCATCGTAGGTCCTGCCATAACTCATCCAGGAACCCGGCTCGGTATCCGCCGCCGCCAGCCGCGCCTCGTCAACCGCGGCCCCGTAATCCTGGGCCAGCGCCTGTCCGCCCAGCACGATCCCGCCAACGAGGGCCAGGGCCCTCAAGCCCGAAATCCCATTCATCGCATCATTCATTTTGCTTGTCGCCCAAACTGAAATTTAATTGGAATCGCATCCCTGCGGCACAATGTGGAAACTGCGTTGCCCGGCCACCTTTCCATGGGCCCGGCTACATTACAGGAAGTTGTTCGGCCAGATGATGGAGCGCCACATATGGGCGACGGGGCTGCCGTCAAAGCCGAGCCCTTCCTTTGGCTGCTTGAAATGGCGACCGATGATGTCAGTGAAATCGTCCACATCGACTACCACGCCTTCCTCGAAGGAATACAGGTCATTGAGGGTAATCAGCCGGGACGACATGTACCACTTGTGGTTTCTGGCTTCTTCCCAGGCCTTGACCAGGTAGGGCTCCGGCTTGTAATCGGCGCCGAAGAAACGGATATAGGCCTCGGGATACTCATAGCCCACGCTTTCGTCCGGGAAAAAGCGCAGCGCCTGGTGCTTCTCGATGGCCCAGGCGACTTCCTCGTCCACATAGGGGCCCACCATTTGCGCGCACCAGTAGCCGTGGTCGGTGCGAATCAGGTGGGAAACGCAAATGTCGTGCAGTAGGCAGGCCAGCACGATCTTTTCGTCCAGGCCATTTTTTTTCGCCAGCCGCGCGCTTTGCAGCACGTGATTGGCCGGGGCGAAGCGCAGCTTGAAGAAGTCGATCAGGGTCGGGGCTTCCGGCATCACCGGCAGGCGCGGGTCGTTATGCTGGTACCAGGGCCGGGTATCGCCGGGAATCGGGTCGGGAGTGGGTTCGATGCTGCACATCCAGGGGGTGGCGATGCGCTTGTCGAGTTCGTCGCTCATGGCGTCTTCCAGGGCGTCGGCCTTGGCGGTGAGGGTGGCGGCGCCGGCAATGGAGGCGACAGAGGCGGCGCTGAGATTACTGAGGAAGGAACGGCGGTCCATGATTCTTCTCCGGGATTTGCGGGCGCTCCGGGAAGTATGTCACAGGTGGCGCAAATGCGCCAACGGTGCGGTGCGCCGCGGTGAGAACAAGTTACGGCAATTCCCGGCAACTCCGCCGAAGGGCATTGGATGCCGAAGCGATGGCTTCATTCCGTTGCCGAAAAAACCCGCGGCATCGAAAACCCCTCCCGCACTGCGAGATGCAGGTCCCGGGAGCCTGCGGCGCAGGCTCCTGGCTTAAGCTTACGCCATCGAATTCGGCGGCACTTCCATGTGCCGCAGGGAAGCTCTGACTTGATCAGAGCTTCCCTTGTTCTTGCGCCTCGGGCTTTGCTGCCGTCTGGCTGCTTTTTTCCCGTTGTATCCGCTGGTAGATTTCCTCGCGGTGAACCGCGATGTGCTTTGGAGCGTTAACCCCTATTCGCACCTGGTTCCCCTTAACACCCAGCACGGTAACAGTCACATCGTCTCCTACCATCAGAGTCTCGCCGATCCGGCGTGTCAATATCAGCATTGCACTAGTCCTCGCATCCGTCCTGTACCGATCCTTGCACGTCTCCCCGGTCATCCCTGCTGGCAGCCCCTCGCCAATCCCCTGAATATTGGCCTGTACCGATTGCGTGCCTATAGTAGCCGTGTGGATTCCCGCTTTGCAAACAATTCGCGAATAATCTTCGGCTTACCCGTTTTCGGCTTTTTCCAGCCCGAAAGCGCTGTGCAGGGCGCGCACCGCAAGCTCGAGATACTTCTCCTCGATCACCACCGAAATCTTGATCTCGGATGTGGTGATGATCTGGATATTGATGTTCTCCCCCGCCAGGGCCTTGAACATCCGGCTGGCGATGCCGGCATGGGAGCGCATGCCGACGCCCACCAGGGAAACCTTGGCGATGTGGGTGTCGAGCTCCACCGAATCGGCGGGCATCGAGGGAACCGCCTGTTGCAGGATTTCCAGCGTGCGCTCCGCGTCGCCGCGCTTGACGGTGAAACTGATGTCATTGTTGCCGTCGGCGGCCGCGTTCTGCACGATGACATCGACTTCGATGCCGCATTCGCTGACCGGGCCAATGACCTTGTAGGCGATGCCGGGAACGTCCGGCACGCCCTTGACCGTCAGTTTGGCTTCGTCGCGCTCGAAGGCGACGCCGGCGATGGCCGGTGTTTCCATGGCTTGTTCCTCCAGGGTAATGAGGGTTCCCGGCCCCTCTTCAAAAGTCGACAGCACCCGCAAGGGGACCCGGTACTTGCCCGCAAACTCCACGGCCCGGATCTGCAATACCCTGGCGCCGAGGCTGGCGAGTTCGAGCATTTCCTCAAAGGTGACATGCCGCAGCAGTCTCGCGCCGTCCACCATGCGCGGGTCGGTGGTGTAAACGCCCTTGACGTCGGTGTAGATCTGGCATTCGTCGGCTTCCAGCGCCGCCGCGAGGGCCACCGCGGTGGTGTCGGAACCACCCCGGCCCAGGGTGGTGATGCAACCGTGTTCGGTCACGCCCTGGAAGCCCGCCACAACCACCACATTGCCCTGCTCGAGCTGGGCGAGCATCCGGGTGCTGTCCACTTCCCGGATGCGCGCCCGGGTGTGGCTTTCATCGGTGAGGATCCGCACCTGGCCACCGGTGAATGAGCGCGCGCCGCGGCCCCGGCGTTCCAGGGCCATGCACAGCAGGGCGATGGTAACCTGCTCGCCGGCGGCAAGCAGCACGTCCATTTCCCGGGGCGTGGGCTGCTCCATGACTTCCTGGGCAAGCGCCGCGAGGCGGTTGGTTTCGCCGGCCATGGCGGACAGCACGACCACCACATCGTGACCTTCGTCGCGAAAGCGGGCCACCTTGTCCGCCACGGCCTCGATATGGCCCACCGAGGCCACCGAGGTGCCGCCGTATTTCTGCACGATGAGCGACATCAGCCCGCTTCCGCCAGCCGCTCCGCCACCCAGGGGGCTACGCTGGCCAGGGCGCCGGGCAGGGCTTTTGCGTCGCGTCCCCCCGCCATGGCCATGTCCGGGCGCCCGCCGCCCTTGCCGCCAAGCTGGCCGGCGACCATATTGGCCAGCTCTCCCGCCTTCACCGAATCGGTCAGATTCTTGCTGACGCCGACCACCAGGCTCACCTTGTCCCCGCCGCCGCTGGCGAGCACCACGATGCACTTGCCGAGACGATTCTTGAGCTTGTCCACCGCTTCCCGCAAGGCCTTGGGGTCGAGGCCGTCGACTTCGGCGGCCAGCAGCTTGGCTCCCGCCACCTCCCGGGCCCGGTCGGCGAGATCGCCCCCGGCGCCGGTGGCAAGCCTTGCCTTGAGCTGTTCGATCTGCTTTTCCAGGGCGCGGTTGGATTTCGACAACTGGCTTACCCGCTCGACGACTTCCTCGGGACTCGACTTCACCACGTGGCAGAGTTCGCGCAGGGTCTCTTCCTCGCGGTGTACCCGGCGCAGCGCCTCCTGGCCCGTGACCGCCTCGATCCGGCGCACCCCGGCGGAGATTCCCGACTCGGCGATGATCCGGAACAGGCCGATGTCTCCGGTGCGGTCCACATGGCAGCCGCCGCAGAATTCCACGGAGTACTCGCCTCCCATGCTCACCACGCGCACCTGTTCGCCGTATTTTTCGCCGAACATGGCGAGCGCCCCGCGCTTTCTGGCTTCCTCGATGGCCATGACTTCCTTGCCAACCTTCGAGTTGCGCAGGATTTCCCGGTTGACCTGCCGTTCAATCTCCCGAATCTGCTCCGGGGCCACGGGCTGGGGATGGGAAAAGTCAAAGCGCAGCCGGTCCTTGTCCACCAGGGAACCCTGCTGGGTGACGTGGGAACCGAGCACATTGCGCAGGGCGGCGTTCATCAGGTGGGTGGCCGAATGATTGAGGGTGATGGCGCCGCGTTCTTCGGCGGCGACCCGGGCCATGAGCCGGTCTCCGGTGCGCAGCGCGCCCTCGCTGAGGCGGCCGACATGCACCAGGACCTCGCCCTGTTTCCGGGTGTCGGTGACCACAAAACGCATCTGCCCGTTTTCCAGCCATCCGCTGTCGCCCACCTGCCCGCCGGATTCGCCATAGAAGGGGGAGCTGTCGAGCAGCAGGCGCACTTCCCGGTCATCGCGCAATTCATCGATTGTCTGCCGGCTGTCCGCGTCGAACATGCCCACCACGGTGGCGGCGCCGCTCAATTCGTCGTAGCCGAAAAATTCGGTGGCCTGATCGGGGTCGATGTCCACCAGTTCCCGGGCGCTGAAATTGCTTGCGGCCCGGGCCTGTTCGCGCTGGGCTTCCATGGCCGCCTGAAAACCGACCGTGTCGATGATCAGCCCGTGTTCCCGGGCGATATCCGCGGTGAGGTCCGCCGGAAAGCCATAGGTATCGTAGAGGCGGAACACGGTATCGCCGGGAATCGTCTTGTCCCCGAGATCTGCGATGGTCTTTTCCAGAATCGCCATGCCATTGTCCAGGGTGCGGGCGAATTGCCGCTCCTCTTCCTCCAGGGCGCCGGCGATTCGTTCCCGCTGCTCGATCAGTTCCGGATAGGCCTCCCCCATCACCGTCGCCAGCGGCTCCACGAGCTTGTGGAAGAACAGTTCCTTGACGCCGAGCCGATGGCCATGGCGGATGGCCCGGCGAATGATCCGGCGCAGCACATAGCCGCGGCCTTCATTGGAAGGCAGCACGCCATCGGCAACGAGAAAGGCGCAGGAGCGGATATGGTCGGCGATCACCCGCAGGGAAGGGTCTTCCCGCTCGCCGGTGCCGGTGATTCGCCGGATATCCCGCAGCAAGGAGCGGAACAGGTCGATCTGGTAATTGCTGTGCGCCTGCTGCAGCACCGCGGCAAGCCTTTCGAGGCCGGCGCCGGTATCCACCGAGGGTCGCGGCAAGGGCGTCAGGGCGCCGTCTTCGCCGCGCTCGAACTGCATGAAAACCAGATTCCAGATTTCGATGTAGCGGTCGCCGTCTTCATCGGCGGAGCCGGGCGGCCCGCCGGGGACTTCCGGGCCGTGGTCATAAAAGACTTCGGAGCAGGGGCCGCAGGGGCCGGTATCCCCCATGGCCCAGAAGTTGTCCTTCTCGCCCATGCGCGAAAAGCGTTCCGGGGCAACCTGGATTTCCCTGAGCCAGATGTCGGCGGCTTCGTCGTCGTCGCGGAACACCGTGACCCAGAGTTTCTCCGCCGGCAGGCCGAGTTCCCCGGTGAGGAATTCCCAGGCGAAGCCGATAGCCTCGCGCTTGAAATAGTCGCCGAAGGAAAAATTGCCGAGCATTTCGAAGAAGGTGTGGTGACGCGCGGTATAGCCCACATTTTCCAGATCATTGTGCTTGCCGCCCGCCCGCAGGCAGCGCTGGGAAGTCACCGCGCGCTGGTAGGGCCGCGACTCCCGGCCGAGAAAGACGTCCTTGAACTGGACCATGCCGGAATTGGTGAACAGCAGGCTGGGATCATTGCCGGGCACGAGCGGGCTGCTCGGCACGATCCGGTGGTCGCGCCGGGCAAAAAAGTCCAGAAACCGCTGGCGGATTTCAGCGCTGTTCATTTGCCGCCCGCATCCCCGTCGGGCTTGCCCTCCGCGGCAGCGCCGGAGCCGAGCAATGGCGCCTTGCCGCCGGTGCCGGCAAAGGAAAAGGCCTCCAGCGGAACTCGCAGGTCACCATCGCTGGAGAGGATGATGGCAATGGGCCGGGTTTTTGGAAAATGACTCATGATAATGGTGAAGATGATCAGGAAGGGCACGCAAAGGAAGGCGCCGGGAATTCCCCAGATGGTGCCCCACAAGGCCAGATTGAGGAGAATGACGATGGGGCTGAGATTGAATGAGCTGCCCATCAGGCGCGGCTCGATCACATTGCCGATCACCACCTGAAATGCGCCGATGCCACCCAGCACCATGAAGAAAAGGTAGTAGCCGTCCGACTGGGCCAGGGCGATCATGGCGGGAAACATGGTGGCAATGATCGAGCCCACGGTGGGAATGAAATTGAGCAGGAAAATCAGCAATCCCCAGACGCCGGCGAAATCGACTCCCATCAGCAAAAGCAGCCCGCAACTGAGCAGGCCGGTGAGGGAGCTTGTGAACATCTTGATGCTGATGTATTTCTGGATGTCGTCCCGGATGCGCTCGAAGATGCCGCGCACTTCCTTTTCCCTGGCTTCATTGGATACCAGTGCGCTGATCTTGTTGTTGAACTGCCTTTGCTCGAAAAAAAGGAATCCCAGGTAGATCAGGATCAGGCTGCTGCTTGCCAGGATTCCCGCCGCCGAACCCGCCAGGGATGTGGCGTAGCTCGGCAGGTCGATCCAGTCGATCAGCGTTTGACCGAAATTCTCGCCCTGGATCGCGCCCACATCCACAAAAGGCAGGGACAGTGATTCCAGCCGGCGGATCAGGTTGTCCTGATAGACCGGCGCCATTTCCATGACTCCGCCGAAAGAGGCGCTGAGAAAATTGACCAAGCCCCAGATGAGGCCAAGAAAGGTGAATATCGACAGCAACAGGCAGATGGGCCCGGGAATTGAGAATTTGCCGACGGAAAGCCTGCCCAGGGCCGCCGCCAGGGTATTGATGAGATACCACAGCGCAACGGCGATCACCAGCGGCAGCAGCAGCGACTCGCCGACGATCAGCAGGTAAAAGACCACGACCACCAGCAGCACAATGGCCAAGTAGTTCAGCACTTTCATCGACAATCTTTTCCCCGGGAGCCCGCGTGGGCCGGGACCCCTTCCCGAAACCCGCGAAGATTATCATATTTCGCCCCGCCCAAAGCGGTGAACCGCGCCCCGTCCGGGTTCAGTTTTCACAAAGCGGGCGGCTTGCGCTAGACTTTCCCGCAGCCACCGGCGAAGAGAAGCGGCAAGCCTTCCCGATTCGCCGCGGCGAACCGAATCGAAGGAAACCGCAAATCATCATGAGTGAATCAGCTTTCAGCGTTCGCATTGCCGGCAAGACCGATTCCGGCGTTTTGCGCGAGTACAACGAGGATTTTGTCGGATTCGACGAAGACGCCGCCCTCGCCCTGGTTGCGGACGGTCTCGGCGGCCGCGCCTCGGGGGAAATCGCTTCCTGCATGGCGGTCACGTCACTGCTCACCGAGTTTCGACCGGATCGGCCCCCGGCCCAGATCCGGGGTGGCCTGCGGGAGCAGCTCGAAGAGGCGATCAGCGCAGCCAATCGCAGGATTTTCCTTGCCGCCAGGTCCAGCAAGAGCATGAACGGCATGAGCACCACGCTGATCGCGGCGCGAATCGATGGCCGCCGCCTGCTCGCCGGCTGCGTGGGGGATTCCCGCCTGTACCTGATGCGGAAAAAGCAACTCGAACAGTTGTCACACGACCATACCCTCGCCAATGAATTGTTGGCCAGGGGCACAGCCTCAAGCGGCAGCGTTTCCCTTTCCAATATCGACCACATCCTCACCCGGGCCCTTGGCGTCCTCGAAGAGGTGGAAGTCGAATTCCTCGAACACGATCTCGAATCCGGCGACGTGCTGCTGCTTTGTTCCGACGGACTCTACAACATGGTCGCCGACTGGCAACTCAAGGACATTCTCAACGATCACGGCGCCGACATCGAAACCGGCATCCACAAACTCGTCGAATACGCCAACCGCAACGGCGGCCGGGACAATATCGCCGCCGTACTGATCCACGTTGGCGAGGGATGACAGCTCTCCAGCCTTCCTGTCATTCCGCGCGAAGCGAAGCGGAGTCGCGGAATCTCTTGCAGTGGCCACGCGATGAGATCCCGCGACTGCGCGCGGGATGACCAATGTGAGCGCGCCCATCGCCATAATGAGAATTGCTGCCAGGGGCCTGCTCCGCAGGCTCCTGGCGCATTGACAGGCGGGCTGGCTTAAGAATCTGGTCTTCGACGAGATTGTAGAGGCGGCCGAGATGGCCGTGGCGGGTGGGGCCGGGGACGCTGTCCGAGGTGGCGACGACCACGAGATCCAGTTCATCCACGACGAAGATCAACTGGCCGCCATAGCCCCAGGCGGTGGGAACTTGCATGCCCGCCAGATCGCGCAGCCACCAGCCATAGCCGTAATAGCGGCCCTGGCCGCGGGGTGAGCGGGCGTGTGGCTGATGGGACGCGGCAACCCACTCCCCGGGCACCACCCGGGTATCTCCGTGTTTCCCCCCGTTGAGGTACATGGCGCCGAAGGCGAGCATTTGCCGGGGTGTCATTTCCATGTCGTTGCCGCCGAAATAGATTCCCTGGGGATCTTTGGGCCAGTAGGACAGGGAAAATCCCATGGGCCGGGCGAGGTGCCGCTGGGCGAATTGCTTGGCGTCCATGCCTGTGGCCCGGGTCAGGATCGCCGACAGCAGGTGGGTGCTGCCGGTGCTGTAGAGCATGCGGGTGCCCGGTTCGGCCACCAGGGGCTGGTCGATGGCGAACCGGACCCAGTCGCGGCTTGCCACCCAGCGGCCATAGTTGCGGTTGCTCGTGGTTTCCAGCCCGGACTGCATGGTGAGCAGATTCTCCACGGTAATGCCGCGCTTGGCCGCGTATTCATCGCCTTCCAGATATTCGGGAAAGAACTTGTCCAGGGTGGCGTCCACCGACTCGATATGGCCCTGCGCGATGGCGATTCCCACCAGGGCCGAGATGACGCTTTTGGACGCCGACTTCATGTTCGCCGGACGGTTCGCCCTCGCGCCGTTGTAGTACTTCTCGAAAACCAGTTCGCCGCGATGCTGGACCAGGAGACTGTGCAGCCGCGGCAAACCCTGCGCCGCGCGGTCGGCGGCGCTGAAATCGAGTTGCTGGGCCGAGACCTGGGCGGCGACCAGCAGGAACGGCGGCAACAGGCAGCGCACGATCCGTGTCATTGCTACTCCTTCCCTGCCCGGTTCGGCTCAGATCGCGCTGAAGGCATCGTCGAGAATCGACGGCGTGAGGATTTGCGGCAGAATCACCGGCTCGCCCGCCAGATCGCCCGGATAGAGCACGTACAGCGGCACCGAAGGCCGCCGGAATTCTTCGAGCACGGCGGTGATTTCCGGGTCTTCGTTGGTCCAGTCACCCTTCATGTAAACGATATTGTTGCTTTCCATGGACCGCTGCACGCGCTCGGTGCCCAGGGTGCTTTGCTCATTCACCAGGCAGGTAATGCACCAGTCCGCGGTCATGTTGACGAATACCGGCATGCCGGTAGAGCGCAATTCCGCCAGCCGGGCGCTGTTGAACGGCTCGAATTCTGCGCTGGCCTGTTCGGCGAGTTCGGTGTCGGCCCGGGACAGGGTCTGGAGAAAAGGCGTCTGCATCAGGTAACCGGCCAGTAACAGGGTGGCGACGCCCACCGCGTAATTGGCGCCGCGCATGACGGGCCCCACCACAAGGCGCCGCTGATACAACCAGGCGGAAAGCGCCAGCAGGATGCAAACCCCAAGCACCAGCGACATACCCATGACGCCCACCTGATTGCCGAGCACCCACAGGAAGAAAGCCGCCGAGGCGTACAATGGGAAGGCCATGAACTGCTTAAAAGTATTCATCCAGGCGCCCGGGCGCGGCAGGAATCGGGTCAGGGCGGGAATCCAGGAAAGCACCAGAATCGGCAGCGCCATGCCAAGGCCCAGGGACAGGAACACCAGCATCGCCACGATCCAGGGCTGGGTCAGGGCGAAACCGAGGGCCGGCCCCATGAATGGCGCGGTGCAGGGCGTCGCCACGATGGTGGCAAGCACGCCGGTGAAGAAGGAGCCCCGGTAGCCCTTACCGGCAGTGAGCTGGTTGCCAACCCCCATCAGCCCGGTCCCGATCTCGAATACGCCGGAAAGGCTCAGGCCCAGGGTGAAGAAGAGATATACGATAAAGGCCAGGAACCAGGGCTGCTGGAACTGGAAGGCCCAGCCCACCTGCTCCCCCGCCGCCCGCAGGGCAATGAGCAGCGAAGCCAGCAGCACGAAGGAAACGAGAATCCCGCCGGTATAGGCCAGCCCCTCGTTGCGCTGCCGCCGGGCGGTGTCGCCGGACGCGGCGACAAAACTCAGGGCCTTGAGCGACAGCACCGGAAACACGCAGGGCATCAGGTTGAGAATCATGCCGCCAAGCAGGGCGAACAGCATGTACAGCGGCAGGCTTGCCAGACTGACGCCGCCATCGCCGCCGCCGGAAACATTGGCCGCCATGACGGGCAGGCTGGTCGAGCTTGCCATTCGGGCGGAATCGGCGAACTCAAACGCGGTGCGCCCGCCATTGGCGTCTTCGAGCACCAGGGTGCCGTAAACCGCACCGAGGTCGTCAAGCATCCGCCGGGGCTGCTGGTGGGTGATCTGCAGCAGATTGCCCTGCACCGACACGTCGCGCAAGGGCCCGGGCTTGATTACCCGGCGTTGTTCGGGAAAAAACCAGGCGTCGCTGTAGGCGGCGAAATCCACCGTGGGCGACTCGAAACCGAGGCTGACCCGTTCCCCGGCCACGGCAAGCAGGGGCACGCCCAGGTCATGGTCGGCAAGCGGCAGGTTTTCCCTGGCGCTGGCGAACCGCTCCGCATGGGCTGCGTTGGGCGCCGGAGCTTCGCCCACCGGCAGGCTGATGGCGAGCCGCTGCTCGCCGGGTATGCAGATCAGATCGCAGACATTCCAGTAGGCCAGGGTGGAAATCTCCACGCTATCGCCCGCGTAATCCGCGGGAATCGTGACGGCGACGGGATGCAGCACCTCTTCCTCGTAGCCGAAATTGACCAGATCGGTATCGTAGAAAGGCAGCCAGTTCGGCGCGGGAAACCGCAACGGGCCGATTTCGGTTCCCGGCGGCGCAGACCATTCGCCGAGGCTGGTGGGCTCGCCGCTGTCACCGCCCATCTTCCAATAGGTATGCCAATGTTCCGCCGGATCCAGCCGCAGGCCGAGCCAGGTGGTTTCGCCGGGGACGATACTGTCGTTTTCCGCGATGAGTTCGACTTCGATGCTATGGTCCCAGGCCACGCTGGCAAGGGTCGGCCGCAGGTCATAGCCGTGCAGTTCGCCCTCCTCGTCGACCCAGGCGAGCAGGCCGTCGAGTTCGGTCATGTCCATGGGATGGCGGGCGTGTTGTTCGGTGGAAATCTGGAGGCGCGAATCTTCCAGCATCACGTCGCGATACGGCGCATACTTCATGACCCGGGCGCGGGTGGGGAAAAACCAGGCCTCGTCGACTTCGGCAAAGCGCGCATCGCCAGCCTGCACCATGACATTGACCTTGCCGTCATGGCGATTGAAGCGGGCCACGAGATCGTGCTCGCCCAATGGCGCCGGCGTACTGGCCCGGGCCGCGGCGAATCCTTCGCGCCAGCGTTCATCGATTACCGGGGCGTCCGCCACCGGCAGGGAGACGCCAAAGCGGGCGCTGCCGGGAATGCAGATGACTTCGCAGACCTGCCAGTCGATGGTGGTTTCGGCGGCAAAGACATCGCCGCTGAAATCAGCCGGAATGGCCACCGGCAATGGCAGGAAGACTTCGTGGCCATAGGTGAAGGTCACCAGGTCAGAATCGGGGAAGGGCGTCCATTCGGGAATCGGCCAGACGATCTCGCCCACGGCGTCCCGTGAAACACCCGCCGGCAACCGCCAGTCCCCAGCGCTGGTCGCCTCGCCGCTGTCGCCGCCGAATTTCCAGTAGGTATGCCAGTTCTCGATGGGATCGAGCCGGATGGCCAGCCACAAGGTTTCCCCGGGAACCGCGGTGCTGGTCTCGGCGACGAGTTCGACTTCGATCTGCCCGGTGCTGTGCACCTGGGCCTTGAGCCCGGCCCCGGCGAGGCATGGCAGCAACACGGCGGCCAGTCGGGCCGCAAATTTCCACATGGCGTCTGTCCCGGATCATCGGCGCAAACCGCAACAAGCCAATTCTACGCGATCCGCTCCCGAATTCTGTGGCAAAGCGTAACAGATGCGACTTGGGATTTCGATGGGCGACCCGCGGCGCCGGAACAGCTCGGCGCCGAAACCTTTCTCGGTCAGGGAATTTGTTGGAACCCCGAAGGTGGCCGAACGCTTTTGACAGCTTATGAGCTGTTTCAATGGAAACGGATTTTCCGGGCGATGTGCTAGAATCGATTGAGGGATGGGCGGCGATTTCGGACCGAAAGGAAGGTCGGAACGAAGCGCCCTGCCCTGTTACGCGAGGTGTTCGGCAATGGTCGAAAAGAAATATCGTGAGAATCCGTTTACGCCTGGTTACGGCGGAAAGGTGCCGCCGATGCTTGCCGGCCGGGAGGAGGAGAAAAGATCGCTGGCGCGTGATGTCGAGGGTATCGCCAGGGGAGGACACAGCGGTGGGGACCTGGCGCTGATCGGACCCAGGGGGATGGGAAAGACTACGTTGCTGAACTGGTTGAGTTTACACTTGGAGAAAGAGATCGATAGTGGAAACCTGTCTAGGAAAGTACGGGTGGAAGGGCCCGTTTCCAACTTTCCTGAAAATGAGGATCCGCTGGATTTGTTCAGAAAGAAATCGATGGCATCCAGGATTGATTCGCTTGAAATGGATGCGAAGTTGGTAAAGGCGAGTATCGATGTAAGTGATGACGCCAGATATTCGGAGATTCTGAAGCAAGTAGTGAAAGAGACGAAGATGGAACCACTCGTGGTTTTGATAGACGAGGCGCACGAATTGACCACGGGTCAACTAAAACGAATCTTGAATCTGACGCAGGATTGCCGCAATAAGGGAGGATCGGTTGTCGCGGTACTGGCGGGCACCCCGCATTTGCGAGACAAGCTGAGACAATCCCGGGCGAGTTTTGTGGAAAGAGGAGTTGAAGTCGAAGTAGGACCGATTTCAAGAGATTCTTCCAGGGAAGCGATCGAGGAACCGTTGCGGGATATCGGCAACATACGGGTCGAAAGTTCGGCGCTCGAGAAGGTACTGGAAGAGGCGCAATGTTATCCGTATTTCGTGCAGGTGTGGGGCCAGACACTTTGGGAACAGGCGAACAGGGAAGACAGGAACGAGCTGCAGATGGCGGACATCGACCGGTGCAGGGAAGCGGTCGAAAGCAACAAAGCGAGGCTTTACGAGCAAAGATTTGAGCGGTGGGAGGATAACGAGCTCGCAGCATTGACCGAGGTAGCCAGACGGCTGCTCGATGGCTCCGACTTGGGAAGACACGGAATCGTAAAGGTCTGCGCGCTGACCCTGGAAGGAGCCGGCCAGGATCCCGCCGCCGCGGCGGACCTGCACAAGAAGCTTGTCAATGAGGGCGTGATATTCAAGAAGGTCGGACAGGAGAATTACGGGCCCGGAATTCCCAGTTTTCTCAATTACATCGTCGAACAGGCAATGTCCAGGAAAAGGCAAGACAGGGAAGTAAGCGGTCGTTCACGCTAGGAGCCTGCGCCGCAGGAATTCGCGAAAGCGAAAATTCGCTGCAGTCCCTCCCCTGTCATCCCGCGCGGAGTCCCTCCTCCGTCATCCCGCGCGGAGTTCCTCCTCTGTCATTCTGCGCGCAGCGAAGCGGAGTCGCAGAATCCCATGAACCCGGCACCGCCATTCGACGGGAGATTCCGCGACTGCGCGCGGAATGACGGGGGGTGGACTGTCATCCCGCGCGCAGTCCCTCCCCTGTCATCCCGCGCGAAGTTCTTCCTCCGTCTGTAGAGGCTTGCGAAAAAAAGGCCGTTATTCTTGCGAAACTTTTTTTTGCACCAAAACAGTGCGGAGCTAGAATTGTTTCCACGAATTACGTGACAGTGACAGCCAGCCGCGCTAGGACAGCGCCATTGCGGTCGAGCTTTTTGATCTCGGTTGT
>JAJDVS010000111.1 GCA_022825945.1 Pseudomonadales bacterium
AGCGATGCCTAGAGTGATACACATTACTGCGCTGACTAGCGACACGATTACGAACGGCAATAGATTTTGGCTTAGTGTTATCCCTACGAAAGTGACAGTGAGTCCATAAAGCAGCAGCATCTGCAGACTTGCGATAATTAGTCTGGATGCACCTTCTCCAATTAGGATTTGTAATGGCGACACGGGTAGTGTCGAAAATAATCGCCAAGTGCCGGCGGCTCTTTCTGTAAGAATCGGCATTGCTGTCGCATAAACCATAAGCTGAAGCAACGCCATTGCGAATAGCCCAGGTATTGAGTATCGTACGAAAGCCGATTCAACATCAATGCGCTCAATTGAGATCACTTCAGAGGGAGCTGAGAGATCGTCTTCTGCGTGAATTTGGGCAGCCTTCAATACCAATGACAAAGTACGTTCCCGTGCAGAATCAATAAACGCTTTGTTAAAGCCGTTTTCCCTATGAATATAGGCTCCGAATCCGCCTGCCTCCAATTCTATAGGAATCAGCTGATCGTCAAATATGTGATGTGATACCTCAACGCCGTCCAGTGCCTCAAGGCTCTCGACAAGCGATGCATCGACGGTGCTGGTGTCCACAGCGATTTCGATATCAGGGAGGTCGAAGTCGCTATCGACTAGTACTCCGAAAATGAAAAAGAAAATTAAGGGAAAGCCGAACATCATCAATGATGCCATAAAGCTTCGCCGCAATGCTTGCAAGGATCTTATGAAGAACTGGCTGGCAATCATCAGTCTTGCAGAGTCCGACCAGCGACGTTTAGAAACACCTCATCAAGCGACGACGATTGAATTGTCGTATGCATGAGTTCGACATTAACGGTTTCAGCTACGTCTTTAAGAATTTCCTGCGCCGACATTAGAGAATCAGCTTGAATTTCACAGCTTGCATAGTCGCCGACGATAGAGAATACAATTTTCGGGATATTTTCCACTTTCTTGGCAACGGACTTTGGTACGCTGAACCTGATGTGATAGCCCGGCGCATGCTTATCGATAAGTCCTTGTACACTACCATCTGCCTGAATCGACCCTTCGTTCAGGATTACGATACGGTCACCTAACGCCTCTGCTTCCTCCATAGACTGCGTAGTAATCAGAATAGTGTTTTTCTCTTCATTCTTATGCTTACGAAGCAAGTCCCATGCCACCCGTCTTGCTTGGGGATCAAGTGAGGAAGTCGGCTCATCTAGAACTAAGAGTTCTGGCGAACCTACTAAACCTAGAACTAACGCAAGACGCTGCCTTTGCCCACCTGACAACTTCTGGGTTTGCTTATCGATATGTGGCTCTAAACCGAGGGCCGTAACAGTTTCTCTTGGATAAAAAGTCTGTCTGGCAACGGAAAACAGGCGAAGCAGTTCACGAGCGGTTGTTAAAGTGGGAATCGATACTGATTGAAAGACCACGCCTATGTGCTTCTTGAGCGAAGTACCAGCATACTTGGGATCTGTCCCTAAAACTTGAAGAGAACCGGAGTCCAACTTTCTTCGCCCGAGTATCAATTCAATTAGAGTTGTCTTGCCAGATCCATTGGGTCCAACGAGACAGTTAATAGTGCCAGCCTCAATCGACATAGACAAGTTCTTGATCGCCCTTAGGTCGCCGTAGGACTTGTTGATATTTTCCAGTACAATAGCCAGAAATTTCATCAATGAAACCTAGTTAAATTATCGCACCCACTGATTGTAATCTGTAACCACAGCTTGGTCCGATTCAAATTTTCAACCTAGCTTTGGCACTTCATCGACACATCCGAAGCTTGAGAACGAGGGCCATAATACGGCCCTCGTCTCGCACCACTTCAAACATTTGGATCCCAAAGAGCAGCTACCTGCTCATATCCTTGCGACCCAATTGTGCTACTAGCTGATCGTTGCCGTTTTACGACGTGCCGAATGTGCCAGCTGTGCCAAACGTACCTGCCGTACCTGTCGAACTGCCCCATGTGCCAAAAGTACCAGCGCTGCCCAATGTGCTTGCGGCTAGCGCCACATCGGCACTGACTTGCTCGATAGAAAAATCGTTGTTGCTCAGAGAGATGGAAAAGATATCTGGATTGATATCTAATTCATGAAAAATTCCACTCTGCATCTGTTGTTACCTCCTAGTCCGTGCCCTGTAAGGGCTACTGTAACTGTAGATGAATGCCACAAGCTGTGACGAGGCGTAGAACCACATAACAGCCAATATGCTGTCAACACCTTTTTTCGGCACGGCAGCCGCCGGAACAGCTGCTCCGGCGCCCGGCCGATCCAGGCGTCCCGCGCCTTGACCTTGAACGCACCGGCGCACCAGCCCAACAGTGCGAGCCATTCCCCGTCCGGCCCCGTCGCCACATGCCGGATACCGTGGCCGAACATCCCCCGGAAACCAAGGTAGTGCCCCGCGGCCATGACCCGGTCCCATCGGGCCCGCCCGGCGGCGTCAATAACAGGGCGCACCTCAATCGCAGACAAAGGGAAATTCAATGCCGCCGGGGCAACGCCGCTGTCTTTGCAAGCTTGATCGGACATGCGCCCAGCGTAACCCTTCCGGAGTCAAATGTTCAGAACGGGAATTTCCGTCAAGCGCTCAGTGAGTTAACAGAGACTTTAAGATGGCCCTGGCCGATGCGGGACCGACGATGGACACAATAACCGTACATTTTTACAATCGTCAAGATCGCCTGGGAGCCTGCGCCGCAGGAATTCGCGAAAGCGAAAACTCACTATCGCCGCGCCCCTGGTTGATCGATTGAGGCGAATATTGATGGATATTCAACGAAATCGAGCGACCGGGGGCGCGGATGAGAGCGGATTTGCAGCCGTGAATTCCTGTGGCGCAGGCTCCTGGCCGTTGGTCGCCGGGCGGTTTTCGCCTGGCATTTTCCGGTATGATCAATATGGCTGAATCAAAGGAACAGGTTGAGTTGGTGCGCTCTCTTGATCCGGCTTTCTACACGGACCCGGAGCATTTTCGCCGCGAGACGGAATCCCTGTTCGCCAATACCTGGCAATTCGCGGGACATAGTTCGCAATTGGCCGAACCGGGCGATTACTTCAGCTTCGAGATAGCCGGCGACAGCCTGTTCTGCGTGATGGGCCGTGACGGCGCGATTCGAACTTTTTTCAATGTCTGTCAGCACCGCGCCCACCAGTTGGTAAAGGGCAGCGGCAATGCGCGCCGCCTGGTGTGTCCATACCATTCCTGGACTTACGACCTCAACGGACAATTACGCTCGGGACCGAACCTGAAGTCGGTGCCGGGATTCGACGCCGACACCATTTGCCTGACATCGGTCAAGACGGAAATCTTCCACGGCTTCATCTTCGTCAACCTGAACCCTGACGCGAAACCAATGGAAACCTGGTTTCCCGAAGTCCGCCGCGAACTGGCCGAGTTCGTGCCGGAACTCGACAAACTGCGGCCGCTGCAATGGATCGAGCTTGAGGAACAATGCAACTGGAAAGTCGCGGTCGAAAACTACTCCGAGTGTTATCACTGCCGCCTCAATCACCCGACCTTCGCCAACGGCGTGATCAAGCCGGAAACCTACGACATCCAGCCGCAGGGTTATTGCCTGCGGCACACGACCGAATGTCAGAATCTCGACCAGATGAGTTACCCCGTCGACGCCGACGCCAATGCGCGCGCGGGCGATTACTCGTCCTGGTTTCTCTGGCCGATGTTTTCGTTCCAGGTCTATCCCGGCAATGTGCTCAACACCTACCACTGGCGACCGCTTGCCGTCGACCGCGTGCGGGTATTCCGCGGCTGGTATACGGTCGACGGCGCCGAGTCGGAAGTAATTCGCGCGCTTGCCAGGCAGGACCGCGAAACAACGGTTGAAGAAGATATCCGCCTCGTTGAATCGGTGCAGCGCGGCCTGAACAGCCGCGGCTATCGCTCCGGCCCGCTGGTGCTCGACCCGAATTGCGGCGTACACTCCGAGCACTCGGTGCGCGTCCTGCAACAGTGGATGCGGAAGGCCGCCGATGGGCGCTGACATGAAATCGTACTGGCGGAACTTCGTTGACGGCGAGTTCGTCGACGGCGGCTACGGCAATTCGGGCTATGGGCGGGAAAAAGGCCGCGAAGCACTGTGGAATCATGTACAGACCAGGAACGTCGCCATCAAACTGAGGAATTGAGCAAGCATGAACAATGACCTTTTCGAGCAAGGGCTGAAGCAACGCAAGGCGACTCTCGGCGCCGGGTACGTCGAGAAGAATCTCGAAGCGGCGGACGACTTCACGCGCCCGTTCCAGGAGGCGATGACCGCCTGGTGCTGGGGTTTCGGTTGGGCCGATGACGCGATCGACGCCAGGACCCGGTCAATGATGAACCTGAGCATGATCGGCGCGCTGGGCAAAATGCGCGAGTGGGAAATCCACTGCCGCGGAGCGATCAACAACGGCGTCAGCAAGGAAGAGATTCGGGCGATCGTTCACGTGATCGGAATCTATTGCGGCGTGCCGCAGGCCCTGGAGTGTTTCCGCGTCGCGCGCAAGGTACTCGAAGAAACCGGCCAAATCCACGGAAGCCCTGATTAAGCCGGAGCTTGTCCGCTGCGCCGGCGCGCATGGCAGGTTTTACTCGACCCGGTTTGTGTACTACTATCGCTGCCATCGCGAGTACCGGACCAAACGAATCGAGGGCGGCATGCCGGGAAGGAACGACGACGCCTATTGGAAGGCCAATATACGCCTGGTTCTGAGCCTGCTCGCGGTATGGTTCCTGGTGTCTTTCGGCGCGGGCATCCTGCTCGTAGACCTGCTCGACAATATCCGCTTCGGTGGCTTCAAGCTCGGATTCTGGATGGCCCAGCAAGGGTCGATCTTCGTTTTCATCGTTCTCATCCTTGTCTATATCAGTCGCATGGACAGGCTCGACGCGCGCTATCGCCGCTCGGGCGCGGACAGGGAAGACAGCAGCCCATGAGCGTGCAGGCCTGGACCTTTCTGTTCGTCGCCCTGACTTTCAGCCTCTACATCGGCATCGCCATCTGGTCCCGGGTTCGTTCGACCCGGGACTTTTACGTCGCCGGCAAGCATGTGCCGCCGCTGGCCAACGGCATGGCCACCGCCGCCGACTGGATGTCCGCCGCCTCCTTCATTTCCATGGCCGGGCTGATTTCCTTCATCGGCCGCGACGGCGCCTTCTATCTCATGGGCTGGACCGGCGGCTATGTGTTGCTGGCATTGTTGCTCGCGCCTTATCTGCGCAAGTTCGGCAAATACACCGTGCCGGATTTCATCGGCGACCGTTACTACTCCCAGACCGCGCGCATGGTGGCGGTGTTCTGCGCCATCGTGATTTCCTTCGTCTACGCCTGCGGGCAGATGCAGGGCGCCGGCATCGTGTTCTCCCGGTTTCTCGAAGTCGATCTCAGCTATGGCGTGATGATCGGCATGGCCATCGTGTTTTTCTACGCCGTGCTCGGCGGCATGAAAGGCATCACCTATACCCAGGTCGCCCAGTATTGCGTGCTGATCTTCGCCTTCATGGTGCCGGCGATTTTCATTTCGATATTGATGACCGGCAATGTCATTCCCCAGGTGGGCTTTGGCTCCCAACTGACCGAAGCCTTTGGCGGCGGCTACTTGCTGGACCGGCTCGACGGCCTCAGCGAACAACTCGGCTTCCCCACTTACACCGAAGGCCAGAGAACGACCCAGGACGTGTTCTTCATCACCGCCGCCCTGATGATCGGCACCGCCGGCCTGCCGCACGTCATCATCCGCTTCTTCACCGTCCCGGGGGTGCGCGAGGCGCGCAAGTCGGCTGGCTACGCGCTGATTTTCATCGCGATCCTCTACACCACCGCGCCGGCGGTTGCCGCTTTCGCCCGCGCCAACCTGATCAATACCGTGGACAATGTGGAATACAGCGCCATGCCCGAATGGTTCAGCAAGTGGGAAACCACGGGGCTGATCCGTTTTACCGACCGCAATGGCGATGGACGCATCCAGTACACCGGGGATGCGGCCACCAATGAGCTCGACGTCAATCGCGACATCATGGTGCTGGCGAATCCGGAGATTGCCGAACTGCCCAACTGGGTGGTGGCGCTGGTGGCGGCGGGAGGATTGGCGGCGGCCCTGTCCACCGCGGCGGGCCTGCTGCTGGTGATTTCCTCGGCGGTTTCCCACGACCTGCTCAAACGCGGCTACATGCCCGAAATTTCGGAAAAGGAGGAATTGCTGTTCGCCCGCATTTCGATTTTCATGGCGGTGCTGGTGGCGGGCTATTTCGGCATCAATCCGCCGGCCTATGTGGCCCAGGTGGTGGCCTTCGCTTTCGGACTTGCCGCGGCTTCGTTTTTCCCCGCCATTGTCATGGGAATCTTCAATCGCCGCATGAACCGCCAGGGCGCGGTGGCGGGAATGGTTGCCGGCTTTGTGTTCACCGCGCTCTATATCATCTACTTCCGCTTCATCAATCCGGCGGTGGACAATGCCGACAACTGGCTGTTCGGCATTTCCCCCGAGGGCATCGGTTCACTGGGCGCGCTACTCAACCTGCTGGTGGCCTGGGCAGTTTCCCGGGTGACGCCGGAGCCGCCCGCCGAAGTGCAGGCGCTGGTGGCGGATATCCGCCGGCCTGAAGTCGATTGAGGTTCAGGGTTTTCCGTGCCTCTCCCAGTACTCCTTCACTGTCTGCTTCATTTCCCTGCGCATTAGCAGGATGCCGACGAGATTCGGCGCGGTCATCAGTACGATGGTGATCAGCGAGACGTTCCAGATGATCGTGGTGTCCGCCAGCGCGGCATAGAAGAATCCGCAAACATAGACGATACGATAGGGCAGCACCGATCTGGCGCCGAACAGGTAGGTCATGGCCCGGTCGCCGTAGTATGACCAGGCGATCGCCGTGGAGAAGGCGAACAGCATCAGGCCTATCGAGACGATGTATTGCCCGTAATCGCCGAACAGGCCCCGGGTGAAGGCCTCGGTGGTCAGGGGAACCGAATGGAGGAGGGATTCGCCGGATACCAGCACCGACTGGTCGTCCAGCCTGCCGTCGCTAACCGAAAGCTCGCCATTGACCGGCGCGCCGTCCCGGCTGAATGTGACATTTTCCGCAAAGGAGCGGGCATGAAGCACGGTGACTTCGGCCTCGTTCCGCATCCGCCCGTCCTCAAGCCGCAGCACGCCATTGAAATTGTCGACTGTGGAGTCGTCGTTGTTGAGGTAGGCGAATATCTGCTGTTGATGGTCCGGGTTGTCCTCGACATAGACGCCGCTGACGAAGCGCAGGTCGGCCCGCTGGAATTCGTTGTCCAGCTTTTCCGCCCAGACTCCCGAACTGAGAATCACCAGCCCGGTAATCGTGCAGATGACGATGGTGTCGATGAAAGGTTCGAGAATCGACACCATGCCCTCGTCGGCGGATTCCTCGGTGCGCGCCGAAGCATGTGCGATCGGGGCGCTGCCCTGCCCCGCCTCGTTGGAATACAGCCCGCGATTGACGCCGCGGTCGAAGGCGTAGGCGAAGGTGGCGCCGAGAAAGCCGCCGGTGGCGGCGGAGCCGGTGAAGGCGTCGGAAAAAATCGACAGGAACGAGGGTACGATGTTGCCGATGTTGGGAATGATGACGGCGACCGCGCCGATCAGGTACAGCACCGCCATGGACGGCACCACCGCCGCGGCGAATCTGGCGATGCGGGTAATGCCGCCGATGATCACCAGCGCGAGCAGGGTGGACATGACGATGGCGGTGATCAGCGGGTCCAGGGAAAAGGTGCTTTCCAGGCCCGCGGCGATATTGTTGATCTGGGGCAGATTGCCCGTGCCGAAGGAACTGAGCACCGTTGCGATGGCGAACAGCACCGCCAGCCATTTCAGCTTCAGGCCTTTTTCCATGTAGTACATGGGGCCGCCCGCCACGGTGCCGTCCTCGGTTACGCTGCGGTACTTGTGGGACAGGGTGACTTCGACGAACTTGCTCGTCATGCCGAAGAAGGCGGTCATCCACATCCAGAACAACGCCGCGGGCCCGCCGAGATGCAGGGCCAGCGCCACCCCGCCGATATTGCCGGTGCCCACGGTGCCCGACAGCGCTGTCGCCAGGGCCTGGAAGTGGCTGGTTTCGCCCCGGGCGCCGTCCTTGTCGAACTTGCCCTGGGTCACGGCGATGGCGTGGCGGAAATAGCGGATCTGGGGAAACTTGAGATACATCGTGAAGAAGATTCCGGTGGCCAGCAGCAGCGTGGGGAACCAGATGGCGCTGCCGAGAAAGCCGTCGATAAAAATGAGAAATTCGTTTACTCGATCCATTGTCTGCTCCGGTTTCTGCTGGGCTGATTAGGGCCTGTTCACACTATGCAAATTCGCTTTCGCGAATTCCTGCGGCGCAGGCTCCTAGGATATGCTGATTTTCGGGGCGGGTCGGGCCGGTTCGGCGCAGCGCCGGATAACGGCTTCCGCAAGTTCCAGCCAGGCCCTGTTGGAGGCATGGTCCGGATTGCGCAACAGCAGCGGCTCGCCATGGTCGCTGGCTTCGCGGATGGCCGGGTCCAGCGCCGGTCGCGCCAGCACCGAAACGCCGAATTCGCTGGCGAGCCGGTCGCCGCCACCGCTGCCGAAGATCGCCTCGGCGTGGCCGCATTTGCGACATACATGCATGTTCATGTTTTCCACCACGCCGAGTACGGGCACATTCACCTTGCGGAACATGGCAATGGCCCGGCGCGCATCGAGTAAAGACAGATCCTGCGGCGTGGTCACCACCACTGCGCCGCTGACCCGGGCCGACTGGGACAGGCTCAACTGAATATCTCCGGTGCCGGGGGGCAAATCGACAATCAACCAGTCGAGGGGCGGCCAGGCCGTGTCGGCGAGTATCTGCCGGAAGGCGGAAATGATCATCGGCGCGCGCCACACCACGGCGGTGCCCTGGTCCACCAGAAAGCCCATGGAATTGCATTCGACCCCGTGAGCCTGGATCGGCCGCATGCGCTTGCCGTCCACCAGTTCCGGACGCACGCCGTCCGCAACGCCGAGCAGGGTGGGAACGCTGGGGCCGTAGATATCCGCGTCAAGCACGCCGACCTTGCCGCCACCGGACTTCCCGCTGCGGGCCAGGGCCAGCGCGAGATTGACCGCGGTGGTGGATTTGCCCACGCCGCCCTTGCCGGAAGCGATGCAAACGATATGCCTGATCTTGCCGAGTTCGCTCAAGGGGCAGATTCCCGTCCGGCTGGTTGATTTCCGCGGCTGCCGCGCAACAGTCGCCGATTATGTTGCATCGCCGACAAAATGCAAATCTTCAGGTTTTCTTTGCATTCGGGCGGGACGGCCGCTAAGATATGCGCCCTGAATTTTCCAGCCCCGCTGCCGGGGCCTGCTGTGCAAGGTGCTGAATGCCTCAAGTCAAACTGAAAGAGAACGAACCCTTCGACGTTGCGCTGCGCCGTTTCAAGCGTTCCTGCGAAAAGGCCGGCATCCTGGCGGAAGTGCGTCGCCGGGAGTTCTATGAAAAGCCGACTTCGGTGCGCAAGCGCAAGGCCGCCGCCGCGGTCAAGCGTCACCAGAAGAAACTGCTGCGGGAAAGCCGCAAGCTGCAGCGTCAATACTGACGGCAAAGCCCGGACCGGTCACTACTGGCCATGAGCCCATTGCAAGCCCGGCTGCGTGAAGCCATGAAGGACGCCATGCGCGCCCGCGACAAGCCGCGACTGGAAACCATCCGTCTGGCGCTTGCGGAAATCCGCCGGGTGGAAGTCGATGAGCGAATCGAATGCGACGACGCCAGAATCACCGGCCTGCTTGCCCGCATGGTCAAGCAGCGCAAGGATTCCATCAGCCAGTTCCAGGCCGGCGGGCGCGATGACCTGGTGGCGAAGGAACAGGGCCAGATCGAAGTACTGACGGAATTCCTGCCCCAGCCCTTGTCCGCAGACGAGTTGGCCTCCATCATCGGGGAAGCCATTGCCGAAGCGGGGGCGGAATCCATGCGCGACATGGGCAAGGTCATGGGATTGCTCAAACCCCGGCTCGCCGGCCGCGCCGACATGGGCGAAGTCAGCAAACTGGTCCGGCAATCGATTGGCGGCGGCTAGAAAACCGGTAATCAGAGCCGCCGGGATGGAGTCCAGCAGACATGGCGGGGCTGATTCCCCAGAGCTTTATTGACGAGTTGCTCAATCGCGTCGATATCGTCGATGTGATCGGCCGGCGGGTTACGCTCAAGAAAGCCGGCAAGAACCATGTTGCCTGCTGCCCTTTCCATCAGGAAAAAACGCCCTCCTTCAGTGTTCAACCGGAAAAGCAGTTCTTTTACTGCTTCGGTTGCGGCGCGGGAGGGAACGCCATTGGCTTTGTCCAGAAGTTTCACGGTATCGGCTTCCCCGAAGCGGTGGAACTCATTGCCAGGGACGCCGGCCTTGAAGCGCCACGGCAGGAAAGCCGCGGCGAGACCAGAGGAAGCGCCGAACGAAAGGGCTTGTACGAATGCCTGGAACAGGCGAGCAAGTATTTCCAGCGGCAATTACGGCGACATGCCAGCCGACGGCGGGCGGTGGACTGGTGCAAGTCCCGGGGCATCAGCGGAACCACCGCCCGGGAATTCCAGCTTGGTTACGCCCCGCCAGGATGGGAAAACCTGCTTGGGGAGCTCGGCGCCGATGATGCCTCGCGCAATGCGTTGCTGAAGGCGGGTCTGGCCATCGCCCGGGACGCCGACAAGGAAAGAAAGGGCGATTCCGGCAAATCCTCCCTGTATGACCGGTTTCGCGACCGGGTGGTGTTCCCCATCCGCGACAGCCGCGGTCGCACCGTGGGGTTCGGCGGCAGGGTGCTCGACGACGCCACGCCGAAATACCTCAACAGCCCCGAGACGCCGGTTTTCCAGAAAGGACGCGAACTCTACGGCCTGTTCGAGGCGCGCCGGGAAAAGGCGGGCAAATTCCTGCTCGTGGAAGGCTACATGGATGTCATCGCCCTGGCCGAAGCCGGCATCCGCAACGCCCTGGCGACCCTGGGCACGGCAACCAGCCCATTCCAGTTGCAGCGAATGTTCCGCCAGACCCCGGAAATCGTTTTCTGTTTCGACGGCGACGAAGCCGGCGCCCGGGCCGCCTGGCGCGCCCTGGAAAACGCCCTGCCACTCATGGCCGACGGCAAGAGCGCCAGATTCCTGTTCCTGCCCGAAAGCGAAGACCCCGACAGCATGGTGCGCAAACTCGGCGCGGCGGAATTTCTCAAGCTCATTGATGAAGCCCAGCCCCTGGAGACATTTTTCTTCGACCACCTGAGCGAAAACCTGGACCTGAAGGCTATCGAAGGGCGCGCGTCGCTCAGCAGCAAGGCCCTGCCCCTGGTTCGCAAGTTGCCGGCAGGCGTATACCGGCAGCTCATGCTCGACCGTCTGGCGGAGCTCACCGGCGTCGACAGCAAGACCCTGCTGAGCCAGCCCGGAGAAAGGCCCGACCGCGGCGAACAGGCCCGGAACGCCGAACCGCCGCCCTACGGGATGGAGCCGCCGCTCCGGGACTACCAGCCGGCGCGGCACAGGGAAAGCTGGCCATCGAGAACCCTCAGGCCGCACAACTCCGGGCTGGTGGCGGTCAAGCTATTGTTGCGCGCATCCGGAATCGCCCTGGCGGCAAAAGTGGACCTGGCGCCGCTTCGCGATGCGGGGGACGATGCCGGTCGACTGGTAACGGAAATCATTGAAAAAGTGCGCTCGGAACCCGATATAGCGTACTACACGCTGCTTGAAGTCTGTTACGGCAAAACTTCGATTCGCGGCCAACTCACCACGGTGATGACCGCGGAGCCCATTGAACCGCCGGAACACCGGAAGCTGGAAAAGGAGTTTCTCCAGATTCTCGATCGGCTGGTGGCCAGAAGCGCCAAGAAGCTCCACGATGACGAGCAGCGCAGGCTCAATAAACAACATGCCAGAACTGCCGCTAAACAGGATGGCGACGGGTGAATGGTACCCCATCAGCCGTTGCCAAAGGTCACCAGCAATTCTCATTTTGGCAATGGGCGCGCCCGCATCAGTCATCCTGCGCGCAGTCGCGGGATCTCATTGGGTGGCTACTGCGAGAGATTCTGCGACTACGCTTCGCTTCGCGCAGAATGACGGAGGGGATGCTTCGCTTCGCGCAGAATGACATGAAGGTTGGAGCGCCATAATGAGAATTGCTGAAAGGTCACATTCTGTTGATGGACATAGGCCCATTGCAAAGTATAATGCTCGGCTACCTTGATTTTGTGCGGCGGCAAACCTGTACGCCGCAAGACGGGATTCCATGACTGATTCAATCACGCCACTCGCGCCCAAGACCAATCTGAAGACATTGATCGCCAAGGGTCGGGAGCAAAGCTACCTGACCTACGCCGAGGTCAATGACCATCTGCCTGAGCAGATTTCAGACCCGGACCAGGTGGAAGACATCATTCAGATGATCAACGACATGGGAATCAAGGTCTACGAGACCGCCCCCGATGCCGATTCGCTGATTCTGAATGACGACAATGACAGCAGCACCGACGATGTGACCGCAGCCGAGGCCGCCGCCGCGCTCGCTGCCGTTGCCGTGGAAGCCGAAGCCGGTCGCACCACCGACCCGGTGCGCATGTACATGCGCGAAATGGGCACTGTGGAATTGCTTACCCGGGAAGGCGAAATCAAGATCGCCAAGCGCATCGAGGAAGGCATGCGCGAACTCATGAAGGCAATGACGTGTTTCCCTGGCGTGGTCGCCACCGTCCTCAACGAGTATGAAGCCATCCGGAACGATGACCGCCGCCTGAAGGAGCTGATCGCCGGTTACATCGACCCGGATGACAGCACCGCCGCGCCGAAGCCGAAGCCCGCCAAGCCCGCCGCAAGCAGCGACGATGAGGAAGAGACCATTTCCGGGCCCTGCCCGGAAGAGGCGCGCAAGCGATTCGGCGCCCTGCGCAAGCAGTACAAGCGCACCAATCAAGTCCTGGGCAAGTTCGGTCGCGAGGACGAGCGCTCGCTCAAGGAACTCGACGCCCTCGGCGACCTGCTGAAATGCCTCAAGCTGACGCCGCGGCAATTCGACCCGCTGCTCGCCGAGATTCGCGGAGTGATGGGGCGCGTCAAGCGCAATGAGAAGTACATCCGCAAGCTGTGCGTGCGCAAGGGCATGATGGACCGCACGGTGTTCCTTACCACTTTCCCCGGCAATGAAGTCAACGACGACTGGTTCAAGCTGCACCTTGAAGAGGCTGGCTCTGGCTCCGGCTCCAACGCCAGGCTGTTGCGCAAGGTCAAGCCGGAAGTGCTGCGCACCCAGAAGAAACTGCGCCTGCTCGAAGAGGAATGCGGCCTGACCATCGCCGAAATCAAGGACATCAATCGCCGCATGGCCATCGGCGAAGCCAAGTCGCGCCGGGCCAAGAAGGAAATGGTCGAAGCCAATCTGCGGCTGGTGATTTCCATCGCCAAGAAGTACACCAACCGCGGCCTGCAATTTCTCGACCTGATCCAGGAAGGCAATATCGGCCTGATGAAGGCGGTCGACAAGTTCGAGTACCGCCGCGGCTACAAGTTCTCCACCTATGCGACCTGGTGGATTCGCCAGGCCATTACCCGCTCCATCGCCGACCAGGCCAGGACCATCCGCATCCCGGTGCATATGATCGAGACCATCAACAAGCTGAACCGGGTTTCGCGCCAGATGGTCCACGAGAAAGGCCGCGAGCCGACTCCGGAAGAGCTTGGCGAGCGCATGGAAATGCACGAAGACCGGGTGCGCAAGGTGCTGAAAATCGCCAAGGAGCCCATTTCCATGGAAACCCCCATTGGCGACGATGAGGATTCCCATCTCGGTGATTTCATCGAGGACGCCAATATCGACAATCCCATCGATTCGTCGGTGGGCGAAGGCCTCAAGGAAGCCACCCGGGATGTGCTCGGCAGCCTCACCACCCGGGAGGAAAAAGTGCTGCGCATGCGATTCGGCATCGAGATGAATACCGACCACACCCTGGAGGAAGTCGGCAAGCAGTTCGACGTTACCCGGGAACGCATCCGACAGATAGAAGCCAAGGCGCTGCGCAAGCTGCGGCACCCATCGCGTTCGGACCATCTGCGCAGCTTCCTCGACGAGTAGGGCCTATAGCTCAGTTGGTCAGAGCACCGGACTCATAATCCGTTGGTCCCAGGTTCGAGTCCTGGTGGGCCCACCAAATGAGACAGCGAGCGGCTGCTTACGACAAGGCCATGGACGCCGAGTATCTGCGAACGGCAATCGGCGGCGGGAACCACCGCATGTTTGACGGAGGCCACGATCTCGCCGGCGCCTGGGAAGCGGTTCGCAATGCGTCCCCGGACGACACCTTCATTGAAGAGGCGCTGGGATACGTTGAAGCCCTGTTCAAGGACCTGACCACACCCAAAGGTCTGCCGATCGCCAGTTGGGACAAGTCCGCCTACGATCAAATCGCGAACGGTCTGCAATCGAATTTTGGCATTCCATGCGAATCGCGCAACGAAGAACATCAGCGTGGTTCAGTTGCGGCAGTTGCTCATGGAACGAACCACAAACGCGGTCGATCAACTGAAACAGTTCGCAAGGGAAGTTTCGCCAGTATCGGCGGAAGTGTGAGCCCGGCAATGCTCATTCTGGCATCTGGGAGCCTGCGCTTTCCCTGGCCGTCCTGCGTGCAGTTGCAGGGTCTCATTGCGAGGCCACTGAATGAGATTCTGCCACTTCGCTTCGCTCCGCGCAGGATGACATGAGGGGCGAAACTCCAGAATGTAGACTATTTGGCGCCAGTGCCAAGCCAGGGCGTGTGAAACTGGATTACAATTGACGCCCGTGGGCAGTTCCCGCGAAAAATTCTCTTGAGGCCTTGCCATGAAAAGATTGCTTGTGTTTGCCATTGCCGTTTCCTTCAGTTTCGGTGCCAAGGCGGAGTTGCGGCTGCATGTGTTCGACTGCGGGCGGCTGGCTTTTCCCGACGTTGGCGCATTCGGCATCGGCAATGACGACACCGAGGTGCGGGAATTGTTCGTGCCGTGTTATCTCATCGACCACGATGGCGAATTGATGATCTGGGACGCCGGCTTGCCGCTGAGCGAAGTGGGCCCCCGGCGGGAAGACGACAATGCCTGGTACGAAACCTCGATCATCGACCAGTTGGCCGCCATGGATATCGCCCCCGGGGATATCGACTACACCGCCTATTCCCATTTCCACTACGACCATGTGGGTGCCGCCAATGCCTTCGCCAATGCCACCCTGCTCATCCAGCAGACCGAATACGAGGCCGCTTTCGAGACTCCGGAGACCAACCCGGTTTTCCGGCCGGAGCTGTATGACCAACTCGCGGAATCGGACAAGATCATGCTCGATGGGGATCATGACGTGTTCGGCGATGGCAGCGTGATGATCATCTCCGCGCCGGGTCACACCCCCGGCCATCAGGTGCTGAAGCTCGAACTCGAAAACTTCGGCCCCCTGGTGCTTTCCGGCGACCTCTATCACTTCGAGGCGAGCCGACGGCTGCGCGCCACGCCGGTTTTCAATACCGACGCCGAGCAGACCCTGGCTTCCATGGACAAGGTGGAAGCGCTGGTGAGGGAGACCGGCGCCACGTTCTGGATCGAGCACAGCCTGGAACTTGCCGAGTCGCTGAATCTGGCCCCCGCCTGGTACGACTGAGGCGGGGAATCTTCATTTCGCCGCGCCCACTGCGCGCAAGTCGCAGGCAAGCGCATACGAAGCGCGGTTTCGCACGCGGTCCCGAGCGGCGCCGGGCCATGCCCGGCGACCGGGCTGGCGAGACCGGAGTTTGGCGAAATCACCACAGTTGCGCCATGGATGGGATGACTTGGAGACATCCCCAGATAAACGTTGTCTTTTCTCGAATCGCGGCCTGGAGATGTTCGACGGCGAGATGGCATTTACCTTGGGTTCGCGCAATGTATTCGACCGGGAAGCCCAGCGCACACCGCTGTTCGCCGGAGTGATCGGCGAATTGCAGGATCCGCTCGGCCGCATGATCTACGCGCGACTGGTGTACGACTTCTAGCAAAAATCGGGTAGTATCGGGAAGAGTTGGAATGGGCTCCTTCGGGGGCCCGTTTCCCAATCAGATGAGGAATGCGATTGTGAAAATCGAGCGGAAGCGCCTGCAACTTTCGGTACTGCCACTGCTTGCCGCGGGTTTCGCGCCGGGCCTCGCCCAGGCCCAGCAGGACGGCGAAATCAGCTACAACGGCGAAGCCGGCAGAATCATCAACGAGAATTGCGTGGTCTGTCATCGCGAAGGCGGTATCGGACCCATGGCGTTCGAGTCCTTTGAGCAGGTCCGGCCCTGGGCGCCGCTGATCCGGCACCGGGTCGCCAGCCGCGAAATGCCTCCCTATGCCTACGACCACGGCATCGGCATTCAGGAACTCGAGGGCGACTGGCGCCTGTCGCAGCAGGATATCGACGCCCTGGTGGCCTGGGTCGACCAGGGCGCCCCGCTCGGCGACCCGGACAGGGAATTGCCGCCGCCGGACGTGCGCGATCTCGACGAATGGAATTTCAGCGAAGAACTCGGCCCGCCCGACCTGATCGTGCCTTCGATCCCCATCGACATTCCCGCCAGCGGCAACGACATCTGGCACAAGCACATGGTGCCGAGCGGACTCGCCGAAAATCGCTGCATCCGGGCGGTTCAGGTCAAACCCCGGGGTAATGCGGCCACCGTCGTGCACCATGCGAACTCGAGGATGATGACCATCGACGGGGACGGCGCGCTCGAAAGCATGAGCGAAAGCATGCTGACCGAGTACGCCATGGGCAAATGGGGTGAACTCATGCCCGAAGACGTGTGCCGGGTGCTGCCCGCGAACGCGCTCGTTTCCTGGGACATTCACATGTTTCCCGGCGGCATCGGCGCCACCGCGCCGGGCACGATCATCAAAGACAATGTGGTCGAACTCGGCGTGTGGCTGCATCCCGAGGGTTTCCAGGAAACCGCCGCGTTCAAGCAGGATCTGAAGTCCTACGAGATCGGAATTCCGCGCTCCGAGCGGGAATACAATCTGGTGATTCCACCTCACGGCGAGATCATGACCCAGGGCTTCCACTCATTCGACCATCCGATCCGCATCGACAGCTTCCAGCCCCACGGGCATCTGCGCCTGGTGGCGGCTTCGCTGGAAATCTACCACCCGGACACCGGCGTACTCGAACCGGTC
>JAJDVS010000018.1 GCA_022825945.1 Pseudomonadales bacterium
GTCGTATGCGCCGCCCGTCACGGTTGCCCCCAGGCGGACCGTCGTGTCTTCGTCTCCGGCGGCGATGGCGTCGATGGATACCGACGGCGCTTCCGCGGCGGGAAGCGCCACGCCCCCCTCCGACAGCACCAGCTCGTAGTCTCCGCTTGTGCTCGAATTGTATCCCTCCACCACCACATAATAGATCCCGGCCTCCACGGTATCCGTCACGATGCGGAAGTTGTATCCGTCGCCGTCGTCGTCCGACCAGTCCAGCAGGAACTCGCTGCCGTATTCGACCCACCCGTAAGTGTCCGTCGACCCGGTGGTTTCCACCGTAAAACTCCCGGCCTGGTCCAGTTCCACGCGAAAATAGTCCCGGTCTCCCGCATCCAGACGCCCGGAAGTGGTCGACGGGATATCCACCGCGGTCGCCGTGGACCGGCTGTCGCCGTGGTCGCCGCCGGTCGCGGCGGTGAGGACGCCCCTGGTGGCTGTCATCGGCTGGGACACCGCGCCATCGGGCCGGGACGCCACCGGCAGGGCGGAGAACGGGCCGCCGTCGGCGGGGCGGCCCAGGGCGTACACCTTGGGATCGCAGGAAACGGAGACCGACCCGCCGGAAAATCCCTTCGGGATCCGCACGATGTCGTCCAGGAAGCGGATGCCCGAGCTTTGCGCCGGGATGCGCCAGGCGCCCTGGGCAAAGGAGTTGGCGGAATGGTCGCGCAGGACGATGCCGCAGGAAGCCGTTGCATGGCCGTCATTGGCCAGCGCCAGCCCGAGCGAGCCGGGACTCGACGGCACGGGCAAGGCGAAATCGGCGCCTGAGGGCGCCGATTCTATGGTCGCCAGGGAAACCGGCGAACCGCCGGCGTCGGAACTCAGCAACAGGCGGGCCACCGCGGGTCCGGCGCAGGAAAATCTCGCGTAGCCGGTGGCGAATGCGCCGCCGCCAAGACTGGCAAAGCTGACCACCGCGTTCGGGGCGCTCAGATCGATGGTGGCAAACGCGCCATTGGGTGCGACGGCAACGTGGTTTTCGAACCGGGCCATGTCGAACCCCGCGCCGACGAGTTCCATCGCACACTGGTTGACGGAACCGGAGGCGTTGCCCAGAAACAGGTGGGAATGGAAGCCCTCGCCGTCGACCACCAGGGGAATCACATGCTCCCGGCTGGCGGAGACGACCGAAGTCTGGTCGTGGGCCGGTAGCGCAACGAGTAATGCCAGCGCGAAGAAAAGAAGTCGGGAAAACGGGAATCTGTTTATCGAGTCATGACAGAGGATTCGATTTGTCATAATTAATCTCCAGGCAATGCTTTTTATCTGCTGTCTTTATTGTTCCTGTCTCGCCTCGCGAGCGAAGCCAATTCTACACCGTCAATTTATGCAAATTCTAGTCACTGTCCAACGCGAAGTGATTGAGCAGTCTCCACTTTACTTGGCATAGTCGAACCTGTATCGGCCCGTAACCCCGCAGCTTTAACCCTGCGGCACATGGAAGTGCGATAATGAAAAACTCCATGGATGGAGTTTTTCAGAGAATACCTAGCGCGCCAGCCAGCGGCAGAGGTAGTCGGCGAGGCTTCTGCCGACGATCAGGGTGAATGTGGGCGCCTCGTCGATGCAGGCCAGCAGCACCGTAGCCCTGGCGAGGCCGGTACGGGCGCATTGTCCGGGAGCGAATTCCTGGGGATGCAGGTCGAGGGTGCAGCCTTTGGACAACATTGTGCGCGCTTCGGGGCCTCTCAGGCGAAAGGCTGCCTGTCCGCCGCTGATATCGTTGATTGCGGCGTGTTGTCCGGCGAGCGCCGCTTCGAGTTCGCCGCACAGTGCGCCGGCTTCTTCGGCGCCGGTTTCCACCAGCCATTCATCCGGGCCCAGCCAATAGACCCGGTGCTTGCCGCTAGTGAACGTATTCGCCGCCAGGGGTAAATGGCGAAGGCGCCGTCGGGCGCGACGGCGGCATGGTCCCCGAAGCGGGCCATGTCGAGACCTTCGCCAACAAGCTCCATCGAACATTGATTGACGGCGCCGGAGGCGTTGCCCACGAACAGGCGGGAACGGATGCCTTCGCCGTCGGCCACCAGCGGAATCACGTGCTCCCGATTGGCGGAGTCGGCCGAAGTCTGGGCGAGCGCCCACAAGACCGCGAGCAGGGCGAAGGAAAACAGCGCGAGTCGGTCAATTGGGGTTTTCACTGCAAGACAGGGCATCCACCCACTCGTCTATTTGTTATGAACTTGCTATCGGCCCGAACCTTCATGAAGAGAGTACGATTATTATCCATCCGCGGGAAAACGCTAATGTCCAGATGCAGACCCGGCCGCGGTCCACGTCCCGGCGCGTGGCGGAGAATGGCAATCGCCAGCCACCCGGAAGAGCGGGGCGGGTAATCGGTTACAATTCCGCGTCAGTTCCGGCGTTACCGGTTTCACACATGCCTCTCGAATCCCAACATCTTGAACTCAAGCGTGAACTGACCGACTTGCTGGAGCGCGAAGTGGTTGGCTTTCTCAATTCCCGGGACGGTGGGCATATCCGGGTCGGGGTTGACGACGATGGGACTGTCGTCGGGTTGTCGAATGCCCATGACGATCAACTCAGGATCAAGGACCGGCTCAAGCATAATATCCAGCCGTCGTGCATGGGCCTGTTCGATGTGCTTCTGGAGGAGGAAGGCGACAAGAACTGGATCAGGCTCGTTGTGGCCGGGGGCAAGGAGAAGCCCTACTATCTTCGCAAACTCGGCATGAGTCCGCGTGGCTGTTTCCTTCGTGTGGGCAGCGCCACGGAACCCATGACCGCGCGGCAGATTGACGAACTGTTTGCGTCCCGCACCCGGAACTCCCTTGGCCTGATCGCGTCGCCTCGACAGGACCTGCGCTTCACGCAGTTGCAGATCTATTACCAGGGGGCGGGATTGCAACCCGGCCCGCTCTTCACCAGGAATCTGGAGTTGGAACGGGAGGATGGCTCGTTCAATCTGGCCGCGTTCCTGCTGGCTGATGCCAATAGCATTTCCATCCGGTTCGCCAAGTATTCCGGGGCTGATCGGGTCGGCTTGATTGAGAATGAAGAATTCGGGAACTGTTGTCTGGTCAAGGCAGCCAACCAGTTGCTTGATCGACTGGAGGTGGAGAATCGCACATTGTCCCGGATCACGCCCCGACAGCGGGAAGATCGGAAGAATTTTGATCCGGTCGCGATTCGCGAGGCGGTAATCAACGCCATTGTCCATAATGACTACAGCTACGACGGCTCTCCCAAAGTCGAGCTGTTTGCCGACCGCCTGGAGATCACGTCAACCGGCGGAATCCCCCGGGGGCTTTCTGAACAGGAGTTTCTGGATGGTTATTCCATGCCGGTGAACAAGGAGTTGATGCGGGTTTTCCGTGACCTGGACATGGTGGAACATCTGGGCTCCGGCATTCCCCGGATTCTGAGGGCCTATCCCCGGGAATGCTTCCAGTTTACGGAAAATTTCGTCCGAATCGTTTTTTATGCAGGGGCCAGGGTGGTTTCGACTACCCAAGAAACCACCCAGGAAGGTGGTCATACTACCCAAGAAAACGGCACTACTACCCAACAAACTGCTCTGGAAGGTAACGGCACTACCCAAGAAAACGATCCCGCTACCCAAGAAACCACCCAGGAAGGTGGTCACACTACCCAAGAAAACGGCACTACTACCCAACAAACTGCTCTGGAAGGTAACGGCACTACCCAAGAAAAGTTGATTGAAATTTTGCGAATGGATTCTGCCGCGACCCGGGAGTCCCTGGCGGCGGAACTCGGCATTACGCCAGATGGCGTGAAGTACCATCTTGACCGGCTGCGCAGGGCGGGGCGGATACAGCGGCTCGGTTCGACGAAAGCCGGGCGCTGGGAAGTGCTGGATTGATCGCGCCGGGTCAGAGGCGTGCGGCGTTTGCCAACCAGCGGCAGGTCTTGCCCCAGAACTCCCTCCACCGCCAACTGCGCGTTGTGGCATTGCTGGAATCCGTCAGCCGAGGTCTTCATGATCCGGCTTTGCGGATCCGTGAAATTATCCCGCGCCTTCTTCGCCAACACCTCAATCTCGTCCCGCAGCCGGCGCTCCTCCTCCAGCATCCGCCCGTAACTCATCGCCTTGCGCTTGCTCGCGTTCGCCCGCACCTTCGTGCCGTCAATCGAAAGTTTGCCGAAATGCGCCACCCCCATCGCCGACGCCAACCGCACCACCTCCACGAACAATCGCTTGAAATCCGACAAATGACGCCGTCGAAACTCGCAAATCGTGCGGTGATTCGGAAAATTCTCCGCCGCCAACACCCGGAAAGCCACATCCTCCCCAAGCTTGCGCGGCAAAACCCGGGACGAAAACACCCCGGTCGCGTAACCGTAAATCAATACCTTCAGCATCATCCGTGGCTCGTAGGGCGACTTGCGCCGACCGTCGCCCTCGTAGGGCGCGTAAAACGCCGTCAAATCCAACTCGTCCACCAGATCGCCCACGTGGTACGCCAAGTGGCCCTCCGGAAGCCAGTCCCGCAGGTTCGTTGGCAGCAACATTCCCTGATCCGGTTGGTAGGGGCGAAAATTCGTCGGCATGCCAGTGTCCTCAACAATTCCGTCAGGGGAATCATCTCATATCAGTTTCTACGGCGCAGGCTCCTAGGAGCCTGCGCCGTGGGAATTCACGGCTGCAAATCCGCTCTCATCCACGCCCCCGGCCGCTCGATTTCGTTGCATATTCACCAATATTCGCCTCAATCGACCGGCCAGGGGCGCGGCGACAGCGAATTTTCGCTTTCGCGAATTCCTGCGGCGCAGGCTCCTGGTTGCCCTTGCCTGTCATTCTGCGCGGAGCGAAGCGGAGTCGCAGAATCTCATTGGGTATTCCATAAGCTTGTTCATGCCATCCATGAGGCGGATTCGCCGCCCTCGATTTCCCCCGGTCTCGACTTCCTGTGGAGCCGCTCGGGACTACGCATGAAGCTGCGCTTCCTACTACGCCTGTCCCCGCCCCGCCTGCGCGCAGGATGACGCCAGGGCACAGAATGACGGGGGCATGAGCAAACTCGTCCGGGTTCCAATTGCTTGCAAGTTTGGGGTAGTATCGGATTTACTGCTTCACCGGATGCGACATGGACCCAATCCCAGGCGACATTTCCGGCACCCCCCTCATTGGCTGTCAGTTTGCAATGGCTCTTGAATTGATTTCGACAGTTTGATCGATTCCTTGTCCGTTTCTGGCACACCGATGACGCATCCCGCTGCTATTCCCGAAAGATTACAAAACAGAACGAATGATCAACGGAGAGTAATGATGGAGTTTCCCAAGCACGCCAAGAAGACCACGATCTCCGCCGCGGTCGCTGCCGCCCTCGCCGCTCCCCCGGTGCTGGCCCAGGAAGCGCCCGGCGGGAGGGGCCTTGAAGAGGTGCTCGTTACCGCGACCCGGGTCGAGCGCGCCATGCAGGATGTGCCGGTGGCGGTATCGGCTCTGAACACCGAGGAGGTCGACGAACTCGGCATCAGCAATTTCGCCGACTATGTGCTGCAGCTGCCCAGCGTGTCCGCCGGCGGCAGTGGACCGGGCCAGAACACCATCTATATCCGCGGCGTCGCATCCACCACACCCAACCTGACGGTTGCCGGCGTGGCGGGACTCTCCCCCAATGTCGCCTTCTACCTCGATGAGCAGCCACTGGCCCAGCCGGGCCGCAATCTCGATGTCTACGCCGCCGACCTGGCGCGCATCGAAGTGCTTTCCGGGCCCCAGGGCACCCTCTTCGGCGCCAGCTCCCAAGCCGGCAATGTCCGCCTGATTACCAACAAGCCCGATCCATCCGGTTTCTATGGCAACGCCAGGCTCGGCGCCAACGCCATCAGCGACGGCGATTCGGGGTCGAACATGGAAGTCGTGGTGAATATCCCCCTGGCGGACAACTTCGCCGTGCGGGGCGTGATCTACAAGGACAACCAGGGCGGCTGGATCGACAACGTGCCCGGCAGACGGGACGCCAGCCAGAGCGCGCGCTTCCGGCCAGAAGGCGCGGTGCGCGACAATGGTGTGGCGGTGGCCTCCTACCGCGCCGGATTCCAGGCCGGGGTCGATTTGTCCAACATCGATTTCATCGAAGCCAACAACAGCGCCATCGCCCGCAGCGACATCAACGGCGTTTCCTATCTCGGCGGGCGCGTATCGGCCCTGTGGGACATCAACCCGGACTGGAGCATGCTGGTGGCCCACACTTCCCAGGAAACCGACGCCGACGGCGTATTCTTCGCCGACCCGGCCGCCGGCGACCTGGCCATCAGCCGTTTCGTGGACGAGGAGATCAAGGATGCCTTCGACAATACCTCCTGGACCCTCTCCGGCCGCCTCGCCGAACTGGAAGTCATCTACACCGGCGCCTTCACCGACCGGCAGTCGGACCAGATCGTCGATTACTCCGATTACCTTTTCGTGGGCCAGTACCTGCCCTACTACATCTGCGACTACTACGCCACCTACACTGACTTCAACACGCCTCCCGGCGTGCCCCGGGAAGGCACCACCTGCAACGAGCCGCGGATGTTCGTGGACAGCCTCAATGCGCTGGAAGTCACCACCCACGAAATCCGCTTCGCCACCGACCAGACCAGCCGCTTCCGCCTGCAGGGCGGCTTCTTCTCCAGCGACCTGGAGCTGATCGAGGTCAATGACTTCAACTACCCCGGCTCCACCAGGGCGATTTCCTGGAACGGGCATCCGGGATTCGCGCCCAATTATCCGCTGACCAATGTGCAGGCGGCGCCGGGCAACCCGGCCGGTTCCAGCTTCAATGCCGGCCCCGGCTACTACACCTATCCCGGGCCTTTTCCCGATGGGGTGATTTTCCGCAACGACATCCGCCGCACGGACACCCAGGTGGGCGTATTCGGCGAAGTGGGTTTTGACCTCAGCGACGAATTCTCGGTCACCCTGGGCGCGCGCAACTACGAGATCGAAGTGGACCTGGAAGGCAGCGCCAATTCCTCCTTCGGCAATTTCGGCGCCAACCGGGAAGACGGCCAGCGGTTCGGCACCAATATCTCCCAGCAGTTCATGCCGGGCAATGCGGTGGGCGCGCCGGACAAGGCCGTGGCCGACGGCACCATCTTCAAGGCCACCCTGGACTGGCGGCCCATGGATGACCGCATGTTCTACGCCACGATTTCCGAAGGCTTCCGCCCCGGCCTGCTCAATCGCCCCGGCGGACGGACGAGCGCCGACGGCAGCGGTTTCGTGGTGCCCTATGAACTGGAAACCGACGAGGTGGTCAACCTCGAAGTGGGCATGAAGGCGGACTTCAACAATTCCCTGCGGATCAACGCGGCGCTGTTCAATATCGATATCGAGAATCTGCAGACCACGATCTTCGACACGAGCATCGTCAATCTGTTCTTCTCGGACAATGCCGCCGACGCCGATGTCACCGGCCTCGAAGCCGACTTCACCTGGCTGCCGGAATGGTCGGACCGGCTCACCTTCGCCGGCGCCATTTCCTTCCTCGATACCGAGATCACCCGCAAGATCACCCCCACCAACGACGTGCGGGTGGGCGACGAGCTGGCCTTTGCGCCAAGTTCCCAGGGCAATCTGCGGGCGCGCTACGAATGGACCCTGCCGGGCAATGGCTGGACCGCCCACGTCATGCCCATGATCAACTGGTCGTCGGAGTCCTACAGCGACATCATCACCATCAACCGCGACCTGATCGACGGCTGGGCGATGCTTGGCGTGACCGCGGGCGTAACCGCCGACAACTGGTCGGTGACCTTCTACGCCAGTAATCTCACCGACGAACGCGCCGAGGTATCGCGCTCCTTCGTGTTTGACACCCGGCACGTGACCTACGCCCAGCCCAGGACATTCGGAATCCGCACGAGCTTTGACTTTTGACCGGACAGGCGCCAAGGGCCGCAACGGCATTCTCTCCGGAGGATGCCGTTGCCGCTTCCTGGCGCGACAAAGCCGCGGCCCGCCCCAGCCTCGCCGAAATCCAGCAACTGATCGTAGACAGGCAGTACCGGCAGGCGCTGACCCATCTCAAAAAAATCCTTGCCGAACAGCCCGACAATACCGACGCGCTGTACATGAGCGCGGTCTGTCGCCGCTATCGGCGCGAATTCGACCAGGCCCTGGCCCTGCTCGGAGAACTCAAGGAACTTGCTCCCGAAAACGGTCGGGCGCACCAGGAGGAAGGCCACGCCCGGCGCGACATGGGCGAGCCCGATCGGGCTCTCGGCGCCTATGCCCGGGCCTGCCGTTTCAATCCGGCGCTGCTGGCAAGCTGGCGCGAACAATACCGGATCCTGAACCAAAGCCGGCGCCATGGCGAAGCCGCCCAGGTCGGGGCGCAGCTCGACTATCTGGAAAAACTGCCCCAGCCGCTGGTCATCGTCCTCGACCTCATCAGCCAGGGAAAACTGCTGCGCGCCGAAGACCTGTGCCGCAAGTTCCTGCGCAAACTGCCCCGCCACGCCGAGGCCATGCGCCTGCTGGCGGATATCGGCATCCGCTTCGGCGTATTGGCCGACGCCGAGTTCCTGCTCGAATCGGCCCATGAGTTCGAACCCGGCAATGTGCGGGTGCATATCGACTACATCCAGGTGCTGCGCAAGCGACAGAAATTCGCCCTCGCCCTGGAACAGGCGCGAAAGCTGCTTGACACCGCGCCGGAGCATCCCCAGTTCCAGTCGATCTACGCCATCGAATGCATGCAGACCGGCGACTACGACACCGCCCTCGGTCTGTTTGACCGGGTGCTCGAACAGATTCCCGGAGACCCGGTCACACTCACATCCAAGGGCCATGCCTACAAGACCCGGGGCGACTACCGGAAGTCGGTGGAATCCTACCGGGCGGCGCTGGCCAGCCAGCCGCGCCACGGCGAAGCCTGGTATTCGCTTTCCAATCTCAAGGTGTACAGCTTCAGCGACGGGGAACTCGAAGTCATGCAGGCCCAGGCGGACAACCGGGACCTGCCCCACGCCGACCGGGTCCACCTGAGTTTCGCCCTCGGCAAGGCCTTCGAGGATCGGGAGGAATTCGAAGCTTCCTTCCACTGCTACGCCAATGGCAACCGGCTCAAGAAAGCCTTGAGCACCTACGACGCCGACCAGATGACCGGGGAACTGCACGCCCAGCGCCGGGTTTGCACGCCGCAGTTGCTGTCCCGGGGCGAGAGCGCCGGGCACCTCGCGGGCGATCCGATTTTTGTGGTAGGCCTGCCCCGGGCCGGCTCCACCCTGCTGGAGCAGATCCTCTCTTCCCACTCCCGGGTGGACGGCACCCTGGAATTGCCCAACATCCCTTCGCTATCCCAGCATCTGCGCCGCCGGGGGCGCAATGGCAAGGAGCCCGACTACCCCGACATCCTCGGCGCGCTCGGCGACGGAGAGTTGGAACAATTCGGCCGGCAATACATTGAAGACACCCGGATTCACCGTCGGGAAGCGCCCTTCTTTGTGGACAAGATGCCGAACAATTTCCGCCATATCGGCCTCATCCACCTGATCCTGCCGCAGGCGAAAATCATCGATGCCAGGCGTCATCCCATGGCCTGCGGATTCAGCGGCTACAAGCAGCTTTTCGCCGAAGGCCAGGAATTCACCTACGACCTCGCCGACCTCGGCCAATACTACCGGGACTATGTGGAACTCATGGATTTCTGGGACGAGGCGCTGCCGGACAAGGTGCTGCGGGTGCAGTACGAAGAGGTGGTGGATGACGTGGAAGCCCAGGTGCGACGGATTCTCGACCACTGTGGCCTTGCGTTCGAGGAAGACTGCCTGAGCTTCCACCGCACCGAACGCGCGGTGCGCACCCCGAGTTCCGAACAGGTGCGGCGGCCCATCTATACCTCTGGCCTGGACTACTGGCGCAACTACGAAGCCTGGCTGACCCCCTTCCGGGATGCGCTGGGAGAAGAAGTGCGGCGCCGCTACAACATCGGCGCAGAATGACGAGAAGGACAGCCCATGAGCAACATCAGCAACGCAGGCGCCGGCTCCGCCGGGGCCGATACGGAAACCGGGGATATCGGCCACGAGATCGGCGAGCAGAATATCCGCATCTTCAGCCTCGACATCCACAACCCGGTGTTCATCGTTTCCGCGGCGATGGTGGTGCTGCTCGTGGCCTACGCGCTGATCTTTCCGCAACACGCGGCGGTGGTTTTCGCCGAGATGGGGGACTGGACCACCCGGACCTTCGACTGGTTCTTCTTCGCCAGCGCGAATTTCTTCATCCTGTTTTGCCTTGGTATTGCGCTGTCGCCGCTGGGGCGTATCCGCCTGGGCGGAGTCGATGCGAAACCGAAGTACGGCTATCCCACCTGGCTCGCCATGCTGTTCGCGGCGGGAGTGGGCATCGGCCTGATGTTCTTCGGCGTCCATGAGCCGGTCACCCATACCCTGTCGCCGCCCCTGGGGATCGACCCCGCCGACGCGGACACCGCCCGGGCCGCAGGCATGTCGGTGGCCATCATGCACTGGGGCCTCCACGCCTGGGCGATCTACGCCGTGGCCGGTCTCTCGCTGGCCTTTTTCTGCTTCAACCGCGGCATGCCGCTAACCCTGCGCTCGGGCTTCTTTCCACTCATCGGCAAGTCGGTGTGGGGGGCTTTCGGCCACGCGGTGGACATCGTCGCGGTATTGGCCACCCTGTTCGGGCTCGCGGTATCCCTGGGTTTCGGTTCGGAACAGATTGCCGGCGGCCTGCAATACCTGTTCGGCGTCTCCGCCACCACGACGACCAAATCGATTCTTATCGTAGTCATCATCGGCATCGCCCTGGCGTCGGTGATTGCCGGACTGGACAAGGGAGTCAAGCGCCTGAGCTGGATCAACATGGCCCTGGCCGGGCTGCTGTGGCTGTTCGTGCTGCTGGCCGGGCCCACCCAGGCGATACTCGGAACCATCGCCCGGGCGGGGGTCGATTACCTGCGTTTCCTGCCGGACCTGAGCAACTGGGTCGGCCGGGAAGACCTGGCCTTCCTCCATGAATGGCCAGTCTTCTACTGGGCCTGGTGGATCGCCTGGGCGCCTTTCGTGGGCATGTTCATCGCCCGCATCAGCTTCGGCCGCAGCGTGCGCGAATTCATCACCTGGGTGCTTGTCATGCCCACGATCATCGGCGCCCTGTGGATGGCGACTTTCGGTGGCGCCGCCCTGGACCAGTACTTTTCCGACGGCTATCTGGGGGTGGCGGAATCGGTTCCCGAACTCGCCCTGTTCAAGATGCTCGAACCCCTGCCCCTGACCGCCGCAGTATCTGCCATCAGCATTTTCCTGATCACGATCTTCTTCGTCACCTCGGCGGATTCCGGCTCGCTGGTGATGGACACCATCACCGCCGGCGGCAAGATGGACGCCCCGGTGCAGCAACGGGTCTTCTGGTGCCTCCTCGCCGGCATGGCCGCCATGGCCCTCATGCTCGGCGGCGGCATGGCCTCGCTCCAGGCCCTCACCATCGCCGTGGGCCTGCCCTTCGCCATCGTCCTGCTGTGCATGTGCGCCGGCCTTGTCAAGGGGCTGCGGGAAGAATTGCCGGCCCAGGACTGATCCCGGACTTCATCCCATGGCTTCCCGGGAAAGGAAGATTGGGAAGCGCTTGCGAATTTCCTGATCGAGCGCTTCGCTGACGTGGGCGGGGGACGGGGCGGCGAGAATCTCGCGCTTTCTGGCAATAGCCTGCTCCAGCAGCACCGGCTTGCCCATCTCTTCCCAGACCGTGGGGCTGTTGCGGTCGCTGAAGTCGGGATAGGCATATTCGCTCTGCATGACCTGCAGGGTGTTGCCGGAACCGAGATAATGCCCTTCTCCGCCGGTGCAGACCTGTTCGATCTCGGCAAAGCTCAGGGTCCGTTCATTGACTTCGATGCCCCGGGTGGCGCGACCGATGCCGCCGAGGAGATCATTGTCGAGAAGCAGGCTCTCCGGGCAGACATGGATTCGCCGGGGACACCCGCCTTCCGACCTGTGGGAAGTGGACCTGCGCCACAACATGCCTTTCCAGCGCAATCGCAAATACCTGCGCGAGCGGGTTTCCGAAAGCCTCGGCCTGCTCTACGCCACCCATTACCCCTACCGGCAGTTTGCCACCATCCGGGGGGTCCGCAGGTCGCCGCTGCATCAGCGCCTTGCGGCCATGGGCGCCTGCCACGGCGAGCTTGCCGGCTGGAAGCGGCCCAACTGGTATGCGCCGTCCCCCGAACTTGCCCGCTACGAATACAGCTTTGGCCGGCAGAACTGGTTTGACCGCGCGGCGGCGGAACACCGGGCGGTGCGCGAACGGGCGGGGCTGTTCGACCAGTCCTCATTCGCCAAGTTCGAAGTGCTGGGCCGGGACGCGGCCCGGGTGCTGAACCGAATTTGCGCCAATGAGGTGGACGTGGCGCCCGGGCGTATCGTCTATACCCAGTGGCTTAACGAGCGGGGCGGAATCGAAGCCGACCTGACGGTCACCCGGCTGGCCGAAGACCGTTTTCTGGTGGTCACCGCCGCAGCCAGCGAAGTGCGGGATTACCACTGGCTGCAAGGACATATCCCCCGGGACAGTCACTGCATCGCCACCAATGCGACCTCGGCCATGGGAGTGATTTCCCTCATGGGGCCGAAATCCCGGGACCTGCTGCAATCCCTCAGCCCCGACGACCTTTCCCACGAGGCATTCCCCTTCGCCCACAGCCGGAAAATCGAACTGGGCCATGCCCTGGTTCGCGCCTCGCGCATCACCTATGTGGGCGAGCTGGGCTGGGAGCTTTACATTCCCGCCGAGTTCACCCTGGGCGTGTACGAGGCCATTGTGGAGGCGGGCGGGGAATTCGGGCTTGCCCATGCCGGCCACCATGCGCTGGATTCGCTGCGCATGGAAAAAGCCTACCGCCACTGGGGGCACGACATCACCGACGAGGACACGCCGCTGGAAGCCGGCCTCGGATTCGCCGTGAAATTCGACAAGGCGGGAGGTTTCATCGGCAGGGAGGCCCTGCTGCGACAGAAGCAGGCGGGAGTGGCAAGAAAGTTGCTGCAGTTCCGTCTGCTTGACCCGGAGCCGCTGCTGTATCACGACGAACCCGTGTGGCGGGGGAACGCCCTGGTGGGTCATATCACCTCCGGGGCTTTCGGCCACACGCTGGACGGCGCCGTGGGCCTGGGCTATGTGGACCTGGGAAAAGCGCCCGAGGCGGAAGCCGGGAGTTTCAGCATCGAAGTCGCCGGAAAACGCTATCTGGCGGAAGTTTCAGCCAAACCGATGTACGACCCGGACAACCAGCGTATCCGCCGCTGAGTTCGGTGCCCTCACCGTCATTCCATGCGTCCCCTCCCCGTCATTCTGCGCGTCCCCTCCCCCTGTCATTCTGCGCGTCCCCTCCCCCTGTCATTCTGCGCGTCCCCTCCCCCTGTCATTCTGCGCGTCCCCTCCCCCTGTCATTCTGCGCGCAGCGAAGCGAAGTCGCAGAATCTCCTCGGGATTGCAGTGCCCCCCCCCCCGGGGAGATTCCGCGACTGCGCGCGGAATGACGGGTGGGGGCGCGCGGAATGACGGGGAGGGAAGGTTCAGCCTAGTCAGCCAAGCCCTGCGATTTGCCCCTGGGCGTCCACGTGGATGTCATGGGCCGATGGCTTGCGCGGCAATCCCGGCATGGTCATGATTGCGCCGCAGACCGGCACGACGAAGCCGGCCCCAACGGACAGCCGCAGCTCGCGGATTTCCACGATATGTTCCCGGGGCGCGCCGAGCAGTTGGGGATTGGTGGAGAAGCTGTACTGGGTCTTGGCCATGCAGACCGGGAAGTTTCCATAGCCGTTTTGCTGCAGGCGGTCGAATTCCCCGCGCACCTGGGACGGCGCGGCGATGTCCCGGGCGCCGTAGATTTTCCGCGCCACCCGCCGGGTTTTCTCCCACAGGTCGAGATCGTCGTCATACAGCAGGCGGAAATCCGCCGAGCCCGAATCCGCCACCTCGGCCACGGCGGCGGCAAGTTCGGTTGCGCCGGCGCCGCCCTCGGCCCAGTGCCGCGACTCGATGGCGCTGACGCCACGCCCGCTGCAATAGTCGGCGATCGCGCGAATCTCCCCATCGCTGTCGCCGGGGTGCCGGTTGATCGCCACCACCGCAGGCAGGCCAAAAGCTTCCAGAATCGCCAGATGCTGTCCCAGATTGGCGCAGCCCGCCGCTACCGCCGCGCCATTCTCCCGCTGCAAGTCGTCCCTGGGGACTCCGCCATGCATCTTGAGCGCTTTCACCGTGGCCACCAGCACCGCGGCGTCGGGCGCGAAGCCAGCGGCGCGGCACTTGATGTCAAAGAATTTCTCGGCGCCCAGGTCCGAGCCGAAACCCGCTTCGGTCACCACATAGTCCGCCAGCTTGAGCGCCGTGCGGGTGGCGATCACCGAATTGCAGCCATGGGCGATATTGGCGAATGGGCCGCCGTGAATAAAGGCGGGGTTCTGCTCCAGGGTCTGCACCAGGTTCGGCGACAGGGCGTCCCGCAGCAGGGCGGTCATGGCGCCAGCGGCATTGAGTTCCCCGGCGGTGACCGGCTGCCGCTCACGGGTGTAGCCCACCACGATGGCGCCGAGGCGCTGCCGCAGCTCGGCGAGATTCCGCGCCAGACAGAAGATCGCCATGATTTCCGAGGTGCTGGTGATATCGAAGCCGGACTCCCGGGGCACGCCGTGGGCGGTTCCGCCAAGCCCTATGTTCATCTGGCGCAGGGCGCGGTCGTTCATGTCCACCACCCGGCGCCAGGAGATCCGGCGCGGGTCGAGCACCGGCTCGAATCCCCAGTGGACATGATTGTCCACCAGCGCCGCGAGCAGATTGTGGGCCGAGGTGATGGCGTGGAAATCGCCGGTGAAGTGCAGGTTGATGTCGGTCATCGGCACGACCTGGGCGTAACCGCCTCCCGTGGCACCGCCCTTCATCCCGAAACAGGGGCCGAGACTTGGCTCACGCAGGCAGATCAGGGCTTTCTTGCCGATGCGGTTGAGGGCGTCGCCGAGGCCGACGGTGGTGGTGGTCTTGCCTTCGCCGGCGGGGGTCGGCGAGACCGCGGTCACCAGAATCAGCCTGCCATTGCCTGCGGGCCGCGCGGCGTCAATGGCTGCAAAATCCACCTTGGCCTTGGTCTTGCCGTAGGGAATCGCGTGTTCGGCGATACCAAGCTTTTCAGCCACCTGTTGAATGGGCAGCAAGTCAGCCGCCCGGGCGATTTCAATATCGGAGAGGTGGGACATGGAATTCCGGCTCCTTTCAGCGAGTGGACCAGGAGCCTGCGACGCAGGCTCCTGATGGATTACGTTCCGGCGCAGCCGGCGGTTCGGTTGCGAAGAGTAGACGGCTTGTCTCCAAGGATTCAAGCGATGCTGTCACATCTGGAACAGGAATTGTCGCATCGGCAAGCGCCGAATTGTCCCGAATGCAAGCTGGGAGCCTGTGGCGCTGGCCCCGACCCCGGCAAATCCCATTTTAGCGGTCAATGCGGTCGGCGCTTGGGGTGTTGCCATAGAGTTCCTTGTAGGTGGTGCTGAAGTGGGAACTGGACACAAACCCCGTCTGGGCGGCGATTTCGACGATGCTCAGATTGGTCTGGGACAGCAGTTGCCTTGCCTGCGCGAGACGCAATTGCAGGTAGTAGTGCGAGGGCGAGTTAAGCAGATATTTCTGGAACAGGCGTTGCAGTTGCCGGCGCGAAAGATTGATGTAGGAAGCGAGTTCCAACTGGCTGAGCGGCTCGCGGATATTGCTTTCCATCAGTTCCACCGCCGCCACGAGCTTGGCCGACTGCCCTCCCATCACGTGGCGCAGGGGCATGTGCTGCAAGTCCCTGGTGTCGCGAATGCGTTCGTGGACGAACTGGTCCGCAACGTCCGAGGCGGTCTCGGCGCCAAGCTGGCGGCGGACGAAGTACAGCATCATGTCCGTGGGCACCGTGCCGCCGGAACTCATGAAGCGGTCGCGTTCGATGGTGAAGATACTCCTGCTGACGTCCACCTTGGGAAACTCCACCGTCATCGCGGCATACTGTTCCCAGTGAATGCTGCGGCGGTAGCCGTCCAGCAATCCGGCCTTGCCGAGCAGATAGCCTCCGGTGCAGATGGAACCCAGCGCCAGGCCGCGATTGCCGCAGCCGCGCAACCAGCGCAGTACCGGCCTGGCGCAGTAGCGTTCAATGCCTTCGCCGCCGCAGACGATGCTCTTCCGCCGGTGAGCATAGCAATGACATTGGGGCAATGTCATCTGTCGGCGCTTTACTCCAGCGTCCACTCCACGTTTATGGGTTCATTTCCGTATATGAGTTCGCCGGGGGCGGAATCGCTGCTGTAGGCGACCCAGAACTTGAGCTTGACGCCTTCGAGGCCAAGACGGTAGCCCGTCAGCGCTTCCCGGTAGAGCCGGTAGCCGTGTTTTGGATCGAAGGTGGGCTCACCCCGGGTGATGCCATTGCGACCAAGGATAATGAGTTCCATGACATGGCCAAGCACTCCCGGCGGCGTGGCCGCCGGGAGTTCGCCGCCAGTGTAGGCATGCCAGTCGCCTTCGGCGTCCCGGGCGAAGAATTGGCCCTGCTCGGTTTCGGCGATTACATGCAATTGTCCGGGGCGGTAGCGGTGGGAGGAATCGATTAGCACCGTTGCATAGATATTGAATTCCTGCCAGGGGCGCAATACCTCCCGGAGGGAGGAGCCGGCGTCGGCGCTGGCGAAACCGGAAAAATGCGCTTCGCTGGCTGCGCCGCTGGTGGTTACCGCCTCGCCGAGGCCTATGGGGCAGTGCCGGCGGTTGCCTGAAATCACGGCGACACCGCAGATTTCATCCGGGGACAGTCGCTTGTGCCAGCGGTGGGTGGGACCATAGGCCATTACCGCGCCATCGAAAGTCCCGTGGCCAAGGCCGAGATTGTGGCCGATTTCGTGCAGTGCCACCGAATAGAAACTGGTTTCATCGTAGACCATCTGCCCTTCGCGGCCAAAATCCCGGCGATACGCATCGTTGAAGAAAATGTCGCCCTCGGAGATGACCTGTTCGCCGGCGGGATGGCCCAGATAAGTCTGGGCCCAGCCTGCCGCATCGTCCATGGACAGGCCGTAACAGGTGTCTTTGCGCCAGGTCACGGTACTCACCTGATTCTCCGAGCTGCCCCAGGACGAACAGTCTCCCGCGTCCCGGGTGGTGGCGCTCAAGGTGAAAAAGGGAAGCTGCGAATTCCAGTAACTTACCGAATCGTGGAACAGCGGGTCCCAGCGGTCACCGTCGTCGGAGGCGCCGGGCACCCAGACATGCCAGGTCAGGCGGTTGTCTTTCAGGGAAAGATTATCGACATCCTCGTACAGCGGCTGCCAGGCGAGCGCCACGCCACTGGCCGCGGCAAGGGCGGCAGCGGTGAATATTCGCGTCAGGCATTGATATGCATCCATTACAGCCACGAAGGATAATCGCTTTTGCTGCCGCTGTCATTCCGGATCCTCGATCTCCAGGGGGATTCCGCGCGGAGCGGACCCCTTTGCCCTGCCCCGCGTTCGGCCTGTTCTTCCGTGAAAATTCCCGCTGGGGTTTGCCCCTAGGAGCCTGCTCTTCCTGTCTGGACCTTTCCGCCTCAGCGCACCTTGAGATACTTGCGCAGGCGTTGGGGGCGGGGCTCTCCCGCGAAGATGTTGCCGTTGCGGTCCACGGCGATGGATTCAGCACCGCTGCCGCCCTGGGTGACGGGTGGGTTGTCGCCCATGTCGAGAATGAAATGCTCGACCCAGCCGGTTTCCACATCGCCCACCCGGATGCCCTTCTCCCAGCCGGGATTCTGGGTCATGTCGGACTCCGAATCGGCGACGTAGATCGTGCCATCAGCGGAAATCCAGATGTCGCTGGGCATGCCGAACTGGGTCCAGTGGGAAAGGAAGTTGCCCTCCTGGTCGAATATCGAGATGCGCTTGTTGCCCCGGTCGGCCACGAAGATGCGGCCGTCGGGGGCCATGGCCAGGGCGTGGGGGCCGAGCAATTGTCCCGGGCCATAGCCGGTTTCGGCGAAATCCGTAATGTATTCGCCGGCGGCGGAGTACTTCACGATGCGGTTGTTGCCGTTGTTGTTATGGCCGTCGGCGACGAAGATGTCGCCATTGGCCGCGGTGACAACATCACTGGGATTGGTGAAGTGGTAGGGGCCATCCCCCGAGACTCCCGCTTCGCCAAGCGTCATCAGCAATTCGCCCGAAGGCGAGAACTTGAATAGCTGGTGGCCGTAGGCTTCCCCCGCGGGCGACTCGCCGCTGCCCGCTTCGGTGACCCAGATATTGCCGGCGCCATCCACGTGCAGGCCATGGGGCCAGGCGAACATGCGGCCGCCGAATTCGGTGACGACATTGCCGTCGGGGTCGAATTTCAGGATGGGGTCGAGGTCGGACTGGTCGCAATAGGTCTGGCTGCCCCGCGGCGTACCGTCGTTGCCGCAGCGCACGATGGCCCAGATATGTTCGCCGTCGTTGTCGATATGGACGCCGCCGGGCGAACCCATCGCCCGATCGCCGGGAAGTTTGGCCCAGGGTTGGCCGATCAGGCCCGGGCCGGTTCCGGCTTGCAGCCCGTCCGCCGGCCGCCAGGGATTGCGTCCGGATTGGGCGTTGGCCTCACCCAGCGTGAGAGCCAGGGCCAGCATGATTCCCAACGCCTGTGCGATAGTTTTTCCCGCTTTGCTGTTCATGGGACGAATTCCTCTTGAGGTTACGGTTCTTCCGCGGCGAGCCGCTCGAGTTCGCGCGCACCGCGCAGGATGTTCTCCATCGCGTAATTGCCTTCGTGACAGGCGTATTCGTAGATGGGGTCTGGGCTGTATTCAAGCAGAAGTTCCAGGGTGTAGGGCGCGGTAAAGGTTCCCGGATCGTCGCTGGTCAACTGATAAAGCAATTGAGTATCGCCGATGCGGGTGAATCGCTCGATGTTGCGCTTCGCGGCGGTATTCGGCCCATCGTGGCTCTTTTCGGAAAAGTTGCCGGTCTCGACGACCAGGGTGTCGCCGTCCCAATAGCCGCGCGGGTCGCCATGCCAGAGGCGGATGCTGTCGTCGAGCAGGGGCTTTTCGGTCAGGGGAATGATCCTGGCGTCGTGAATCATCTCCTGCACGATTACCACGTGATCCTGCGACTGCACGATCTGCCAGTAACTGTTGTACCCGGTGTTGAGATACGGCGCGCCGTAGTTGATACAGCGGTCGTCGACGGACATGTCGAGCCAGGAAGCGATATCGTTGTTGCGCACCCGTTCCGCGCGCTCCCTGGCCAGGGCGATGGATTCCTCGGTTCGCGGCGGATATCTGCCGTTGGGCGGATCGACGATCTGCGAGGTGCGATTGTGCACTTCGCGCTCCACCAGCCAGGACTGATCGTAGTTGCCTGTGCTGGGATCGTAGGATGTGACTTCGCCGGAAAATGCCGCGTTGAAAGTTCCGGAACCGAACAGCGCGTCGCCGTCCTGGTCGGCGATCTCCCGCATGCGCTGCCGCAGGAACGCCATCTCCTCGTCGGTCAGGTATTCCCGTTCACCGAACATCTCCGGCCGCTCTACCGGCGTCATGGTGTTGTTCGCCCACACGCCTTGCAGGTCGGGCTGGCCGTCGATGGTGCGGGGAATTTCGTAGTCGCCGCCGTCCTGGGCGTGAATGGCCGTTACGGCCAGGAGCCCCAGAGGCCAGAAAATCAACTGCACCGGAGTCAATAAAGTCTTCATAACATGCCTCTCACGGTTGATCGCAGAAACATTGTCAGTCGCGTGACACCGATACGCAAGCCCCCCAGGAGCCTGCGCCGCAGCCTCCTAGCTTGGGAATGAAGCCAGCAGCGCTATCATCCTTGCTAATTTAACGCGCTGTGTTAAATTAGCAAGGATGATTGATCGCAAAATCGAAGAACAACTGTGCGCGGCCCTACGGCGTCAAGCGGCGGTTGCACTCATTGGTCCCCGTCAAGTGGGCAAGACCACGCTCGCGCTGAAGCTTGGGGAAACCCTGCCGTCGGTGTACCTGGACCTGGAGTCGCCTCAGGATATCGCCAAACTCTCCGACCCGGAACTGTTTTTCGAGCGCCACCGCGACAAGCTGGTGATCCTTGACGAGATTCATCGATCTCCCGAACTGTTCCGGGTATTGCGCGGGGTCATCGACCGTTCACGACGCGCGGGACGGCGCACCGGCCTGTTTCTGATACTGGGTTCCGCGTCCATTGACATGCTGCGCCAATCCGGGGAGTCCCTGGCCGGACGCATTGCCTATATCGACATGGCGCCGATCGCGGCGACGGAGATTGGCGCCGGCAGGACGGCTCAGGAGCGCCTCTGGCTGCGCGGCGGCTTCCCGGACAGCTTTCTGGCGGACTCGGACCGCGCAAGCCTGGCGTTGAGACAGGATTTCATTCGCACGTATCTTGAGCGTGATGTGCCGCAATTCGGCCCGCGCATACCGGCTGAAACCCTGCGGCGACTGTGGACCATGCTCGCCCACAACCAGGGCCAACTGCTGAACGCTTCCCGTCTTGCGACCAGCCTGGAGGTCTCCGTCCCGACCGTCAACCGCTATATCGACCTGCTGGTGGACCTCTTGCTGGTGCGAAGACTGGAACCACAGCATGTCAATATCGGAAAACGTCTTGTCAAAACGCCGAAACTCTACATACGCGACTCCGGTCTGGTGCATGCCCTGCTCCGCCTGGAAACGCAGAACGACCTTGCGGGACATCCTGTCAACGGCGCGAGTTGGGAAGGCTTTGTGATTGAAACACTGATTACGGCAAGTCAGGATACCCCCGCGAGCTTTTATCGAACTCGCGCCGGCGCAGAGGTGGACCTGGTGCTGGAACCGGGACATACAGGAGAGCGCTGGGTGGTCGAGATAAAGCGCGGTCTCAACCCCAAGCTTACCAAGGGACTCCGAAATTCGCTGGCGGACCTGCGTCCCGCGCGCGCCTTTGTGGTCTATTCCGGCCAGGAAACCTATCCCCTTGCCGAGAACATCGAGGCCATCGGCCTGAGCGCCCTCGCCGAACTGATACAAAATCAGGCCTGAAGTCTCCAAACGGTCATGTCGCCGCTCCGTGAGCCGATTTTGGTGGAAAATCGGCTCAAATAAAGCACGTTCTTGAGCCGATTCTGCCGCCTGACGGAAGTGCTTTTCGCCGTGCGCCCTTCCATATGGAAACCGGGGCGGGAACCACGAGCAAGGCCTATCACTTCCAGATGCGGCCCGACCCGCTTGCGAGGTGACGGCAACCGGTCAAGTCAGTCTTCGGATTGCTGTTGCAGGTAGTGCTCGACTTCCTTGACCCGGGCGCCCTTCAGCATCATTTCCATCGCATAATTGCCTTCGTGGCAAGCGTACTCGTAGGGAATCTGGTCCGTTTTCGGCCAGACCATTTCGCCGCCGTAACTGTCGGTGAAGTCCGCATCTTCCACTGTGAAGCCGTAGACCAGGCCGCCGCCCTCCAGAGGACTGAAGCGTTCGGTCACGCGGCGCTCGGCAGGTTCATAAGGGCGATCCAGAAAATTGGTGGTTTCAACGACCAGGGTGTCGCCTTCCCAGCGGCCGATTGAATCCCCGTCAAAGGTCGCCAGCGCGGCGGGCCTGGGTTCCTGATCGCCGATGCGGACGATGCGCGCCCAATGCATCCATTCGACATAGAGCATCAGGTAGTCGTCGGTCTGCACGATGGTTTTCAGGTTGTTGTAGACCCGGGGCGTTACCGGAATCGTCGATGCCGGGTGAAAGATGCAGCGGACCTGCACTTGCTGGTTCTCGGGGCCGTCGAATGGCTGGTCGCCGGTCTCCAGCCACCAGGCGCCGCCGAGATCTTCCCAGGCGAAACGCGGCGCCGCGTCGGCCCTGGCCTGGCCCGCGGGCGTGCGCGGCGGCATGCGGCCGTTCTCGGGGTAGGTCAGTATCGACGTTCTATACTCTCCGTTCAGGACAAAGGGCTCATCGCCCCGGTCGAACCAGAAATCGTTATAGGAACCGATCGAACCTCCCTGCTCGGGCGGCGCGCGATTCGGGTCGCCCGGCGCCGAGTCCGCTGCGCGGATGCCCATTTCCCGATCACGCAACGCCTGCACCTCTTCCTCGTTCAGATACAGCCTGTTGCCAAACCGGGCGGGGCGCTGGAATGGCGTCAGGGTGGATATATCGTAATTTCCGCTGAAGTCGGGCTTGCCGGAGGGCGTGCGCGGATAGTCGGCCTGAGCTGCCGCCAGACTCGCCGCCAAAGCCAGGGCGCCCACAGGCATAATCGACAGCAGTTTCATCAGTTGGCCTCCCGAGCGGCGCTTGCCGCCCATGATTCACTCAAGCGAGGGATGGACATAGCCCGCGGGCAGCACCTGCTCATGGTCCACCCGGATGCTGAGATAGGTGATCTGGTCCTGGATATGGCTGAAAACATGCGGCACGCCGGCCGGAATCACGACGATGTCGCCAGCCGCAATGGTTTGCATCTGGCCATTGCTGACGGTCCTTCTCCCGCTGGGGCCGATGAGTTCCCGCACCGAGACCGAGTCGGCGGGAAATTCGATGCCGTCGCTCTCGTCGCCGCCGGTAACGAGTATCCCCGAGCCCGAAAGCACGTAATACACCTCGGTTACCCTATGATGCACGATGGCGTTGAGTTCCTCCCCATCCGAGCGAGCGCCAACCCGTCGCAGCACCCCGACCCCCACATTCAGCTCATCGCCAATATCCACGACCCGCACCTGCTGATCGATCGTATCGCCGAGATTCTCAAAAACCGTCATGATCTCGCCAAGCGGAACATGCGTCGCATTGTCCGCCTCCTGAGCCTGAGCGCCGAAAGTCGCCAGCAGCAGAAATGCACCGATCGCCTTTCTCGTCATTTTCTTCTCTCCCACGAATCCAGAATGCGAATTTGCGATCAAAGCCTACCACATGGCTTGCAACGGGAAGAACACAAGTTGCCGTCAGCCGAATCACGGAAAACAGGAGAGATCGACTCCATGTGCTAAGATTCGCCCCTCATTCGCAAAACCATCGCCGCACCATGACAGTTCAAGCCATCGAAATCCACACTGGCCTTTTCGACAGACTCAAGCAAATCGTCGGCCCGGCAGGTTACCGCGAGGGCGACGATATCGAGCCGAAGAACTACCGGGATCTCATGGAAGACCGGGCCATCCGCCCGCCCTTGCTGCTGCGCCCCGCCAACACCGGAGAAGTATCGGGAATCCTCGCCCTGTGCCACGAAGCCGGCCAGCCCGTGGCGCCCCAGGGCGGCATGACCGGGCTGGTTTCCGCCGCCGCGCCGCTGGAAAACGAAATCTCGCTCAGCCTGGAAAGAATGAACAAGGTGGTGGAACTCGACCCTTACACCAGCACCATGACCGTCGAAGCCGGCGTGCCCCTGCAGGTCATCCAGGAACAGGCCGACGCCCAGGGCCTGCTGTTCCCCCTCGACCTCGGCGCCAGGGGCAGTTGCACCATCGGCGGCAACCTGTCCACCAATGCCGGCGGCAACCGCGTGATCCGCTATGGCATGACCCGGGAACTGACCGTGGGCCTCGAAGCCGTGCTCGCCGACGGCACCGTCATCAACAATCTGCACAAGCTGCGCAAGAACAATACCGGCTACGACGTAAAGCAATTGTTCATCGGCAGCGAAGGCACCCTCGGCATCATCACCCGGGCGGTGCTCAAGCTGTTTCCGCGCCCGGCGAGCCAGCAGGTGGCCATGTGCGGCCTCGGCTCCTTCCGGGCGGTGGCCGACCTGCTCGTCCACGCCCAGGCCCGCCTTGGCGCCAACCTCAGCGCCTTTGAAGTACTCTGGCGCAATTCCTACCAGCTCGTCGACCGGCACGTGCCCCACGCCACCGTACCGCTGCCGGACAGCCACGCCTTCTACGTGCTGGTGGAAAGCATGGGCTCCGACGAGGCCACCGACAGCGAACTCTTTCTCAACATGCTCGATGAAGCCTGCCGGCGGGAACTGATCGACGACGTCATCGTCGCCGACAACAGCGACAAGACCAGAAAGCTGTGGGCGGTGCGCGACGGCGCCGCCGAAGCCGCCCAGGGGGTGGGCCACCTGCATACCTACGACGTCAGCCTCAATGTGGCCGACATGGGCTATTTCGGCGATGAAGTCGAACGCCGCCTGCGGGAGAAATGGCCGGAAGCGATTCTCGGCCTGTTCGGCCATATCGGCGACGGCAACCTGCATATCGTTATCAACGTCGGACCCGACACCCACGCCCTGCACCGACCCATCGACGAAGTCATCTACGGCCTGATCCGGGAGTTGAAAGGCTCGGTGTCCGCCGAACACGGCATCGGCATCATGAAGCGCCCCTTTCTGCCCTACAGCCGCGGCGACGCCGAAATCGAACTGATGCGCAATCTGAAACAGAGCCTAGACCCGCAAGGCATCCTCAATCCGGGGCGGATATTCGCCTGAAACCAAAGCCAGCTATGGTGATTCCGCTTCTCCGCCTTGATTGAACTTCATGATGGTCTCAATTGTTTCTTTGGCTTTTGACAGTGATGGAGCGGTTTCCGTAACTGCGAGAAAAATGTTCCTGTAAATCCGTTGTTCATCGGTAGACATTGCGGCTAGCTTGTTTTCCGATTTTTTCCCGATGCTGTCCAGCTTGTTCCGCAGAGAATTCAGCTGATCTTGTTGTATCGCTGACTCTCCGATAAGGTCTATCTGGCTGATCGCCGAGATTTTTTCCCTCTGTTGCGAGACTAGGAGCCTGCGCCGTAGGAATTCACGGCTGCAAATCCGCTCTCATCCACGCCCCTGGCCGCTCGATTTCGTTGCATATTCACCAATATTCGCCTCAATCGACCGGCCAGGGGCGCGGCGATAGCGAATTTTCGCTTTCGCG
>JAJDVS010000044.1 GCA_022825945.1 Pseudomonadales bacterium
CCGCTTGTGAACCGGCGGCTGCGGTCGGCGAGCCCCATCAACAGTTGATTGTCAGGAGAACAATAGTGCAGGCATCGTCGGCAAATGCGGATAAGGCGGCTATAGGCCTATCGCTGGTTTGCGTGGTCCATTGCCTGCTCATGCCGGTGGCCATCGCCATGATTCCGGCGCTGGGAGCGACTTTTCTGGAAGACGAAAGCTTCCACTACGCGGTTCTCTTTCTCGTGCTCCCTACCAGTCTCTTCGCCTTGAGCCTCGGCTGTCGCAAGCATGGTCATTTCAAGATCCTGATGACGGGGCTGTTCGGTCTCTTCCTGCTTTTACTGGTGCCGATACTGGGGGAAGACGTGACGGGAGAGACCGGCGAGAAGATTCTCACCGTTGCCGGCGCAGCGATTATCGCTTATGCGCATGTACGCAATTTCACGCTTTGCCGGCAACGCGATTGCCACGCGGCGGACGAGTCCCGGCGCGGCATGTCGGAACTCGACGAACAAACGACGCACTGATCAGGCGCTCGAAGGCGCTTCCAATCGGGCCTCCGGGTATTCTCTGAAAAATGATTCAACACGGGCGGAATTCGTGGTAGCCTTCGCGGCACATTCATCACTGGATGAATCGAGCCATCGGCAAACGATGGCCAGGACAAGAATCGCTCGACAATCGAGGAGACACCACTCATGCGTAACCTGACCGGAAAATGCCTGGCCCCGGCGGCTCTTGCAGCCGTTTTCACTTCGGGCGCGGGCGGCGCTGCGGCGCAATCGGATGAAGTCACTTTCCACCGTGATATCGAACCCATCCTGCAGCGCAGTTGCCAGAACTGCCACCGCGTCGGCGGCGCGGGCCCCATGCCCCTGGTCACCTACGATCAGGTGGCCCCCTTTGCGGGATTGATCGAGTACAAGACCGGCCTGCGCGACCGCGCCGGCGCCATGCCGCCCTGGTACGTCGAGAAGAATATCGGCATCCAGGAGTTCAAGGACGATCCTTCCTTGAGCGACGAGGAAATCGCGGCCATTTCCACCTGGGCCCGCGGCGGCGCTCCGCAAGGCGATCCCGGGGATGCCCCCGAGCCGATGGAGTTCGACGACAGCGTCAAATGGCGCGCCGGCGAACCCGACCTGATCGTGCGCATGGCCGACGTCACGAAGCTTGCCGGCACGCCGGACTGGTGGGGCGAGATCGAATCGGCGCCGACCGGGCTGACCGAGGACCGCTACGTGAAGTCGGTGGAAATCGTTGAAGTCAACGACGTCAACAACCAGGCGGGCACCGGCCGCGAAACCGTCGGCGGACGCTATATCTTCCACCACATGATCTGGGGCACCGCGAAGTTCGACGAAGACGGCGAACGCCTGCCGGGACCGGCGATTCCCTGGCCGGTGCACGAAGTGGGCCGCAACGCGGATATCTTCGACGAAGACGCGGGCAGGCTGTTGCAGGCCGGATCCTACGTCGTTTCCGATTCGGTGCATCTGCATTCCAACGGCCGCGACACCACCGGCCACCTGGAAATCGGCTTCCGCTTCCACGACAGGGACTATCAGCCCAGATACCAGAACACTTTCATCGGCCTGGGCAACGGCGTGGACATCAGTATCGGGGGTAACGAGAAAGACCAGGAACTGCACGCCTACACGGTGCTCGACCAGCATACCAAGATCATCACCTTCGAGCCGCATCTGCACGCCCCCGGCGAGCGCATGTGCCTCGAGGCGATCTGGGGCTACACCGTGGAGACGCTGTCCTGCGTCGGTTACGACCACAACTGGGTGCGCGGCTATCCCTACGCCGACCATGCGGCGCCGCTGCTGCCCAAGGGCACCATCCTGCACATCGTCGGTTACATGAACAACACCGAAACCAACCCGAACGTTCCCGACCCGCGCAACTGGCAAGGTTCGGGCAACCGCTCGGTGACCAACATGTTCATCGATCTGGGCATCAGGGTGACCATGACCGACGAGCAGTTCTTCGAAGCCATGGCGGAGCGTCGCGAGACCCTGGACCTTGGCCCCAACGATCACGTGATCGGCTGCCCGCTGTGCCTGGCGCCACTGGTTGCGCCCATTGACGACAGCGTGGAGGCCGGGGAAGACATCGCGGCTCCCTGACACGGAAAGCCGTCAAACCACAAGCCTTCTTGCGGCCAGGCAGTTTTTTTCTGCCTGGCCGTTTTTTTTTGACTGCCTCCGCAGGCGCCGCCAGCCAGGCCCAGCCTTCCTGCCAGACTGGCCGCCATATCGAACCCGCCTGCGAGGGCTGGCGCCCCGCTGTGGCTGCCGCCGCCGGTTCCCGCAGATGGGATGTACGAGGTAACCGCGACCTTTGACAAGCCGGGCACCTATGTTCTCTGGGCACGGGCCGACGACGGCGGCCCGTATCATGATCAGTACATTACGGTGAATGTTACCGAGTGAGTCTGGGACTTCGATCGCTGCGACGAACGCGGGGTGGCTGGGAGTGGTTAGCAGGGCTCTTCGTTGTCGAGTTCGATGGTGAAGGGCGGGTCGAAGCGGGGTGGGTCGCGGTTGATGATGATTCGCGTGGGGGGCGGCGCCACGTAGCGGGTGTCGGGATCGGTTCCGGCGCGCTCTCGCAAAAACAATTCCTGGGCTTCCCGGATCAGCGAGGGCGCCTGGGCGCCGGGGCCGAAGGCGAAGCTGAAACTGCCCCGAATCAATTGCTCCCGGGCGGAAAGAATCGCCCATTCGGCGGTGTAGTAGACTGCCGGGGGCAGCTCCGGCAGTTCCCACACATAATCGCTTCTCGGCCTCGGATTGTAGCGGAAACTGATATCCACCCAGGTCCGGTTTTCGTCGCGCAGTACAAGCTTCACCAGCCGCACATTGGCGGGAAAAATCAGGCTCAATGCTTCCGGCGCCAGATCAAGCACGGCGTCATCGAGCGGTCGGGTCGCGGCATTGGCGGCGAGGCCGTTTTCATCCCGGGGCGGATACGAAGCCGGATTGACCTGGGCGGGTGCCGCACCCGCCGCGAGAAGCAGGAATGTGGCGAGAAGGCCGCGGCTGAAGCCGGAATAGGTCATGACGAGAAATTCAATTGTGTTGTATGCAAGTCCCGGCGATTCCCCATCCGGGCCGGTCGAAAGCATATCATCAGGGGTTGCGGATGCGCTATTGAGGGCCCGAATGACAGACAGCGATTTACATGAAATTCTTGCCGGGCTGCGGGATAGAGGGGACAATCTGGCGGATGTTTCCCGGAACTGGTCCCAGGGGCGGTCGGTGTATGGAGGTGTGGCGGCGGCGCTGGCGGTGACTGCCATGCGCAAGGAAGTTGCCCGGGAGCGCACCCTGCGTTCGCTGATGGTTTCCTTTGTGGGGCCGCTGCAGCCGGGCAGGTCCCGGGTGCATACACGGGTTTTGCGCGAGGGGGGCAATGTCAGCCAGACCAGCGCCGGGATTGCGCAGGATGGCGAAGTCTGCCTGCAGGCGCTGGCGGCCTGGGGCAAACCCAGGCAAGGCTTGCAGGTTGCGGTGGATCATGGTTTCAGACCGAAACGCCCCGGGGTGGAGGGTCCCTTGCAGCAACAGGACCCGGAACGGATGCCGGGGTTTCTGCGCTTCTTCGATGGCCAGTGGGTTGGCGGCGGGACGCCCATGTCCGGCGATGCGAAGAACCGAATCAATATCTGGGCGGCCCATCGCGCCGACCTGAGCGAGTTCCCGGACGAAGCGATCGTTTCCATCGCCGACCTGCCGCCGCCGGTGCTGCTCAACCGCTTCCGCGACAACCGCGCGCCTTCGAGTTCGCTTTCCTGGGCGCTGGAATTCGTCACTCCGCCCGAACAAATCGAAAGCCGCTGGTTCCTGTTGCGGTTCGATCTGGAATGGGCCGCCGGCGGCTACACCCAGCAATCCGGCAAGATTTTCACCGAAGATGGCCGCCTCGCCGCGCTGTCCCGCCAGACCATGGTCTACTTCCAGCCCAGGTCAGGGTAAATCGGTTTCCTGTGGGAATACCGTCATTCTGCGCGCAGTCGCAGAATCTCATGAACCTTGCACGGCGCCATCTGTCGAGAGATTCTGCGACTCCGCTTCGCTTCGCGCAGAATGACAGACATTTGGAAAGATACCCTGCGGCAACAACAGTTCTGACAGGCGGGGCTTTTGGGTAGAATCGCGGTCATGATTTCGCGAATTCTCTTGAGCCTGCTGCCCGCAGTCTTCGCCGGGGCTGTTCATGCCCAGCATTCCCATGGAGTGCTTTCGCCGGGGGTGACTTTTCCGCCGGACGATTCGGTGCTGTCCGATCCGCCGCGGATGATCACCATGAGTTTCCGGGTCGATGTGCGCCTGCTGAAGCTGGCCCTGTACACCTCCGACGAGCAGTGGATCAATATCGGCTTTGTCTACGACCCGGAGCGAATCGGCCAGAGTTTTGTCTACCCCATTCCCTTCGAACTGCCACAGGCTGATTATTACATCGCCCGCTGGTCGGTTACCGACGATCAGCGGGCGCGACTGCTCAACGGCGAATTCAGGTTCGCTTTCGGCGACGGCGCGATACCGCCATCGGAATTCATCGACTCGCTGGTGAGCGAACTCGAAGAAGTGCTGCCCGATACCGGCGCCTATCGAATCGACTCGATCCAGTAAACGGGTTTACCTGAAAGTAAAGCCCTGCTCCGCCAGGAAGCCGCGCATATGCGGGCGGGATTTTTCCGACAGCAATACCGAAACCTGCTCCGACCAGCCTATGCCGTGACCGCCTCCGGTGCGGGCGGCGTAGTACCCGCGCACGGTTTCATCGTAGGCCGCGATGGTCTCCCGGTCGCCTTCCTCGTGGTAGCGATCCTCCTTGAGTATTACCGAAAGCGGCAGGCGCGGCTTGACCTCCGGGTCCTGGGCGGGGTGGCCGAGGCAGAGGCCGAACACCGGATACACGCCCCTGGGCAATTCCAGCAATTCGCTCACCCGCCCCGGGTTGTTGCGGATGCCGCCGATGTAGCAGATGCCAAGCCCCGCGGATTCGGCGGCGCAGACCATGCTCTGGGCCATCAGGGCCACATCGACGGTGGCGATGATGAAGTGTTCGGTGTAATCCCCCTCGAATGGCTTGCCATACTCCCGGCACCAGTTGCCGGCGCGCTTGAGGTCGGCGCAGAAGATCATGAATTCCGCCGCGCTCGCCACATAGGGCTGATTCCCGGCCAGTTCCGCAATCCGGGCGCGTTTGCCGGCGTCAGTAATCCGCACGATCGTCGAACCCTGCAGGAAACTCGAAGTCGCCGCGGCCTGCCCGGCCCGCAGCAGTTCCTCGAACAGCTCCGGCGCGATGGGCTCATCAGTGAACTTGCGGATGGAGCGGTGTGATTTCAGCATTTCGATAAACGGATTCACTTACGATTTCCTCTCACTTTTCCTGAAGTGGAACGCATGCCTGACCACAACGCCGGTTTACGCCCGCAGGGTCGGGGCGAATGGTGAAGCGAACCGTTTGCAATCGCAAGTCAAGTGCGCAAACTGGAAATCATGGAATATATGTTTAATATTCCCGTGCAGATGATTATTTATTCTAGTCAATTTATTGACACCCGATGAGACAATCTGTAGCGTAAAGGTCACAAGGTTCGGGGAAGTTGCGCTTTGCGCTTCTCCAGACCCGGCCATTTGATGCGGGAGCCACCGCGATTCCGTATTTCGCGATGGTCCGCAAGAGGTCCAGGACATGGGTCAGCCGCTGAACGGGGCGGCAGTTATCCATGCTCAAGGAATCTGCGAGAAGGAGCGCGGGCAAGCGTCGCGCTTCCGCCCGAGTGCTGGAGTGTCGTCGACTTGCCGCGAGCATGGGGCGACGAGACGATCCGGTTCGCGCCGTCGTTCTGGCGGCGTGAGAGGGGATCGGTTGTGCCCGCTCTGGCTGACTTGCCTCCTCGGATTGCCGCTGACGGCGCTGCTGGCTTTCCACACCCCCGCCATCGCCCAGACCGCCGCCCCATCGCTGGAAATCAGCGTCGCCGAACTCAGCGCCGATGGCGGAACCATCCGGCTGACGACAAAAAATTCAGCGTTCATCGGTGCGGACATAGCCGACATTGTCCATAGAAACGCTACCTATCGCGGCTACTTCGATAATATCAGCGGAGCCCCGACCAGCACCTTCCGCAACAAGATCTTCCTGGCCGGCGGGCCGGCGGGGATGGAGGTGTCGAGCCTCACCATGTTCCCGCCCACGCAGAACACCAACGGCGTCGGCGCCAGCAATCACCACGTCCTGGTGGACGTGACGTTTTCGGCCTCCACCTCGCCCCTGGCGAGCGACGTGCCGGTCACCCTCACCGTACACCGCGACCTGGTCCTGTTCCTCAATAGCGACGGCACCATGTCCGGACCATTGGTCAATGGAGACCGGGCCGGGTAGATCAACCTGACGGCGCCGCTGACCGTCACCCACGGCGCCGCCGCCGCTCCGCTGGAGTTTGCCGAAATACCCATCCGCCTCACCGAGGAAGGCGCCGCCGCCACCTACCGCGCCGCTCTGCGCCAGGACCCGGGCAACGGCAAAACGGTGACGGTCACCATCAGTCCCACCGATACGGGCGCCGTCACCGTCTCGCCGAAGACCCTGACCTTCACGGGCGGCAGCATGGGCAGTTGGCAAACGCCGCGGCGCATTACCGTCGCCCCGGTCGTC
>JAJDVS010000087.1 GCA_022825945.1 Pseudomonadales bacterium
AACGGCGGCGCCCTGGGCGGTGAAATACAGATTGCCATTGGGGTGCCAGATCGCGGAGTGCGGGTCGCGCGCTTCGGTCTGATATTCGGTCACGAGCCCGGTTTTCGGGTCGAGCATGCCGATGGTGGCGTTGCTGTTGCCAGTGTACCAGATGTTGCCGTCGGCGTCGGGCACGATGGTGTGCGGCCGCGCGGTTGGCGGCAGGCGGAACTCTTCCATCTCGCCGGTTTCAGGGTCGAGCCTCCCCGCGAGCGAGGCCCACATGCCCGTCCACCAGATCGAGCCGTCAGGCGCTTCCGCCGGGTCGCGGGAGCGCTGGCCGAGCGTGGGAACGGTCCATTCGATGATCTCGATCTCGGTATCGCCGGCGATCAGATTGGGCCGGCGCGACACGTCTTCCGGGAAATGCTCGGCCAGGTATTCGGCCATGGTGTTCGCCTGGGCGTCAGGCAGGTCGATCATCGTCGCCATGACCCGGCGCCATTCTTCGACCGTGCCGTATCCGGCGGATCGGGAAATCGATGCCGTGGTATGGCAACTGGAGCAATGATTCCGCACCAGATCCTTGCCCGGTCCTTCGGGCAAGGGGGTTGGCGCCGGCCGCTGGCCGAAGGATGGCTGCAGGAATGTCAGCAGAACGGGAGCAATGGCAAGCAACAGGATTTTTTTCATCGGGCACTCCGCCGTGGCTGAAGGTTCAGCCGAATAGCTTGTCTAGGAGCCTGCGCCGTAGGAATTCACGGCTGCAAATCCGCTCTCATCCACGCCCCCGGCCGCTCGATTTCGTTGCATATCCACCAATATTCTCCTTAATCGACCGGCCAGGGGCGCGACGATAGCGAATTTTCGCTTTCGAGAATTCCTGCGTCGCAGGCTCCTGGGTATTCTCTGAAAAATTCCATCCGTGGAGTTTTTCATTATCGCAAAACAAAAGCGTGGTTTTGTTTTGCTCCCGAATTCAATGGCTTACTCCAGGTACGGAGCGTAGCTCCGTACCGTTGCGGCCGCGCTCGAAGCCGCGCTTCGAAAACGCTTGCCTTCACCCATCGAATTCGGCGGCACTTCCATGTGCCGCTGGGAAGCTCTGACTTAATCAGAGCTTCCCTAGCTTATCCCAAAAATTACGAAGTTGCAGTTTCCGAACCCGGTTTGACATCGTAAACGAAAAGCATCCTTGACCGCTTATTGCCTGAGAAACGAGAATAAACTACAGCCAGGAACTTCGATGGAGTTCTCGCCAGGGGATACATTCGACTTGCGAACGCTCTTGCCGCTGGCCACCGCCGAAAATGAGCCGCTTGGTCAGGGCGCCGTCAAGCAATTCTTCCAATCGGTGCAGCGGGCGCAGGAAGCTCCCATCCATTGTTGTGGCTGATTTCACCTCGCAGCCGATCAATGAGAGGCCCCTGCGTATCACGATGTCGACCTCGGGTCCGCGGGTGGTCCGGAAGTGAAACATGCCGCCTGTTTCGCCGCGGTGCGTCCGATGTTTGAAGATCTCGGCCGCCACCCAGCTTTCGAATATTGCCCCGCGCAAGGGATGGTGCCGCAGTTCGTCCGCGGATCGAATGCCCAGCAGCCGGCAGGCGAGTCCGCTATCCAGAAAATGCAGCTTGGGCGTTTTCAGAAGTTGCTTGCGCAAATTGCCATGCCAGGCGGGCAGGCGGAAAATGACGAAACTCGCTTCCAGCACCGAAATCCAGGCGCGGACCGTATTGTGGGATACGCCTGCGTCCCCTCCGATAGCAGAGAGATTGATTTCCTGGGCACACCGACCGGCAGCCAGGGCCATGAAATTGGCGAACGCTGCCAGATCGCCGATCGCCGATATCTGGCGCAGGTCGCGCTCGACGTAAGTCAGCAGGTAATTGTCGAGCCATCGCCTCGCATTCAGACGGCGTCCGTGTATGGCGGGGAAAGCTCCCTGAAAAACCACCTGCCACAGATCGTCGACTTCGGTGTCGAACGAGGTCAGCTCTTCAAAGCTGAGAGGCAGCAAGTGGACCATCGCCGTGCGCCCGGCCAACGACTGGCTGACGGCTTGCGTTAATCCAAAATGCTGCGAGCCGGTAACGATAAAGCGTCCATGCTCCGGATTCTCGTCGACCGTCACCTGGATGTAGCTGGTCAGATCGGGTGCGTTCTGAATCTCGTCGATTACCGCTCCGTCGGGATACTGGGCGAGAAAGCCGCGAGGATCATTGCGGGCGTACTCCCGCTCATCCAGAGGTTCGAGATTCACATATGGCTTGTCCGGGAAAAGCGCGCGGCACAATGTGGTCTTACCCGACTGCCGTGGCCCGGTAATCGTCACCACGGGGTATTCGCCGGCAACGCGGCGAACGAGCGGCTCCAGAATGCGAGGCTTATAATTCATGCATGAATTGTAATTACAACTTATAATCCATGCAAATATGGTCTTGATAATTTGTGGTGCGCCATTTCGCAGCGCTGATTCCTTTCCCCTGCCGCGAAAGCGCATCCCGCAGGGACCGCCGCTCCAGGCAGCCGAGGGCGTCGGCCACGGGGAGCCAGCCGGGACGGCCAGCCGCGGCGTGGAACCGCGCCCCTGGCCGGTCGATTGAGGCGAATATCGACATTGCGGAGTCCTGATTCCCGGATAAGCACGGTGCGCGGATTCCGCAAGCCGGGCCCCATCTTTATTCCGGCGCGGCGGTGGGCACGATGACGACCGGGGGGAGGGCGGTGAAGGAACTGCCGGCGTACAGCAGCGAGACGGCGGCGATTTCCGCGTCGCAATGCAGGTTGACCGCGCCTTCGGCGAAGTCCGCGGGCAGGTCGAACAGCGTGTCCAGGTCGCGGACGTCCGTCGATTCGC
>JAJDVS010000007.1 GCA_022825945.1 Pseudomonadales bacterium
GAGCAGCAACCCGATCGCTTCGATCGGCAGGCCGATTGCGGTCAGAATCACCGCGATCGCCACCAGGCTGGCGGCGGGAATGCCGGCGACGCCGATCGAGGTCAGCAGCGCGATCAGCACCACGGTGAACTGGGTGCCGAAAGTCATGTCGAGGCCGTAGGCCTGGGCGATGAAGATCGCGGCAACGCATTCATAGAGCGCCGTGCCGTCCATGTTGATCGTGGCGCCGAGCGGCAGGCAGAAGCTCGTCACGCGGTCCGAAACCCCCGCATTTTCCCTGGTGCAGCGTACGGTCAGTGGCAAGGTGCCGGAAGACGACGCCGTGGAAAAGGCGGTCAGAATCGCCGGCGCCATCGCCTGAAAGTGCAGGAATGGATTGACCTTGGCCAGGTACTTGAGCATCAGTGGCAAGGTCACGAAAACGTGGAATGACAGCGCAAGCACCACGGTAATGAAAAATCTGAGCAAGGGCTCGAAGGCGCCGAAACCGGTCGAGGCCACGGTTTCCGCCACTAGGCCGAATACGCCGATGGGCGCGAAGCTCATGATCCACATGGTGATCTTCATCATGGTTTCATAAACGCCGGTCCAGAAGCTGAGCATGGTTTCCTTTGGGCCTTCCGGAATGCGCGACATGAAGAAGCCGAAGACCAGGCTGAAGAAAATCAGCCCGAGCATTTCGCCTTGCGCCGCGGCGTTGACGATATTGGTCGGCACCATGCGGAGGAAGATGTTGACGATGTCGCCGCCGCCGCGGCCTTCGACGGCCACCATGGTAGAAGCGAGTTCACCGCCGTCTACGGTCAGGTTGAGCGCGTTGCCGGCGGGTTGGCCGTTGAGTATTCCCGGCGCCAGCAGGTTGACGAAGAACAGGCCCACCAGGATCGACAATGTGCTCGTGGTGGCGTAGTAGAGAAAGGTTTTTCCGCCGAGCCGGCCGAGGTCCGAACCGCTGCCGAGCTTGGCGATGCTGACGATGATCGAAGACATGATCAGCGGCACGACGATCATGAGCAGGCCGTTGAGGAACAATGTGCCGACGAAGTCGTAAATCCCGTAAAAGGTGACCCCGAGAAAGCCCGTTTCGGTGCCGGTGATCGATCCCAGGATCACCGCCAGCGCGATTGCGATGAGAATCTGCCAGTGAAGTTTCAATTTGCGCATTCTTTTCTCCTTAGCGTCCATGGTGGGTCGAGCCGATGATACTTTAGACCCGGACCCCTGCACACCCCCGAAAACCGTTCAGGTTCCACTTTCAAATTGTTCCAGGCAAAGTTTCCGGAAACCCGCGACCACGAACGGAATCATCAGATCGTAAGCGGTTTCCAGATTGCTTTCCCGGCACAAGCCGTCCGACAGCCGGTCGATCCTTCCGGTCTGGGCCAACGTCAGGGTCAAAGCTCCGGACAAGAACTGATATGCCCAATACACGCGTTGCGGATCGGCGTCGGGCATGTTCTTTTTCAGTGCTTCGATGAAGCGCGAAACGAGGGGATCGAAGGACTTGTGCATCATTTCCTCGCCCCAGACCGAACTGGAATTGACCCAGGCAACCAGCGCCAGGTAATTGCGCCAGCCCTGGTCTCCGGTCAACTGGAAGTGCTGAATCGGACGCAAGAACGCGCTCACGATCTGTTCCAGCGAAGGCTGGCCGCCACTACCTGCTTTCGCCTCCAGCAGGGCGTTCAGCCGCGCTTCGTTGAGAATTTCGGCACGGCGCAGGAATACGGCTTCGAACAACTTTTTCTTTACGCCGAAATGGTAGTTCAGCAGAGCGACATCCACTTCCGCGGCGGTGGCGATCCGGCGCAGGGTCACGCCATCGAAGCCGTGCAAGGCAAAGAGTTCTTCGGCGGCGTTCAGAATCCTTTCGCTTTTCGGCGCCGGGGGAGTGTAGTCAGGCATCGGCCTGCCTCCCGAGTCCACCGTTGACATATTGCTCCAGTCTTACCGTTTTGCCGTTGACATTTACATCACTCGAATATAGATTCAACAAATGATGAATTCAACAGATGTTGAAAATTATCATCATTTGTTGAGAAATGGCCTGAATTTTGACCCGGGAGGTGCAAAGCCATGAGAAATTCACTCGGTATTTCCGCCAAATCACTGGCAATTCTCGGGCTGACGATTGCACCCCCCGGTGCGATTCACGCCCAGGAATCGGCCACTATCGAAGAAATAATCGTCACCGCTCAACGCAGGGAAGAGAACCTGCAACAAGTGCCCGCCGCGGTAACCGCACTGTCGGCCGATGCGCTGGCGGAAAGCGGTGCCGCCGACCTGCGCGATATCGCGCAGTTCGTTCCCAGCGTCACGCTGGAGCCCTCACGGGCCACCAATTCGACCCTGACCGCCTTCATCCGCGGCGTCGGCCAGCAGGACCCGCTGGCCGGATTCGAGCAGGGCGTGGCCCTGTACGTGGATGACATATACATCGCCCGGCCCCAGGGCGCACTGCTCGATATCTACGACATCGAACGCGTCGAGGTCCTGCGCGGCCCGCAAGGCACGCTGTACGGGCGCAACGCGGTCGGCGGCGCGATCAAATACGTTACCCGGCGACTTGGCCAGGACCCGGAATTCCGGCTCAAGGCATCCGCAGGCAGCTACGGCCAGAGAGACATCGTCGGCGCCGGCTCGGTTCCGGTCTCGAACAACTTCCGCATCGGCGCGTCGGTCGCATCTTTCGGCCGGGACGGTTTCGGCTCGAACCTCGTCACCGGCGGCGAAAATTACAACAAGGAAGTACTCGCTTATCGCATCAGCGCCGAGTACGAACCTGTCGATTCCATGCTCGTGCGGCTCGCTTACGACAAGACCGACGACGATTCTGCCGGCGTTGCCGGGCATCGTCCCTTCCCCGCTGCGATCAGCGGCGATCCGGTATTGAGCAATGTCCGCGACACCCGGGCCGGCATCGCCGACGCGGCTTCGGCGGCGGGCATAAAAGGTAACAACGAAGTAATTTCCGAAGGCTTTCACCTTTCCGTCGACTGGTCCATCGACGCTGACTGGACCTTGCGTTCGATCACATCCCGGCGCGACAACTACAGCGAGACAGTGATCGACTTCGACAGCCTCGAGTCCATGGACTTCGACGCGCCGGCCGTTTACGACAACAATCAGTTCAGCCAGGAATTCCAGTTGTTGTACAGCGCCGACCGGATCGATGTCGTTGCCGGAATCTACTATCTGGACGCCGGCGCCGCCAATGATTTCGACGTCGTTCTGGGCCTGCTGAATCCCCTCGGCATCAGTGCGTATACCGGCGGTGAGGTGGACACGAAAGCCTGGTCCGTGTTTGCGGATGCGACTTACGATCTGACTGATCGGCTTTCGCTGTCCGTGGGCGGGCGCTACACCGATGACACGCGAACCGCCGATATCTTCCGGGCCAACTATCTCGGCCTCGGTTCACCGGCGTTCGGCAATGGCGGGGCGATCCCGCTTGCCGTGACCAGCGATTATGAAGCGGAAAAGACGTTTACCGACTTTTCACCGCGGGCAAACCTCAGTTACCAGGTCAACGAGGACGTGTTGCTTTACGCCGGCTATTCCCAGGGTTTCAAGGCCGGCAGCTTCGACCCGCGCGGCGCCAATTTCGCCACGCCCGAGGTGGAGAACGGCTACGGCCCGGAGACGCTGGATTCGCTGGAAGCCGGCGTCAAGGCCACCTGGGCCGGCGGCAGGGCGCTGACCAATATCGCCGCCTTCCATAGCGAGTACGAGGATATGCAAATTCCGGGCTCGCTTGGCGTGGATTCCGACGGCGACGGCGTCAACGACGACTTCGTCGGCGCCGTGACTAACGCTGGCAGCGCGAAGATCGGCGGACTCGAGTTCGAAGGCCTGTTCCTGCTCGGCGACTCGTTCACAGCGAACCTGGTGGTTTCCCGTTTGAATCCCCGCATAGAAGAATGGACCTTCAACGGCGAAAACATAGCCAATCTGCGCCGCATTCAGAATACGCCGGAGTCGATGTATTCCTTCGGCCTGAACTATCGGACCGAGCTTGGCGGCGGTTCCCTGACCGCTGGATTCAACTGGACCTACAATAGCGACATCGTCCAATTCGAAATCGCCCAGCCCATCATCGACCAGGAATCCTATTCGATCAGGAACGTCAGCATAGTCTGGACCAGCGGCGACGATAGCTGGCGGGTCGGACTCCACGGCAGGAACCTGTCCGGCGAAGACGTGAAGACGGCGGGCTATTGCTTCGGTTCGGGGGGCTGTCTGACGCAACTCGGACTCGAGGACAACACGACGATATTCTACGGTCCGCCGCGTACCTGGACGGGAACGGTCGAATACCGTTTCTAGCATCTCGCGGAATCCCCGGACAGGAATGTCCCGGGACAACCGACCGTCCACGTTGCGATTTTCCATCCTCAGGGTGAAATAGGCCACTACGGGAATCAGCACCAGAATGCCAACTACCCGCAGAATCAATCGCAATATCGCACAGCCCTCTTACCACCTATACGGCACATGGATGTGCCGTCGGAATCGATGGCGCAAGCCATTGAATCCGGGGGCAAAACAAAACCACGCTTTTGTTTTGCGTCATGAAAAATTTCATGGAAGAAATTTTTCACTATTTTAGTAACCGGACGATTGCGGCAGCGCGGCCGGCAGGGCCATCGCGGTCAGTTTCGCGCCGGTCTGCAACATGATGTACTGATGACCGTCGTGGACCCAGGAACTCATGCCGTAGTTCGACCGGGCCGGCGCCTCGATTTCGGCCATGATTTCGCCACTGTCCTTGTCGATCGCATATAGCATCGGCGTGCCGTCGCTCGCGACGTCGGAATACACGAGCATGTTGGACGTGACCACCATCGGCACGAGATTGCCGGTGCCGGTATTGCCGACGTCCACGCCTTCGAGCGCCGGGCTGTTGGCGATGCGGGCCGGGGTTTCACCGGTGGGAATCTGCCACAGGTGCTCGCCGGAATTCATGTCGATGGCGACGATGCGGCTGTACGGCGGCTTCCACACCGGAATGCCGGACTGCAAGCGCGGCGGCCGCGCGGTGGCGCCGCGCACGCTGTTGGCGTAATCAGCCAAAGTCGTGCCGGTGGGATTGGCGAACAACAGGTCGGCTTCCTCGCCGGGAATCAGCCGCAACACGAAACAGGCCTTGTGCGAGGAAACGAACAACACGCCGGAATTCGGATCGGCCACCGGCGGCGAGGTGATATTGGCGCCCCCGGCCCCGCCCGGACAGTTCATCGCACCGTACTTGCCTTCGGGATTGTCTGCGTGAATGGGCGGATTGAACAGCGGCCCCATCACGTAGTCGTCCATCACTTCAAGCGCTTCGGCGCGCAATTCCGGCGTGAAATCAACGAGGTCGTCTTCGGTGATGCCCTGCATGTCGAAAGGCTCGGGCCAGGTAACGTGGGGCTGCGTCGGCGACAGGACTTCGCCCGGCACGATCGAAGGCGGCACCGGCCGGTCGATGATGGGCCAGACCGGTTCGCCGGTGATGCGGTTGAAGGTATAAACCCAGGCTTGCTTGGTCACCTGGGCGACCGCGGGAATGGGCTGTCCGTCCACATTGATATCGAGCAGCAGCGGCGCCGTGGGCGTGTCGAAATTCCAGATCTCGTGTTTGACGAACTGGAAATGCCAGGCGCGCTCGCCGGTGCGGGTGTCGAGGGCGATGATGCTGGCGCCATAGAGATTGTCGCCGGGGCGGAAGCCGCCGTAATAGTCGATGGTCGCGCTGTTGGTGGGAATGAATACCAGGTTGTTCGCCGGGTCGGCCGACAGCGGCGCCCAGGAAGAGACGTCGCCGGTCCATTGCCAGGCATCGTTTTCCCAGGTCTCGTGCCCATATTCGCCGGGCCGGGGAATGACGTTGAATTTCCACTTGAAGTCGCCGGTGTTCTTGTCGTAGGCGAGGATGTCGCCCGGCACGTTCTCGACGCGGGCTTGCAGGTAGCCCTGTTCGGCGGAATTGCCGATGACGATGGTGTCGTTCACCACGATGGGCGGCGAGGAGGACGTGATATAGCC
>JAJDVS010000005.1 GCA_022825945.1 Pseudomonadales bacterium
GACCACGGCGTAGCCGTCTTCAAGTTCGACGACTCTTTGCACGCCGCGCTGTGCCAATGCCTGGCCGGCGTCCACCGAGACCAGCTTCGCGCCGAACACCGGCGCGAGGCGCAGGGCGGCGTAGAGCATGTCTTCGCTGTGGGCGTCGATGCCATAGGGCGCGCTGCCGTCGACCTTGGGCGGAATATCGCGCCGGGAAATGGCCTTGCCCATGAGATTGAACTGGGAAGGCTCCTTGAGCGCCGGGTTTTCCGGAGGTTCCATTTGCGCCGCGGCTTCCGCGAGTTCTCCGTAGGCGAGCGAGCGGCCGCTGGCGGAGTGATGCACATGGCTCAGTTCGGTGCTGCATTCGGCGAGGGGAACTTCCCAGCGCTCGGCGGCGCATTGGAGCAGCATCTGTCTTGCCGCCGCGCCGGCCACGCGAATGGTGTTTTCGCCGGTGTAGCGCACCGAGGAGCTGCCGCCGGTGGTCTGCAGATTGGCGACTCTCGCCACGGTGAGGGCGCTGGCGTTGACCACTCCCGTGAGAAAGGGCGGCAACAGTTCTTCTCCGAAACCCTTGACGATGGCGTCGTTGGCGAACAGGTCGGTGGCGGGCGCCTGCTCGATGTCCACGAGTTCCCAGTCGGCGTCGAGTTCGTCGGCGGCCATCTGGCCGAGGGCGGTGTGGATGCCCTGGCCCATTTCGGAATGTGGCACGTAAACCGTGATGCGGTTGTCGGGCGCCAGGCGAATCCAGGAAGTGACGAAGCGTTCGCCGCCTTCGGCGAGCGTGTCGTTGGCGACCCGGTGCCGGCTCGGGCGGGTCGCGGCGTAGCCGATCAGGACGCCGCCGCCGGCCACCGCGGAAACGAGCAGGAACTTGCGGCGGCTGATTTTGGGTTTGCTGGTGTTTTCGGTCATGGCGGCCCCCTATGCGCTGGCGAGCGCGCGAATCGCCTTGCGCGCCCTGGGATAGGAGCCGCAACGGCAGATATTGGTGATGCCGGCGTCGATTTCCGCGTCGCTGGGCGACGGGTTGCGTGCGAGCAGGGAGGAAACCGCCATGATCATGCCCGACTGGCAATAACCGCATTGCGGCACCTGGTGGTCGATCCAGGCTTGCTGCACCGGCGTGAGTCCATCGCCGCCGAGCGCGGTGGCGAGACCTTCGATAGTGGTGATGTCGCGCCCTTCCACGGCGCTCACCGGAGTGATGCAACTGCGCGCGGCGTTGCCGTCCACATGCACGGTGCAGGCGCCGCAATTGCCGATGCCGCAGCCGAATTTGGTTCCGGTCATGCCGAGCTCGTCGCGCAGCGCCCACAGCAAGGGCATTTCGGGCTCGATATCGAGTTCCCGGCTCTCTCCGTTCAATCTGAAATTGGCCACGTTTCCCCCTTTGGAACAGTGAAGTGAGACGGGATTATATGTAATCGGCCCAGGGGATTAAAGGACAAGCAAGCTCCGCTGGGCGATAATGCGGCGGAAGCAACGACAGCGGGGACAGGCGATGAACTGGCGAATTCTGGGTTCCGAAGCGGTGGGCACTTTTGCGCTGGTATTCACCGGCTGCGGCGCGGTGGTCGCCAACGACCTCTTCAACGTCGGCTTTGGCGCCTTTGGGGTCAATCTCGTTTTCGGCATGGTAGTCATGGCCGTGGTCTATTCGCTGGGAAACGTCTCCGGCGCCCATATCAATCCGGCGGTGAGCGTCGCTTTCTGCGCCTCGGGCCGCCTGCCGCGCGGTCTGCTGCTGCCCTACATCGCCGCGCAATGCTTCGGCGCCATCGTCGCGGCTTTCCTGCTGCGGCTGCTGTTTCCCGACCATTCCGGCTATGGCATGACGGCGACCGTGATCGACGTGCCGCGCAGCTTCCTGTTCGAGATCCTGCTTACCTTCCTGCTCATGTTCGTGATCTTCAACGTGCTGAGCGGCAACGGCGCCAGGAAAATCATGGCGGGGCTCGTGATCGGCGCAGCCGTGACCTTGTTGAGCATGTTCGGCGGCGGTGTCACCGGCGCCTCGATGAATCCGGCGCGCTCGATCGGCCCGGCGCTCGCGGCGGAGAATCTCGACCTGATCTGGCTGTATCTCACCGCGCCGCCTATTGGCGCCCTGTTGGCCTGGCCCGCGGCGCGCTGGCTGCAGGGCGAAAATTTTCTCGCCGAAGGCGATTGACAGTGGATTGCGGTGTTCAGGACGGATTGCGGTTGACGCGGGGATAATTAACCGGACAATAGGCGCTGCATCTCGCGGGGTTTCCGTTTGCGCGAACTGCCCCACCAATCACCAAGCCAGACAAGGTATCCATATGAACAGAATCACAGGCGGAAGCCTTTTCCTCGCCCTCATGATCTTCGCTGGCTGCGCCAGTGCGCCGCCGCCCGCGGTGGGCGTCTGGGGCGTGGACATGAACACGCCACTCGGCTCGATTCCGGTGACATTGACGCTCAACGAGGACGGCACCGGCATGATGGCGGCGGATCCGCTCGGCGAGGCGCCGGTCAACGACGTGATGTACGATGGCCCCGCAGTGACCTTCAATACCGAGATCGACGCCCAGGGCCAGACCGTCATGCTCGAGTTCAGCGGCTCCGTCGAAGGCGACACCCTGGACGGGTCCTTCGCTACCGATTTCGGCGATTTGCAGGTTACCGGCACTCGCCAGTAAGCGCCGCGCAAGGCGGGCCGCAGCAACCGCCGAATCCGCCTGACGATTCCGCTGCGGCGGAATGCCGGCGGTCGGGACCTGCCGTTTCAGAACCGCTCCGGGTCGGCGCGTTCCCAATCGCCCTGGAATCGCTCCGGGGCGTCGCCCGCAAGCAATTGCCCGGGCCGCAGCGAGCAGTTTGCGTCGGCATAGGTCCGGCCGCCGTCGTCGCGGCGGATGAACAGATGCTCCGGGCCGAGTTCGTCCGGGCCGGCAAGGCCCATGGCGCCGCAAAGCTCCAGAAACGCCCGCACCGTGGCGGCGTGGTAGCGCCGCACCCGCTGCGCTTTTTCCGCAACACGAATCGCCCGGGCGAGAGCCGGGTCCTGGGTGGTGATTCCCGTGGGGCAGCGGTTGGTGTTGCAGGCCCTGGCCTGGATGCAACCGAGGGCGAGCATCATGGAGCGGGCGGCATTGACGGCGTCGGCGCCCAGGGCGATTTTCTCGAGCATGTCGAAGCCGGTTGCGGTAATGCCCGAACTGATCACCTTGACCTGCCGCTTGAGATTCGCCCCGAGCAGAATCTGCCCCACCAGATAAGTGGCGTCGAGGCAGGGCAGGCCAAGCCGGTTGGTGAATTCCACCGGCGCGGCGCCGGTGCCGCCTTCGGCGCCGTCCACGGTAATGAAATCCGGCACGATGCCGGTGGCGAGCATGGCCTTGACGATGGCGCAGAATTCGCCGGGCTTGCCGATGGCGAGCTTGAATCCCACCGGCTTGCCGCCGCTCAACTCGCGCAGGGTTTGCAGGAATTCCAGTAATCCGGCGGGGCTGTCGAACTCCGGATGCCTGGCGGGTGAGAAAACCGTCTTGCCCGCTTCCACGAGACGGATTTTCGCGATTTCCCCGCTGACCTTGGCTCCGGGCAGCACACCGCCATGGGAGGGTTTGGCGCCCTGGGACAGTTTCAGCTCCACCATCTTCACCTGCTCCAGGCCTGCGCGTTCGGCATAGGCCCCCGGGTCAAAACGCCCGTTGGTCTGGCGGCAGCCGAAATAACCCGTGCCGACCTGCCAGATCAGGTCGCCCGCGTGTCTTGTATGGTGGGGGCTGATGCCGCCCTCGCCGGTATTGTGGGCGAAGCCGCCGAGTTCGGCGCCGAGGTTGAGCGCCTGCACGGCCCGGCCGCTGAGCGCGCCGAAACTCATGGCCGAGACATTCAGGCGCGAGGCCTCGTATCGCTGCTTGCACGCCTCGCCGCCGATCAACAAGCGGCCATGGCTTGCGTCGAGGTGCGTCGGGCTGAGGGAATGCCGCAGGCTGCGATAGCCTTCTTCCCGCAGGTTCCGCTCGGTGCCGAAGGGGATGGTGTCGGTTTCACCCTTGGCCCGGGCGTAGACGATATTGCGCCGTTCCCGGCTGAATGGCCGCTCTTCCTGATTGTTGGAAATGAAGTACTGCTGTATCTCGGGCCGGAACGATTCCAGCAGATAGCGGATGTTGGCCAGCACCGGATAGTTGCGGCGCAGGTTGCTCGGGCTGAAAAAGAAGTCCCAGGCGCCGGCGGTGGTCCATGCCGCCAGCAGCAGAAAAAGGGCCAGCCGCCAGGGCGCGGAACCGGGCGCGGCGGGCGAAATCCCGTCCATTCCCAGAATCAGCCAGCCCAGGCTGATCGGCGTCAGCAGCGCCACAAGCAGATAGATGCGGGCGACGGGAGTCACGGGTCCTTCTTGCAACCGGTTGCGGATAGGTCAATCCGCACAGTGTACCGCGAGTTGGTTCATTCGGCAGACTTCGCCAAACCCGGGATCATGGGTGTCCCATCCTGCCCCACGAAATCGATGAAAAACTGCTCGCGGCCCTCGAAAACGGCCTTCCTGCCTGCGCGGGAGTCGCTTTCGGCATCGACCGCCTGCTGATGTTGCTCAGCGGAGCGGACTCCATCACCGAAGTGCCCGCCTTCCCCATCGACCAAATCTGACCTGGATTCCGCACAACATGAATCGCCGGCGGGCCGCATGGGGTGCGGCGGCCGCCGCAAGTACGTCCGGTGCCTAATGACAATAGTGCCTGCCATCCCTGGCACGAGGTGTTGGGCTTCGATTGACCCCAGTCTTGCCATCCTGGGCAAGCCGTTCGGCCCTCAAAGAGCTTCGCTCTTTGTCGGCTGCGCCGACCGGGCCTCACCCAACTTCTTCAAGCATGTGGCGGACATATGACTGCCGCAATCTGCAACTGACCGGGCCCGGCTTGCCGTCGCCGATTCGATTCCCGTCGATGCTGATCACCGGATGCAGGATCGTCGTCGCGCTGCTGATGAAGGCTTCGTCGGCTGCCAGGGCTTCGTCGAGGCTGAACGGCTTTTCCTCGCAGGCGATTCCTTCGTCTTCGGCAAGTTCCAGCAGCCGGCGGCGGCGGATTCCCGGCAGGATGCGATTCGACAGCGGCCGCGTGATCACTTTGCCGTCCTTGACGATATACGCCGTCGACGATGCGCCCTCGGTGACCAGGCCATCTTCAATCATCCAGGCCTCTCCGGCATCGTGATCGGCGGCGTATTGCTTGGCCAGCACCTGGGCGAGCAGGTTGAGCGACTTGATGTCGCGGCGCAGCCAACGGATTTCCGCCGTGGTGACGACGGTGATGCCATTCGCGGCAGCGGGATTTTCGATCAGGGGCATGATCTGGGTGAAGGCCGCCATGGTCGATGGCGTGTTCGCGGGAAAGGTGAACTGGCGATCCGAGGCGCCCCGGGTGACCTGGGTGTAAACGATGCCTTCTTCGAGCGAATTGCGCGCCACGAGTCGTTCGAGCACTTTCTGGTAGTCCGTCCCGGAACAAGGCCAGGCGATGCCGAGCTTGTCGAGACTGCTTGCCAGGCGCTGGAGGAAGTAATCCCGGTCCGCCAGCCGACCGCGTATCACCGGCACCACTTCATAGATCCCATCGCCGAAGACGAAGCCGCGGTCGAAAATGGAAATCTTCGCCTCTTCTTCGGGCAGGTACTTCCCGTTCACGTAGACGACCCGGCTCATGAATGATTCTCTCCGATCAGCCTGCGCCTGCCGCGGCATGGCTGGCTATGCCGATCTCCCCCGCCTGCTCTGCTTTCCGAACATCGCGGCCACCGCATCGAGCGACGAGCCGTCAAGGCGCTGCACGGTCCATTCGTCCATGGCGACCGCGCCAAGCGAACGGTAAAACCGGATTGACGGCTCGTTCCAGTCGAGAACCGACCATTCCATCCGGGTGCACTTGCGCTCCACAGCGAGCCGCGCCACATAGGTCAGCAGGGATCTGCCGTATCCCCGGCCGCGCATTTCCGGCTTGACGTAAATGTCTTCGAGATAGATTCCCGGGCACCCGGTAAAGGTGGAAAAATTATGGAAAAACAGTGCGTAAGCCACCGCCTTCCCCTGCCATTCGCCGATGATGACTTCTGCCGCCGGATGTTCGCCGAACAGCGTCTCCCGCAGCACTTCCTCGGTGGCGACGATTTCATGGGCGAGTTTTTCGTGTTCGGCCAGTTCCCGGATCAGGGACAGAATCAGGCCGCAGTCTTCGGCCTGCGCCTCGCGCAGCACGAAATCCGGTATGGCTGTTGCAATCGTTTCCATTTCTTCCTGTCTCGCCCGCGATACACCCCTCTCGGGCCGCTGCTATAATACGCGACTTTTTGCGCCGGGGCCGCCGCGGCGCGGCCCCTCAAAAACCATGGTAACCGGATGTCTGAACAAGCCACGATCATCTATACGAAGACCGACGAAGCCCCGGCGCTGGCGACCTATTCGCTGCTGCCGATCATCCAGACCTACTGTTCCGTCACCGGCGTCGAAGTGGAGTTGCGCGACATCTCGCTGGCCGGGCGCATTATCGCCAACTTCCCCGATTACCTGAAACCCGGGCAGCGCATCGAAGACGCCCTGGCCGAACTCGGCCGCAAGACCCAGGATCCGCTGGCCAACATCATCAAGTTGCCCAATATCTCCGCCTCGATTCCGCAAATGAAGGCC
>JAJDVS010000016.1 GCA_022825945.1 Pseudomonadales bacterium
CTCGGTTCGTGTCCCACGAGCACCACGGCCACGCCGTTGACGACGATGGGCGGCGAGGACGCGGTGACCATGCCGAGTTCGCGCGGAATGCCGTGGTCGGGATCGTAGACGCCGCCCTCGAATTGCCAGTCTATCCAGCGCCGCCAGTCGTCCACCAGCGGCGGAATCAGGTCGACGACGCCGGTTTCGGAGAACTCCGGCAGTCCGGTCGGCGCGCCCCAGTTTTCCAGCGGCCGGCCGGTTCTGGCGTCAAGCGCCCAGAGGAAGAAGGCCGGGGAGGTGTAAAGAATCACGCCGCGGCCGTCGAGTTCGGCCCAGGCGACGCCCTTGCCGAAGTCGGTGCGCGGCGAACGCAGATAGCGCATGGTTTCCGGTTCGCGGAACGTCCACAGGGTTTCGCCCGTAGCCGCGTCGATGGCGACCACCTGCCGGCGCTGGCCGGCCACCGTGTAAAGCACGCCATCGGCATACACCGGCGTCGCCCGGAAGGTGTATTCGACCCGCGGGCCGAAATTGTCGCCACGCCAGGACCATGCGACTTCGAGCTCGGAGAAATTATCCGCGTTGATCTGCGCAAGATGGGGGGAAGAGCGCGTGTGCCCGGCGTCGCCGCCGAGAAAGCGCCATTCGCCATCCTCGATGCCGGGCAATTGTGCGAATGCCGGCGCCGCGGCCAGGGCAAGATACGCCAGCAAGCCTGATGCGATGGATGAAAGTACGGAAGAAATCTCGGAAGCCTTGCTGGACATGATGGTTTCGCTCCCCGATCTTGGATGGCGGAAATCTTCAAGTCCCATCGTATCAATTCATCATAGTTACGCAAACGTCGGAGGACGGGCGCTTCAGTCGCTACTCAGCGACAACAGTTCCGCATTGCCGCCGGTGGCGGCGGTGTTCACCGTTACGGTTTTTTCCGTGGCGAAGCGCGGCAGGTAGTTGGGCCCGCCGGCTTTGGGGCCGGTTCCCGACAGGCCCCGGCCGCCGAATGGCTGGGAGCCCACCACGGCGCCGATCATGTTGCGGTTGACGTAGATGTTGCCGGCGGCCACAGCGCCCGCGGCCTGCTCCATGCGCGAGGCGATGCGGGTGTGAACGCCGAAAGTCAGGCCGGAACCGCTGCGGTTGACTTCTTCCAGCACCCGGCTGAAATCGCCTTCGGCAAAGCGGACGACATGGAGGATCGGCCCGAAGTGCTCCCGCTGGAGTTCGCCCATACCGCCTATTTCCGCGAGCGCCGGAGGGACGAAAATTCCCCGTTCGCACTCTGGCCCGGGCCGGATTTGATGCAGCAAGCGCCCGGCAACCCGCAGGTCTTCGATATGGATGCGCAGCGTCTTCGCCGCCGCTTCGGAAATAATGGGGCCCACGTCAGTTTCGATACGCGCCGGGTCGCCCAGCCGAAGTTCATCCATGGCGCCGCGAATCATGGCCAGCGCCGGTTCGGCGATCTCCTCCTGCAAATACAATACGCGCAGGGCCGAACAGCGTTGCCCGGCGCTGCCGAAAGCTGAGCGGATCACATCGTCGGTCACCTGTTCCAGCAGGGCCGTGGAGTCGACGATCATGGCGTTCTGGCCGCCGGTTTCGGCAATCAGGGGCACAATGGCGCCGGGCTTTCGCGCCAGGGCGAGATGGATGTCCCGCGCGGTTTCCATGCCGCCGGTGAAAGCCACCCCGGCGCAGAGTGGATGCCGCACCAGACCCGCTCCCACCGCGCCGTCCCCGGGCAGCAGATGGCAGGCATCCTGGGGAATGCCCGCCTCGTGCATCAGGCGCAGCGCCTGAAAGGCGACCAGCGGCGCTTCTTCGGCGGGTTTGGCCAGCACGGCATTGCCCGCCGCAAGCGCGGCGCAGACCTGGCCGCAGAAGATGGCCAAGGGGAAATTCCAGGGGCTGATGCACACGAACACGCCGCGGCCACCAAGACGCAGGCGATTGTTTTCTCCGGTGGGTCCGGGAAGCGGCATTTCTCCGGCGAAATGTTCTCTCGCCTGCGCGGCGTAGTAGCGGCAGAAATCCACGGCTTCGCGCACTTCGTCCACTGCATCGGGAATCGTCTTGCCGGCCTCGCGGCAGAGCAGGGCGATGAATTCTCCATGGCGCGCTTCGAGCCGGTCTGCGAAGTTTTCCAGCAAATCGGCCCTGGCATCGCCGCCGGATTCGTCCCATTTTTTCCAGGCGGCCTGGGCGCTTGAGAATGCGGCCTCGATGTCAAACTCAGCGGCCACGAACGCTTCGCCAATCTTGTCACCGCGGTTCGCCGGGTTCAAGACCGGCAGTTTCCGCTCCGCTTTCCATGCCGCGTCCGCGGAAGGCAGGGGGTGCGCCAAAAACGCTTCGCCGCGGGAGTCTTGCAAGTGATCCCGCATCTCTCGCAGCACCGCCTCGCTGGTCAAATCGGCTCCCGCGGAGTTGCGCCGGGGCTTGAGTATCTCTCCCGGCAAGGCGATGCGCGGGTGCGCCGCGGGATTTGCCGCCCGGGCCATGGCCACCGGGTCGGCCACGAGTTCATCCGCCGCCACTTCCGCGTCGAGCAGGCGATGAACGAAGGAGCTGTTGGCGCCGTTTTCCAGCAGGCGGCGCAGCAGATAGGGCAGCAGATCGTCATGCTTGCCGACCGGTGCGTAAGTGCGAAGCGCGGGGAAGTCGGCGTATTCGCGCCCGGCGGTGGCGTACAGCGCCTGGCCCATGCCATGGAGCCGCTGGAATTCGAAATCCCGCCGCTTGCCGGCAAGCTGCATGACGGCGGCCACGCCATGGGCGTTGTGGGTGGCGAATTGTCCGCACAGGCTGTCGGCGTGCTGGAGTATCCTCGCGGCGCAAACGAGCCAGGACAGGTCCGTGGCGCACTTGCGGGTGTACACCGGAAAGCCGGGGTAGCCCAGCGCCTGGGCGTGCTTGATCTCGAAATCCCAATAGGCGCCCTTGACCAGGCGCACGGGGATCCGGCGCCCCCGCTTGCGTCCCAGGGCGGCCAGCCAGTCGAGCAGGGGCAGGGCGCGTTTGCCATAGGCCTGCACGACGAAGCCGGGCCGGGCGCCGGCGCAGGCTTGGTCTGAAGACAGGCGCTCGAATACTTCCATGGACAATTCCAGCCGGTCCGCCTCTTCCGCATCCAGTGTTATGGCGATTCCAGCGTCCGCTGCGGTTCGGCACAGTTCCCGGGCCGCGGGAACGAGTTCCGTCATTACCCGGTCGCGCTGGCTGCGCTCATGGCGGGGATGCAGCGCCGAAAGCTTGATGGAGAGCGACGCTTCATTCGCTTCCGCACCCTGCTCTGCCAGCGTCCTGATGGCGTGATGGTAGGCTTTGCGGTAACGACTAGCCGTGGCGGCATCCCTGGCGGCTTCGCCAAGCATGTCCCAGGAATACCTGGCGCCGGCTTCGCTGCGCCTGAGCGCGTTTTCAATGCTGGAGCCCGCCACGAACTCCCGCCCCAGAATCCCCATGGCCGCGCGCATGGCGGCTTCCATGATGGGCTCGCCCAGCCGCCGGCCAAGGCGGCCAAGCCAGGATTTCGGGTCCTGGGCAAAGGCTTGCTCCGGCTGCACGAGTTTGCTGCCGAGCATCAGCGCCCAGGTGGAGGCATTCACCAGCAGCGAGCCGGACTTGCCGGCATGGGCCGCCCAGTCCCCTAGCCCGATGCGGTCGGCAATGAGCTTTTCCGCCGTGGCGCGGTCGGGAATCCGCAGCAGGCTTTCCGCCAGACACATCAGGGCGATGCCCTCCTGGCTGCCGAGGCCGTACTCGGCAAGAAAGGTATCGAGCAGCGAATGACTGGCCGCATCGGCGCGGGCCGCCGTCACCAGCTTCGCCGCCCGGGATTCGATCCGTTTGGCGAGGCCCCGGTCGCAGGGCGCATGTTCCAGCAAATGCGCCACTGCCTTGCCCTCATCGCGAAACTTCCATTCGGCGATGATGGCGCGATACTTGTGGGTATCAGAATCCATGGCGTCGATCTCGCTTCCCTTGCAGTGTTGCGGCAGATTCGAGTCTAGCGGCAAATCCGGCCAAAGAGAAAGTTCGCGGAAGGATTTTTTGACCGGAACCGGCATCGGCAGTCTTGGCCTGACCAACTTCTTCCGCCGCCCGCCACGCACCTGCAACACCTCCTCCCGGTGCAGGCGGCGCATACGCTTCGGGTTGACCACCAGGCCTCCCCGCTTCAGCTCGCCGTTCTCCTGTTCCAACCCGCGCAGCCGTTTCGCTTCCGACACCGCCATGCCGCCGAACTTCGTGTCCCGGCGGTAGATCGCATTGCCGCATATGCCATGACGATGGGACAGCCCCCGGACCGAAGCGCCGGCCTCGTGTTCCTTCAGAATCGAAATGATCCGCTCTTCGAGGGCCGAACGACTTGCCAAGGAAGGCAGGACGGCATTGACCCCATAATGACCCGCAATAGGTTAGAATCGCCGGCAAGCGAAGGGTGCTGCCATGGCGGAGCAATTCGGGTCCCTGACTCCAAAGCATATTGAATTCATTGAACGGCAGCCGGTATTCTTTGTCGGCACCGCCGGCGCTGAGGGGAAGATCAATGTTTCCCCGAAAGGGCTCGATACCCTGCGGGTGCTCGGCCCAAAACGGGTCGTCTGGCTCAATCTCACGGGAAGCGGCAACGAGACTGCGGCCCATGTGCGGGAAAACCGCCGCATGACCCTGATGTTCTGCTCCTTCGGCAAACAGCCCCTGATCCTGCGGCTTTACGGTCGCGCCGATATGGTATACGGGGACCAGGAGGAACGGTTCGCAAGCCATGCGCTGCTGTTCAGCGAGCAACCCGGCGCAAGGCAGTTCTTTGAGTTTGAAATCGACCTCGTGCTCACCTCCTGCGGCTACGGCGTTCCCAGATTCAACGAGGCCGGGGAACGCAAGACCCTCGGCAAATGGGCGGCAAACAAGGGCGAGGAAGGAATCAGGCAATACTGGCGGGACAAGAACCGGCAAAGCCTCGATGGCAAGGACACTGGCATCCCCGGTGAACGACTCGCTCGACGATAGCCGTGAGTTTGCCACCGGGCCGTTACCGGCGACGCGGCGGGTGGGTTGGGTCCGGGTGGGCCTGATCAGTGCGATGGTGGGCTTTTCGCTGCCCACATTTGTCGCCGGAGTGGAAGTCTTTCAGGCCGCGCCGAACGATGAGGCGGCGCTTGCGGTACTGCTCGGCTGCCTCATGCTCACTGTCATCGGCGCCCTGACCGGCTCCATCGGCGCCTGTGCCCATCTGAGTTCCTACCTGCTCGTGCGCATTGCCTTCGGCCCGCGGGGCGCGGCCCTGGTGAACATCGCCTTCGCCCTGTCTTTGCTTGGCTGGTTTGGCGTCAATATCGACCTGTTCAGCGCGGCGCTGCTGCGATTGTTCGAGGATGCGCTTGGCATGGCTGTGGTTCCCTAGCGGCATAGCCGCGCTGGATGACAGGGAAATCGACTCCCTGATCGGGGACCTCAAGGCGAGAAAAGTGGCTGCCGTGGCAATCGCTTCCGCCTTTTCGCCCATGAACCCCGCGCCGGAAAAACTGCTCGCCGGGCGAATCCGGGAAGCCTTGCCCCATGTCCGCATCACCGAGTCACACAGCATTGGCCGGCTTGGCATCCTCGAGCGGGAAAACGCCGCCCTGCTCAATGCCGGCCTGCTGGATTTCGCCGCCCGGGTGGTGGATTCCTTCGAGGCGGCGGTTCGGGCACGGGGGCTGGACTGCCGCTTTTTCATCAGCCAGAACGATGGCTGCCTTATGGATGCCGATTTCGCTCGCCGCTTCCCGGCGCTGACCTTTGCTTCCGGCCCCACCAATTCCCTGCGGGGAGCCTGCAAGCTCACCGGTCTGAGCGAGGCCATCGTGGTGGATATCGGCGGCACGACTTCGGATATCGGCATCCTGCGGGACGGCTTTCCCCGGGAATCGAACATCGCGCTCGACGTGGGTGGCGTGCGCACCAATTTCCGCATGCCGGATATCCTCTCCATCGGGCTTGGCGGCGGCAGCCTCGTGGGCGAAGATGGGCGCCGGGTGGGGCCTCGCTCGGTGGGGCGCGAATTGCTCGCCCGGGCCAGGGTATTCGGCGGCGATAAACTGACGGCAACCGATATTGCCGTCGCCGCGGGGCAGGCCGGAATCGGCGATCCGGCACGGCTTGGGGAACTCGATGCCACTGTCGTCTCCGCTGCCGGCGTGGAAATACATCGCATGCTCGAGGCCGGTATCGAGCAGATGAAACCCGGCAGCGATCCCCTGCCCGTGGTACTCGTTGGGGGCGGGGCGATCCTCGTTCGCGAACCCCTGATGGCGGCTTCCGCCATGCTGACGCCCGAGCATTCCAGCGTCGCCAATGCCATCGGCGCTGCCATAGCCCGCATCGGCGGCGAGGCGGAGCGCATGATTTCCTGCGAGCGGACCCCGCGGCAGGATGCCATCAGCGAGCTGACCCTTGCGGCGAAACGCAATGCCGAGACCGCGGGCGCCGACCCTGCATCGCTTCGCGTCGCCGATATCGAAGAAACCGCGATTTCCTACATGCCGGGCAACGTGGTGCGGCTGCGGGTCAAGATCACCGGCGATATCGCCCAGCGGAAGGGAGGGGCGTTCCCATGAAACTGCTAGCCGAATCCTTGCCCGATCTGTCCTCCGGGGCGGTGTTTCTCGCTACCGGAGGCGGCGGCAAACAGCTCAAGTCTTCGGTAGTGCCCGGCACCGTCTCATTCGCCACCGAAATCGGTCGAATCCTGCGCCGTAAGCGCGGCAATGCCCAACGCATTCTGGCGCCGCTGCGGGAGGCGTTCACCCGGTCGCTTTACGGCGTGCCAAGACATCTCTTCACCGGCAAGGTGGCCGATTACTCCAGCGCCATCATCGGCGGCTACGACATCGGCAAGGCCGTAATCGAAGCCTTCGACGGCAGCGGCCCAAAACTGGAAATCGATGTCAAGAACGAATACCTGTTGGCCAGGCTCGATGGCCAGGTGGCAGCCTCGGTGCCCGACCTCATCACCATACTCGATTTCGAAACATCCACCCCCATCAACGCCGAGCGCCTGCGCTACGGCCAGCGGGTCACCATGCTCGGCATCGGCTGCCCCGCCTTCTACCGCAGCAAACAAGCCCTCGCCCGAGTACCCCCCCAACGCTTCGGCTTCGATATCGACTATACCCCCCTGGAAAACCTGGGCACCCGCCATCAGACGCCGTGACACACCGGCGCCCCGGCCCGCGCACCCCGCCCATTGAAAACCCGGCACACGGGGAACCTCAACGGTTCCGGTCGAGCACCCCACGCCGCGCCGGAAGGTTTAGCATCGCCTTCTTGCCGCGTTCCCGGCGCAGGGCGGCTATGTCGATTTCCGCGAAGCCGCACATGGACTCGCCAAAGGCAGCTTCCGCCAGCAGCCTTCCCTTGTAGTCCACGACCTGGGAATGGCCGTCGGTCGATTCTTCGGGAAACCCGGGCCCGGCGATGCCCGCGCTGTTGGCGGATACCACATAGGTCTGGTTTTCAAAAGCCCGGGCGCGTTTGGCGATATTCTTCGGTGTCAGTTGCGGGCTTCCCTGTTCGCTGGACGAATGACAGAGCACCTCGGCGCCGCGGCGGGCGAGTTCCGTGCTGATTTCGGGAAACAGGATTTCCTCCGAGGCGACACAGGCCAGACGGCCGATTTCGGTGTCCGCCACGGGATGCAGCGCGTCTTCACCGTATACTTCCAGGTAGCGCTCAAGCACGTCGTGGGGCGTTGGGGCGAACATCGAAATCTGCCGCCGGTAGCGCAGGATGAGCTTGCCCGCCGGGTCGATGATGAAGCTGCACTGAAAATGCAGTTCGGGGAAATGCTCGTCGGTTTCGTAGGCATTGCCGGACAGAAAGACCCCGTTTTCCCGGGCGGCCTCGCCCAGCAGCCGGTATTCCTCGCCACTGGGATGCAAACAGGCCTTTGCCCGCCAGTTCGCCGCGTCTTCGCCACGGGGGTAGCCGGTAAGGAAGTACTCCGGCAGCACCACCAGGCGGGTGGTATCGCCACTGTAGGTCTTGATGAATTGCCGGCTGCCGCGAATCAGGCCATTGCAGCGCTCGATGCCAGCCCGAATCCGCGCCCGCGCTTCCGCCGCCGTGGGAGCGTCGTTCACCGCATGGCAGCGCATCTGCAGTGCCAGCGCGGCATAGGGTGCCACGGCCTTGTCATTCATTCGAGCGCCTCGCTCTCGCGGCCTTCCACCAGCATTACCCGGAACTCTCCCGCGCCTTCGCGCAACTTCCTGACCCGCGCATAATCTGGAGAATTCCAGAAATCCCGCGCGCTTGCCATATTCGGCCAGCGATGCATCACAACCCGCTGCCCGCCCCAGTCGCCTTCCAGAACTTCCTGCTCACCGCCAAGCACCACATATTCACCGCCGAATCGGGCCACCAGTTCGGGCACCCGCCGGGCATATTCAGCAAATTTTTTGCGGTCGGCAACAACCGCCTCAACTATCAAATAAGCCGCCATGGATGGGCTCTCCAAGGGCGGCAATGTTCATTCCGGCGCAGGGTGCGCTTCCTCTGGTCATCCTGCGCGCAGTCGCAGGATCTCCCGGGGGGACGCTGCCTGAGATTCTGCGACTTCGCTTCGCTACGCGCAGAATGACATCAAGTGTGCAACGCCAGAACGGGCCTTGCCGCCAATCCAGGTATTCTCTGAAAAACTCCATCCGTGGAGTTTTTCATTATCTTCCATGTGCCGCAGGGAAGCTCTGACTTGATCAGAGCTTTCCTAATAGCAGTAATGTTCATTTTAGCGTTTCGTATCCTTATCGGAATCGGTGGCTTCGATCAGTTTCGCGCCATGCGAGTCGCCGCCGGGTGGGTTGTGTGCAGCGGGCGTGCGAGGTATGGACAGCCGAGCCCGAAGCCTACAAGGGTGAAGGCAAGCGTTTATGAAGCCCAGCTTCATGCGCAGCCTGAATGCCGCCAAGCTGCGCTTGGCGGCCGGGCCGTATTTACGGTGTCCGCTGCACACAAGCCACCCGGCGGCGGCGGATCGAAGCCGCAGTCCTTGGTACTTGTTATATTGACATATCTTTATACCACATGATACGGTCAGAGCGAATGCAGGAGTGAAACCATGAAACCGATTTTGCGCCGTCTGGCGTCACAACTGGCGCCAGTTTTGGCTCTGGCGCTCGCCGCGGCGGCAACCTCGGCCGCCGAACTCGATCCGGCCACCGCCGAAGGCAATATTGCCATCAACCGCAAGATTCACTGTTCCATGGAAGACGCCTCGCCCCAGGTTTTCCAGTGGTTTGGTCGGGCGTATTCCCGGGTGCCCGGCGAGCCCGACCGGCACCTGTTCAATCTCGACGGCATGAACATCCGCCAATGCGTGAGCATCGACGATCCCGAGCGGGGTCCCGGCTATCGCATGGTCTCCCGCGAACTCATGCTCTATCTCGACCCGCGGACCAATGAAGTCCTGCGCAGTTTCGCCAACCCCTGGACGGGCACCGATAATGACGTCATCCATGTGGCCAACGACCCGGTCAACGGCAGGCCGACATTCGCCCGCACAGCCGAAGGCGAGGATATTCCCTTCGACCTGCTGGATATCAACGGCAACTGGCTGATGCGGATCGAAGTGCCGCTGTTCTACACCAATCCCATGGGCGGGGATTATCAGAATTACGTTGGGGGAACATATCACGCCACGGAAATCTTCGATTTCAATGGCGATACCGGAGAGTTGCTCGACGCGGACTCCCCGGTGGCCTACCCGGTGGTGTCTTGGGTGCGGCTGGCGCCCTGGCTGCCCTGGATGCGGATGGGCGATCGCGCGGGCATGATGTATTTCAACGCCATGGGCCGCAAGCTGGAAGACTTCGACCAGCTATCCGCGACCATGCGCGGGGAAATCGCCGAGAGCTATCCGGCCTACGCGGCTCCGCCGGGCCTCGACGATACCAGGCCCAACGAAACTTCCTGGACCTTCATGAAGAAGATCGTCGACGGAGCCGAACAATGAAAATCCGATTCCCGGTCCTGCTCGCGGCATGGCTGGCGGCCTGGGCGGCATTCGCCGACACCGTGCCCGAAGACCAGCGCGTACCCATCGACCTGCGGCGCACCACCCTGGTGGTGGCGGACATAGAGCGCTCGCTGGAGTTCTATCGCGACGCCCTGGGCATGGCGGTGATCTACGACAATCTCATCGTGACCCCGCCGGAAGCGAGCCGGGAAGACGCCGACCTCGTGCGGCGCCTGGTTTTCCTGCGGGCCAACGACGACTACATCGGCGTGCTCGGTCTGTTGCAATACTTCAAGCCCGTGCGGGAAACCGTCGATCTCACGGGAAGCTCGTTCAAGCAGGGCACCGCGGTGATGCTGTTCAATGTGGAAGATCTCCCCGCCGTCTTCAGCCGCGCCACCGCCGTGGAGGGAGTGGTGATCATCGACGAACCCACGCCCATGTCCTTTCCTTCCTACGACGGGGAGGCATCCATCGAGGTTATGGTCAGCACCTTGCAGGACCCGGACGGTTTTACCGTGGAGGTCAACGAACTCCTGTCGGAGATTCGCTAGTCCTGCGAGTCCCCCGTCCTGCGAGCCCCCCGTCATCCTGCGCGTAGTCGCAGGATCTCATGTGGTATCCACTGCCTGAGATTCTGCGACTGCGCGCAGAATGACACTTGAGGAACTTCGCGCTACGCGGAATCTCCCGCCAGTTCCGCAACGGCGCCGCGGATCGCCGCCAGCCGTTGTTCCATCGTCGAACCGCAATGGACCATGCCGATGTTCGCGGGCAAATCCATGTCGTCGAGGCGGTCGGCGTATTTGCGCAGCATCCCGCCGCGCCAGCGGATGATCCGCGTTGGGGCGGAAACCCCGAACAGGCGGTTGGCGTCTTCATTGAGAAAGGCGCCGCGATAGGCGCGGGCGTAATCGGCCCCGGCGCGAAGTTGATCGACCAGCATCGCCTGCCGCGTCTCCAATGGAACGGCGCCTGCCAGGGCGATGCGGTGTTGCTCGTCCTGCTCGAACCAGGGAAACCATTGCCAGGTAGCGTTGACCATATCCCAGGCCTTGCGCAAATGGGCGCCGTCCTCGCGTGGCGAAAGGTCGGGAAAATAGCGCGCCAGGATGTATTCGCGCTCGGCGTCGGTGAAATGAGCCGCGTTGTCGAGCACCAGAAAATGTGCCGCTTCAGGCCAAGCGCGGGCGAATTCGATGGCAATCTGGGCGCCGGTGGAGGAACCGTATACGCCGACCCGCTCAAACCCGAGCGCGGCGATGAACCGCTTGAGCCAGGCTGCGTATCCGCTCAGGTCTTCGCCTGGTTTGGCCAGGGGGTCCGAGGCGCCGTAGCCCGGTGTGTCGGGGGCGACCGCATACACTCCGTCCGGCAGCGCGGCCATCGTGGGTTCCATCCAGGCCGACGATAGGGGCGAAGCATGCAGCAGGATCAGCGGCAAGCCACCGCCGCGACAGCGGTAGTGGGTTTGCCTGCCGTCCGGCAGTTCCGCATAGGCGCGCTTGCTCACAGGCCCAGTGCTCCCGGATTCATGCGCCGCTCCGGGTCAAGCTCCTGTTTGAGGGCCCGCAGCAGGCGCCAGTTGGCCTCGCGCAATCCCTCCCGGTAGGGATAGGACTTGCCGAGTTGCAGATGCGCCGCGCCCAGTTCCATGAAGCGGCCGATCAGGGCCTGGCGGATTTGGTCCACCGCGGCGCGCGCCGCCGGATTTTCCGGAAAACCGCGGATCTTGCGCAGATGCCCCGGCTCGACGCTGCGGCGATGTATCGCTTCCAGCGCATCGGGCCAGAAAAACACCGGCTCCAGCACGGTGCAGTTTGTGGCTATGGTGGTCAGCAGATAGCCCACGCCGATTTCGTGTTCGGCCAACACTGGATCGAAACTCGCAAACAGTTCCCCGAGCGATTCCATGGCGGCGATTGCGCGGGAATGGGGGAATATGCCATGCACCGGAACCCAGCGCTCTCCCTCGGGCCCGATCATGTTGTTCACCGGCCCGAAGGGATTGGCCCGCAGCACCTTGGGAACCGTGTCGGGCAGTTCCCGCCCGCCCTGGTCCGCGGCAATCTTGCGCAGCGCTTCGAGCCGCCCGGTCGCCCCCGCCTCGCTCCGGTCCTCCATCATCACATGGCAGGACCAGGCGGTGTCTTGCAGAAAACCGCGGCCGGACATGGCAATCCGCGCGCCTTCGGCCAATGCCTTGCCCACGCCGCCGGCGGATTTCATGACGCCGAGCAGGTTTTTCGCGTCGCTGGCCAGGCTTTCCCGGTGCGAGCGCTGGGCTTGCAGGAATGGATCGAAGCCAAAACATTCCATGGCGAGATCCTGGCGCGAGATTTCCGCCATGGCCCCAAGCAGGGCAGGGTAATCGTCAAAGGCGAAGGCGGCGAATGACCGGGCCGCAAACTCCGGTATCAGGCGCAGGGTAGCCGTGGCCTTGATTCCAAGCGCGCCGCAGTCGCCGCAGAACAGCCCGGTGAGGTCCGGTCCATGCTGGCGGGAAAAGGGGCCGGCCCGCTTCTGGCCAGCGGAGCCGGTATCGAGCAGCGAGCCGTCGGCCAATACGACTTTCAGCGACAGGGCCGACTCGGCCGCCGAGCCGTAACGTCCCGAACCCCAGAAGATGCTGTTCTGGGAAAGACTGCCGCCGACCGTGGCGTGGATACCGGAAAGCGTGCCCCAGTAGGGCGTTCTCAGGCCGGTTCCCGCCAGCGCCTCGTGCAGTTCGCGCCAGCTTGCCCCGGCTTCCACGGTGACGTGGCTGTCCTCGCGGTTGATTTCCAGCACCCGGTTCAGGCCGCCCATGTCGATCAGCACGGAATCGCTTTCTTCGGGCACATAGCCGCTGCTGTAAGACATGCCGCCGCCCCGGGCAATCACCGCGCAGCCGGCGTCTGTGGCGGTCAACACCGCTGCCGCCAGTTGTTCCATGCCGGCGGGGCGCAGGACGAGGCCCGCGGGCAGACCACGGGTGTAGATGTCCTGGGCAAGAAAGTCACAGCTTTGCGAATCCCGGCTCAGGGCGTTCTTGCCGAGCAGGGCCTCGAATTGCGCAATGAGTGAATCGTCTATCATTAACGCTACGAGCCTGCGGCGCAGGCTCCTATGCCAGTTTTGTCATGACTTCCCGGGCGGCGCGTTCGGCGGACTCGAAAGCGCCTTCCATGCCGGAAAACTCCGACGCGGTATGCTCGCCGGCAAAGTGAATGCCTTCCGCAGGCTGGCGCAGGGCCTGATAGTAGCGCCCGATCTGGCCCGGCGCCCAGGCTGGCCAGCTCCCGCCGCTGAAAGGATCGGCGGCCCAGCGCACCAGGGCGCGCAGATGCAGATTGTCCCGGGCATTGGGGTAGATGCGGGCGATATCCGCCAGGAGGCGCTCGCCGGCCCCGGCTTCGCCCAGGCTGTCGTAGCGGTCGCAGCCGTCGCCATTGACCCAGACGGTCAGCCGCACATCGCCGCCGTCCCCGACCCGGTTCGCGAACAGCCTGCCGAACCCGGCATTGGACCAGATTGAGCCGGGAATGCCGCTTGCCTCCCATTCGTCCCCCGAAGCTTCCAGGTAGGCCTGGGTCACCTTGTTGAACACGACGGTATCGATCGCTTCCCGTTGCCGGGAGGGGAGGGCGGGGCTGAATTCCACGGCTCGCAGCGGCGGCACGGGCAAGCTCAGAATCGCTGCATCGGCTTCGATTTCCCGCCCGCTGGCGCAATGCAGGCGCACTTCGCCATTGGCGCTTTCGACCCGGGTCAGGGTTTCGCCGAGCAGGACGGGTTGCGTCAGTCTCGCTGCCATGGCTTCCGGCAGCCGCAGGTTGCCGCCTTCCACTTCGAGCAGCGAGGCGCCTTCGGCGCTGGCGCGTTGAAACCCGGCCACCACCCGGTACAGGCTCAACAGCGAGGTGTCGGCAAAGCGGTTGCCGTAGCCGTTGTTGGCGCCGAGCAGGGCGAGCCCGGCCTCATCAATCCCCTGGCCGCGAAACCAGTCGCTGGCGGAAACATCGTATTGCGCCATGGCCTGGTCCTGCCAGTCGGAAGTCTGCCGGAAAGGGGGTTCGCGCAGCAGGAAACTCGTGAGCCGGTCGGGAGTGATCGTCCTGAATTCCTCCGGGAAGGGATTGCGCGCAGATTCCGCCCAGCTTTGCCGGGTTTCCGGCATTCCGTCGATCAGATACGAAGTCGGCAATGCGCCGCCGGTCTCGCCGGCCACGAGGCGGATGCCGGCATCCCCGGCTGCCGCAACCAGACGCCGGTAATTGGAGCCGATCTGGCTGCCGCCGGCTTCCGGGCGGCCCGGCAAATGGTCGAGCGTCAGGATTCGCCCGCCGACGCGACTGCGGCCTTCAATAACGATGACCTCGAATCCCGCATCCTGCAACAGCAGCGCGGCATGGAGCCCGGAAAGCCCGGCTCCGGCGACCGCTACCCGGCGTTGCTGAGCCCGGATCGCCAGCGGCAGGGCGGCGAAAACCGCTGCGGTCGATGCGCCAAAAAGGAAGCGTCGCCGCGTGAGTAGCAAGTTTTCGCGTTCTCTCAATTTGCTGTCATCCTGCGCGTAGTCGCGGGATCTCCCTGAGATGGTGCGTAACCAGGGGAGATTCTGCGACTGCGCTTCGCTCCGCGCAGAATGACGGAGTGGGATCAGAAATCATAACTCAACTCAAGCCCCAGTTGACGCTCGCGGCGCGGCAAGGCGAAGAACGCCCGCGGAGCGCCGCGGTCGGCGGTCGGCGGCGCGACGTTGAGTGAAGCGAAAGTGAAATACGGCGATTGCAGCCAGCGGGTGGCGAGAATCGCCGAGTCCTCGTTCGTCAGGTTGCGCCCGAGCAACGCCAGGCTCCAGTTCTCGCCCTGCACGCCGATGCGCGCGCCGACGAGAGTCGCCGCGCCGGTGTAGGAAGACTGATGCAACTGGGTGTAACGCTTCGATTCGTAACTCACGTTGACGTTGCCGACGAAGTTCAGGCCGTTGTTCATCGGACGGGAAAAGTCGAGGAAAGCGCTGGCCTGGTGCTTCGAACCCATCGGGAACTGATGTCCCGCCACCGAGCAGTCGCCCATACCGTTCGGATTCATCGAAGTGGCCGGATCCCCGGTGAAACGTCCGCCGCCGCTGGTCAGGGACCACTGGAATTCATCACAGCCGCTGGTGAATTCGGAGTCCGCCAGGGCATAGGTGACGCCCGCCCGCACCGAATCGCCGAGTTGCGCGAGCAAATCCACCTCGACTCCCAGAACTTCGCCGTCGGCCTGATTGGTGACGATGGAGTTGAGAGCGCCGGAGGGGTCGGCCACCGGCGTGGTGAGCTGGTACTTGCTGATATCGGACCAGAACAGCGCCAGGTTGAGTTGGGCCCGGCCGTCGAGCAGCGCGGTCTTGATGCCGCCTTCGAAGTTTTGCGATTCTTCCTCGTCATAGGAGGGGCGGCCGGTACTGGCGCCGTCGGCGCCGTTCAGGCCGCCGGGCTTGATGCCTTCGGAGTAGATGCCGTAAAGCATGGCGTCGTCGTTCAGGCGATAGTCGAGCGTCACCCGCGGCG
>JAJDVS010000072.1 GCA_022825945.1 Pseudomonadales bacterium
GAGGGAATTCGACGTCGACAATATTCTCGCGCAACTGACCGCGTATGGTTTGCGTCCGCGCCCCGACGGCGCCGAAACGGAGCCGCTGATGCATTGGGTCAGCATGCGCATGCCCAACCGGGGAGGGTTTGAGACCGGCACCCCGGAAGTGTACTTTTCCGACCCGGACGGCATCGCCATCCAGTTGCAGGACCCGGCCTACTGCGGTGGTGGCGGCTATCTGGGCGATGCCTGCCCGCCATTGGCGTAATCCTGGCCGATTGCCGATAGGTGTTGACCTGTATTTTTGCGATGTGTCCTTCCGTCATTCTGCGCGGAGCGAAGCGAAGTCGCAGAATCTCCAGTGCCCGCCGACGAGATTCTGCGACTGCGCGCAGAATGACAGGGCGCCTGGGGTACAATAGCTCTCTGGAAGTCGAGCCTTTCTTTCGCCTTTCCGACAAAATTTCAAGGAATCGCAATGGAATACAGATACGTTGGCCGTAGCGGCCTGCGGGTATCGCCCATTTGCATGGGCACCATGAGTTTCGGCACCTGGAGCGACAAGGCCGAATCCTTCCGTATCCTCGACAAGTCCCTTGACCGGGGCGTCAATTTCCATGACACGGCGGAATCCTACCCGGTGCCGCCCACGGCGGAGCTTGCCGGGCTTACCGAAGAAATCTTTGGCGAATGGCTCAAGAGCAAGCCGCGGGACGCCGTGATCGTCGCCACCAAGGTCGCGGGCGCGGCCGGCGGCTGGTTCGTGCCGCCGATTCGGCACGGTCTCACAGCCGTGGACAGGCACCATATCGAGCGCGCCGTGGAAGGCAGCCTGCGCCGGATGGGCGTGGACTATATCGACCTGTACCAGGTCCACTGGCCCGACCCCATCGTCCCCATGGAAGAGACCATGGCCGCCCTCGACCGTCTGGTGGAATCGGGCAAGGTGCGCTATCTGGGCACTTCCAATGAAACCAGCTACGGGCTGACCAAAAGCAACATGATTGCCGAATACGAGGGTCTGGCCCGGTTTGAGTCGATCCAGAACAATTTTTCCCTGCTGCAGCGCCGCTTTCTCGACGAACTCGCCCAGGTCTGCCGCAATGAGAAAGTCTCGCTGCTGCCCTATTCGCCCATCGGCGGCGGCGTACTCAGCGGCAAGTACAACGGCGGCAAATCGCCGCCGAACACCCGCTTCGGCGACTACGAGAGCAGCAATCCGCGCCAGCAAGCCATGGCGCGCCGTTTCGTAAACGAGGGCACCCTGGCCTCCACCGCGAAATACGTCGAGATTGCCCGGGAGGCCGGCATGTCGCCGGTAACGCTCGCGACGCGCTGGAGCATGGAATTCGATTTCGTCGCATCCACCATCATTGGCGCACGCACCGCCGACCAACTCGACGAATCCCTGGCGGCACTCGACATCGAACTGTCGGAAGAAGTCAAAACAGCCTGCGACGAAGTTCACCTTGAAATTCCGTATCCGATGGGGTGAGGCCCGGTCGGCGCAGCCGAAAAAGAGCGAAGCTCTTTTAGGGCCGAACGGCTCGACATGGGTGAGGGCAAGCGTTTACGAAGCGCAGCTTCGTGCGCAGACCGAACGCCACCGGGCTGTGCCCGGTGGCCGGGTCGTCGAGACTGGGGTTTGGCGAAGCCATGGGAGTCGCGCCATGGATGGCATGCGCAAACGAATCGAAGGCTTCCAACCTGGACGCATTTACGGCAGCTCCCAGGCCGGCGGCGACGGATCGGAGACACATTCGCCGCGACAGGCACAAACCGAGGGATCTTCCTTTGCAAATCGATTGGCAATCATACGACCCCGGCGCCTTTCACGATGAAGTGATCAAGCGCCCTGGAGCGCCCAGATCCATTGCGGCCGACCTTGCCGGCTATCTCGAATCCCTGGACCGGCAGGCGCTGGACGAGAAAAAGCTCGCCGCCAGATTGGCCATCAAGACCATGGGCATTTCCTTCACGGTTTACAGCGATGGCCAGAATATCGACCGGGAGTGGCCTTTCGACCTGATTCCCAGAATCATCGGGGCCCGGGAATGGGAAACCACCCGTCGTGGTCTCGAGCAGCGGGTGAGGGCGCTCAATTGCTTCATTCACGATGTTTACAACGGGCAGAAGGTATTCCGCGACCGGATCATCGACCCGGCCCTGATTCTCGATTCCGCCAATTTTCGGCCCCAGTGCGTCGGCATCCAGCCGCGGCACAAGGTCTGGGCGCATATCTGCGGCACCGATCTCATTCGCGACGAAAACGGTCGCTTCCTCGTGCTTGAGGACAATCTGCGGGTGCCCTCGGGCGTGTCCTACATGCTTGAGAACCGCCGGGTCACCAAGCGCGTCTTTCCCGAACTTTTCGAAAACCATCGGATCCTGCCGGTCACCGAGTACACCCAGGAACTGTTCGACATGCTCGCCTCGCTATCCCCGCGCAAGCAGGCCTATCCCGAAATCGCCGTATTGACCCCGGGCATCTACAATTCGGCGTATTTCGAGCATTCCTATCTCGCCCAGCGCATGGGTGCCGAACTCGTAGAAGGCAGCGATCTCGTGGTGGAGGACGATCAGGTCTACATGCGCACCATCGGCGGCCTGTCCCGGGTGGACGTCATTTACCGCCGCATCGACGACCTGTTTCTCGACCCGGCGGTGTTCAATCCCGAATCGGTGCTCGGCGTGCCCGGCCTTTTCCAGGCCTGGCTCAAGGGCAATGTCTCCCTGGCCAATGCGCCGGGCGCGGGAGTGGCCGATGACAAGATCGTCTACACTTACGTGCCGGATTTCATCAAGTACTATCTCGATGAAGACCCGATCCTGCCCAATGTGCCCAGCTACCGCTGCTGCAACGACAGCGAGCGCAGCCACGTGCTGGCCAATCTGGACAAGCTCGTGGTCAAACCCGCCAATGAATCCGGCGGCTACGGCATGTTGATGGGGCCCCAGGCGAGCGCCGCGGAGCGGGAGGAATTCGCTCGCAGGATCAAGGCAAACCCCCGCAACTACCTTGCCCAGCCGCTGATTTCCCTGTCCACGGTGCCGATTCTCGGGGAACATTCCGCCGAGCCGCGTCATGTGGACCTGCGACCTTTCATCCTGCAGGGTGCCGACAGTTATGTCACCCCCGGCGGGCTGACCCGGGTGGCCCTGGTCAAGGGCAGCTATGTGGTGAATTCCTCCCAGGGCGGCGGCAGCAAGGATACCTGGGTAGTCATGGGAGAGGGCGATGCTGTCCCGGGTAGCTGAAAGAATCTACTGGCAGGCGCGCTACCTCGAGCGCGCCGAGAATACCGCGCGCCTGCTCAATGTGTTCTCCAACCTGCTGCTCGACTTGCCGGATCGGACCACCCTGGGCTGGAACGATCTTGTGCGCATCACCGGCGCCAGCGAAATTTTCGTGCAGCATTACCAGAACGCCAACGAGACCAATCTGGCCCGGTTTCTCATTTCCGACCCATGCAATGTCTCCATATCCGCCATGCTCGCCAACGCCCGGGAAAACGCCCGCACCACCCGCGAAGTGATGCCCACCGAAGCTTTTGAAGGCATCAATGAATTGCACTACTACGCACAATCCGCCGCCGGCAAGGCGGACGACCGCAGCGCGCGCAATGAAATGCTCGAGCACGTCATCGAAAGCTGCCAGCAGATTTTCGGCATGTTGGCGGGCGCCATGAGCCGGGACGCGGGCTATGCCTTTGTGCGCATGGGCCGGGCGCTGGAACGGGCGGACATGGTGTCCCGGATGGTGGATGTGGGCGCCCGCAAGCTGTTCGCCATGCTCGAAGACCCGGCAGCGCCGCCGGAATTCGCCGAAACCTGGCAGGGCATACTGTGGATGAGCGTGCTGCGCTCCCAAAGCGCCTACCAGATGTACCGCCAGCACGTGCGGCGGCGGGTCAATGGCGAGGATGTGGTGTGCTTTCTGCTGCACAACGAGGAGTTTCCCCGGGCGGTGATCCATAATCTGACCACCGTCAGCAAGGTGCTTCCCAGGCTGCCGAACCACGGTGAAGTTGCCGAACTGGTCAATTTGGCCCGAGTCGAATTGAAACATTCCCATGTGCCGGAACTTGTGGAGCACGGACTGCCCGAGCGGATCGACCATCTGCAGATCCGCTTTGCCGCCATCCATGACGCGATTTCCCGCACCTGGTTCCTGCCGCGGGTCTGAGATGCGAAACCCCTTTCCCGTCATTCTGCGCGGAGCGAAGCGAAGTCGCAGAATCCCCCGGACAGTGCCCTCCCCGTGAGATGCCGCGACTGCGAGCAGCATGACGGGACACAGGTAAGCGCCATGTCAAATTGAGTGTTACTGAAGATGATCGATTTCCAGTGCGAATGCGGGCAAAAGCTGTTCTTCGAGAACACCGCCTGCCTGCGCTGCGGCAGCCGGGTGGCTTACGACCCGGTCCAGCGCAGAATGCTGCCCCTGACGCCGGGCGCCGTGCCCCGCAACCCCGCCGGGACGCTATGCCGCAACGGCATGGATCATGGCGTGTGCAACTGGACCGTGAGCGAGCCTGGCGAAGACTGGTGTCTTTCCTGCCGCCTGAACCAGACGATTCCCAACCTGAACGACGCCGACCGGCTGCACTGGTGGAAGCAGCTCGAGTACGCCAAGCGGCGGCTCATCTACGGCCTGCTGCAGCTGGGCCTGCCGGTGGCCGGCAAGCGGGAAAGCGCCGCCGGACTTGCCTTCCGCTTCATCGAGGACCGGCGCTCGAATCCGGACGTGCGCGAAGAACAGGTCTACACCGGCTACGCCGACGGCGTGGTAACCATCAATGTGGCTGAGGCCGACATCGTCCGCCGGGAAATCGAACGCCGTCATTCTGGCGAGCAATACCGCACCCTGCTCGGGCATTTCCGCCACGAAAGCGGGCATTACTATTTTGAGTTGCTGATCGACAGCGATGCGCGGCGGGAACGGTTCCGCAGCCTGTTCGGCGACGAGCGGCAGGATTACGCAGAGGCCCTGGAGCGCTACTATGCCGCGCCGCAGGCCCGGGATCCGGAATACATCAGCGCTTACGCCCAGTCACATCCAGTGGAGGACTGGGCCGAAGTCTGGGCCCATTACCTGCACATGAGCGACACCCTGGAGACCGCCGGCTTCCACGGCCTGCCCCAGGGCGCCGGTCACTTCGACAGTCTTGATGATCTGCTGCGGAAATGGTCGCAACTGACGATGCTGCTGAATTCACTCAACCGCAGCATGGGGCTGGAAGACGCCTATCCTTTCGTGCTGGCGGGGGCCACCCTCAGGAAACTTCACTTCGTTCATGAACTGCTCTGTCCCAGTTCGCGGCCCAGCTCAGTGGCGGCATCTGGCGAAAGGCGTTCTTGAGGGCCTGGTCCCAGCTCAGGCGCAGGTCGCGCAGGAAATCGCTCTCCGCTTCAAAACGCTGGTGATTATCGAGAACGAGGCATTCCCGCTGGTACAGCAGCAGTTCGATGGGCGGCCCCACCCCGCGGTTGCTTTTCATGGTGGAGTCCATGGAGATCAGCAGGCACTGGGCCGCGGTGGCAAGGTCAAGCTCGGGCATGAGGATGCGGTCGAGGATGGGCTTGCCGTACTTGCTCTCGCCGATTTGCAGGTAGGGCGTATCCCGGGAGGTGGTAATGTGATTTCCCTCGGGATAGATCAGGGTCAGCCGGTGCTTTCTGCCCTTGATCTGTCCGCCAAGGAGGAAGCTGGCCTCAAAGTTGGCGCCTTCGGTCTTGCGTTTTTCCTGCTGTTCGAGGCTGACGTCGCCCAGGTAATCCGCGGCTTCCGTGACGCTGCCCACGGTATTGAGCGTGACCCGGGCGTCCTTGCGGATGTCGGCCTTCAGTTTGGCCATGACGCCCTGGCTCGTGGCGAGGTTGCCGGCGGAAAGTATGACAAACTGCCGCTCGCCGGCAATTCCGTGGCGAAACATCTTGCTGTAGGTGGAAACCTGATCGATGCCGGCATGGGTCAGCGAATCCGAACAGAACGCCATGCCCGAGTCCATTGAAGCGGCCACGCAGTAGGTCATGTCGCCATTCCATTTCAAAATCCGAGTTCGCATCATAACCGGGATGCAAAGGGCGGCAAAGTGGAAGTGGACCAGTTTCCCCGATTGGGAGAAAATTCCGGCGCGATGAATGCGTCAAATTCACTGGAAGCGCTGGCGGGCCGTGCCGGCGAACGGCTGCTTGCCCGGAAGCTGTGGCTCGCCACCGCCGAGTCATGCACCGGCGGCTGGATTGCCCAGGCGCTCACCACGATTCCCGGCAGTTCCGCCTGGTTCGATTGTGGTTTTGTGACCTATTCCAATGCGGCCAAGCAAGCCTTGCTCAGGGTGCCTGGAGAATTGCTCGAAGCCGGCGGTCCGGGCGCGGTCAGCGAAGAGGTGGCACTCGCCATGACCCAGGGCGCAATCGCCCGCAGCCGCGCCAATGTCGCCGTGGCGGTGAGCGGTATTGCCGGGCCCGATGGGGGCAGCGAAGAAAAGCCCGTGGGCACGGTCTGGCTGGCCTGGCAGTGGGAACAGCGCCGGCTGTCGCGAAGGTTCGAATTTCGTGGCGGCAGGGCCGCGGTGCGGGAGGCTGCGGTAGTCGCCGCACTCGAGGGATTGCCGCTCCTGCTCGACTGAAAGTCGCCAGAACAGGAAATTGCCGCAGGGAAGCTCTGATTAAGTCAGAACTTCCCTGCGGCACATGGAAGTGCGATAATGAAAAATTCCAAGGATGGAATTTTTCAGAGAATACGAAGTTGTTACCGAAACTGCTAAAGTTGTGATGTTACCCGCCAATATACTGTTTATATATACAGTAATCGGTCGTGGCCGTCACAGCCAGTTACCCGAAAGCGGGCAATTTTCGGAAAATGTACTAGGCTTTGGTCAGTAGCGGCCACGATGACAACCAGGAGCGGCATGCCCAACGCGCAACGGAAGCACGCTGGCTACCGTTGTGATTCATTCCCAGACCAGGACAAGACGATGATGAGAGAAAGCAGCAAGGATCCAGGCAAGGAAAAGGCGCTCAATGCCGCCCTCGCCCAGATCGAAAGGCAGTTCGGCAAAGGTTCCATGATGCGCCTCGGCGATAATGACCGCCAGGCGATACCGGCGATATCGACAGGTTCTCTCGGGCTCGATATCGCCCTTGGCATCGGCGGCCTGCCCCGGGGCAGGATCGTCGAGATCTATGGCCCGGAATCTTCCGGCAAGACCACCCTGACCCTGCAGGTCATTGCCGAGGCCCAGCGCGCCGGGGGCAGTTGCGCCTTCATCGACGCCGAACACGCCCTCGATCCGGTATACGCCGCCAAGCTCGGCGTCGATGTGGAAAACCTCCTCGTGAGCCAGCCCGATACCGGCGAGCAGGCGCTGGAAATCTGCGACATGGTGGTGCGCTCCGGCGCGCTTGATGTGGTGGTGATCGATTCGGTGGCGGCATTGACTCCCAAGGCCGAAATCGAGGGCGAAATGGGCGACAGCCACATGGGCCTGCAGGCCCGGCTGATGTCCCAGGCCCTGCGCAAGATGGCGGGGGTAATCAAGAACTCCAATACCCTGGTGATCTTCATCAATCAGATCCGCATGAAGATCGGCGTCATGTTCGGTTCTCCGGAAACCACCACCGGCGGCAATGCGTTGAAGTTCTATTCTTCGGTGCGGCTCGATATCCGCCGTATCGGCACTATCAAGGAAGGCGATGAGGTAGTCGGCAATGAAACCCGGGTCAAGGTGGTCAAGAACAAGGTTTCGCCGCCTTTCCGCCAGGCCGAATTCCAGATCATGTATGGCGAAGGCATCTTCCATCCTGGCGAAGTGATTGATCTTGGCGTCAAGCTCGGCCTTGTGGAGAAGTCCGGCGCATGGTACGCCTACCAGGGAGAAAAGATCGGCCAGGGCAAGAAAAATGTCGCGGCCTACCTGCAGGATCATCCTGCCATTGCCGATGAAATCGAGGCCGGGATTCGCGCCCGCAGCCTCGGCGGCGATGCGCCCACCGGGGAACGGGATCAGCCCGACCCGGGCAACGACGGCGTAGTGGCCCTCGCCGGTTCCCGGGGAACCTGAGCCAGCCATAGCCGGTTTTGTGTGGCCCATGAGCGAGTCCATTGCGCTTGCGCTGCGCCGCCGCGCCATGGACCTGCTCGCACGCAGGGAACATTCGCATCTCGAACTTTCCCGCAAACTCGGGCAGCGCTTCCCGGAAGCCGCGGCGGAGCAGGTGCGGGAGACAATCCACAGGCTTGCGGAAGAAAACCTGCAATCCGACCGGCGCTTCGCCGAGAACTATCTGCGCCGCCGCCATCACGAAGGCTTCGGCTGGCTGCATATTCGCGCCAATCTCCAGGCAAGGGGAGTAAGCGAGGAAATTATCAGTGGAATCGCGCTCCCCGAAGAAGACTGGACCGCAGCCGCCGGCAAGGCGCTCTCCCGCAGGCTGGACCGCGGCCTGGCTGAACGGCTCATCCCCGGAAGCAAGGCCCATCAACGCCTGTTCCGCTTCCTCCAGAACCGCGGCTTCGCCACGGAAACGATCCACCGCGCCCTGGCAAAGTACTTTTCCGCAGCCATTCAAACTTGACAGATTAGCCCGGATATTGCATGAGTGGGTTGATTCGCCCCCGAATCCGCGATTTTCGAAACCTGTTCGGGCTTGATGGTTCCACCCGGCCGGAAACCGGACTGTCCGATACGGTTTCCAGAGACCGGGCCACGATTTTCGGGCGGTTTTTCCCGCGCGCGGGAGCGATCGGCGGATTGGGGACGAACGCGACCCCGGACCGGGTCCGCCCATATGGAACGCGGGTCTGGCGTTGCGCCTATCCCGGTTGCAGCCTGGCGGCGGCGGTGTGGAACAGTTCCTGGTGGGGACAGGAGTTGGACAGCGGCAATCGGATTCGACGGGTGTTGCGCAGCACCACGGCGCCGATCTTCAGCAACTTGAGCCGGATCGTGCCGACATGGGCGTTGGCGAGTTCGCCACCGGCGAGGGCGACGCGGCGGATGGCTTCGTGCCCCATGGCCGCCAGTTCCATGATGGATTCCGCCTTTTTGGCCAGCGTCGCGTTGCGGGCGATGCCGACGATGTGG
>JAJDVS010000030.1 GCA_022825945.1 Pseudomonadales bacterium
CTGCGCCCACCTGGTGCGTTTCGTCTTCGTCACCGGCATCAGCATGTTTTCCAAGGTGAGCCTGTTTTCGGGCCTGAACAATCTGGAAAACATCAGCCTGAACCCAAGCTTTGCCGCAATCTGCGGCTACACCGACGAGGACCTGGACACGGTTTTCGCCCCGGAGCTGTCCGAACTCGACCGGGAGGAAATCCGCCGCTGGTACAACGGCTACCATTGGCTGGGCGGGGAGAAGGTCTACAACCCCTTCGACATCCTGCTGCTGTTCAGAAGCGGGAAGTTCAAGTCCCACTGGTTCGAAACCGGCTCGCCGGGCTTTCTGTTCCAGGTGATGCTGGAGCAGGGGGTGAGTCCGCTGGACCTGGAAAACCGGATGGCCGAGGACGATTTGCTCTCCACCTTCGACGTGGGGGAAATCGACGCCGACGCCCTGCTGTTCCAGACCGGTTACCTCACCATTGTCGGCGAGGAACGGCAGAACGACCAGATTCTGTACCGACTGGACTATCCCAACAAGGAGGTGCGCCTGAGCCTCAACAACAGCCTGCTGCGGCATGTGACGAGCCGGAGGGGGGAGACCCGGGAACAGGGCGGGGACCTGTGCCGCCTGCTGGCCGACAACGACTTCGACGCCTTCGCCGAACGACTGCGCGCCTTTTTCGCCGGCGTCCCGTACCAGTGGCAGACCAGGCCGGAACTCGCCCGCTACGAGGCCTGGTACGCGGGTATGCTCTACGCCTGCTTCCGCACCATCGGCGTGGACCTGCGGGTGGAGGAATCCTCGAGCCACGGCCGTTCGGACATGGTGCTGCTGCATGGGAAGCAGGTCTTCGTCATGGAATTCAAGACGGCGGAAGAGGGCGAGGAAACCGAAGCCGCCCTCGACCGGGCCATAAGCCAGATCCGCGCCCGGGGCTACGCCGATCGCTACCGCGCCCGCGGCGAGCCGATTCACCTGGTCGGCGCCGTTTTCGGCAGGAAGGAGCGCAATCTTCTCGCCGTGCGCGCCGAGCCCGCTTGAGGTCTGGCCGCGCTTGCATGGCGCGCCGGGACTCCATAAGGCTGTTCATGCCAACCATGGCGCGGGCTTGTGGTAGAGTTGCGGGTCTGCAACTGCTTGTTCTGCCGCCTGCCTGATATCGATGCTGGGATCCCTCTACTCCGACCGGCCGCTCGCGATTTCCCCCGCGCTGGCGGCGACCATCGGGCTGGAGGAGGCGGTGATGATTCACGTGCTTGCCGAACTCATCACCTTCCGCGCCAGCGAGCAATTGCCCGCCCATCCGGGGCTCGATTTCGTGCTGCTGGATGCGCAAGACGCAGGTCGTTTTTTCCCTTTCTGGAAGCCTGCGGATATCGACCGCATTCGCTTGCGGCTGATGCAACTCGACATGCTTGCCTGGGAGCCGCACCCGGAAACCTCGGGCGCGGCCTGGTACGCCCTGCAGCGAATCGACAGCGCCCCGCCGCGGCAAAGCGGGGTGCGGCGGCGGCGCGGAACCACAGGCCCCATTGCTCCCGACTGGCAACCGGATGCGGAGTGGATCAAGCAGTGCCGCCAGCTTAATATCCCGGACGACTTCAGCCACCGCGAAGTCTCCCGCTTCGTGATGTACTGGCGCGAACGCGGCGAAGCGCGGCACTCCTGGGGCAATGAATTCGTCAAGCATGTGCTGAAACAGTGGCGTGAGCAACAGACCGCCGACGCCGCCCGGGAGCGCTTCCGCGATATGGGCTCGAACTGGCGGCCTGATGAGGTTGCCGTGGAAATTCTTGTCCGGGACGGCATAAACCGGAACTTTGTCGACGACAGCATTCCGGAATTTGTACTCTACTGGATGGAGCGGGGCGTGGACCGGGATGACTGGAATTCGAAATTCATCACCCATGTCCAGCGCCAGTGGCGCCGCCTGCAGGCTGCGGAACTGTATGGCAACGAGACCCGGCCCATCAGCGAGGACTGGCAACCGGCGGCGTCCTGCCTGGAAATCCTGCAGCTGGCCCGGATCGACGAGCGCTGGGCGCTGCGGCAGGTCCCGGAATTCGTGCTCTACTGGCGCGAAACCGGCGAGGCCAGGGAATCCTGGAATACGATCTTCCTGCAACGGGTCAAGCAATTGTGGGCCAAACGCCTGAATGGCAAGCTAACCGAGGCCGGAAATGAAGGAGATCAAGTCCCTGATTCAGCATACGGAGAAGATGATGACGCCTGGTACCGGCGCATCACCGATCGAAGCTGGGCCGAGTGATTCCCGGGGCCGGCCTGATTCCGCAGCGGGCGGACAGGACCATGTGGATGCGGTGACGTGCCTGTTCGAAGAGTTCGCCCTTGCCTATCACAATCAATATCGCAAGGCATTTCCGAATCGCTCCACATTGGACCGGGCCAAGAAGTACTGGCTTGGCCATCTAAAAAGTTTCAGCCCTAACCAGATCGTTCGCGCCGGCGCCGAACTCGCCTCTTCCAGCGAGTTCATGCCTTCTCTCGCCGATATGGTCAATACCTGCCGCCGGGACACGGCCCTTTTCGGCCTCCCCTCCATCCGCAGCGCCTACCACGAAGCCTGCCTGAAACCCTCGCCCAAGGCCGGGCAGAACTGGTCCCACGAGGCGGTGTATCTCGCCGGCCGCGCCACCGGCTGGCAATTGCTTGCGGGCGAAGCCGAATCCGTCAGCTTTCCGCAGTTCGAATACCACTATCGCCACTTCTGCCGGCAGGTGGTGGAAGGCGCCGAGTTACCGGAAGAACGGCCCACGCCGCTGCCGTCTCAGGTCCGAACCGAGCTCAGCCCGGAAGAGTTGCTTGAACTGGCGAGCGAACTGCGCCGCGAACTCAAAAGCTGAGCGGCCTGCTCCAGCTTTCGCCCGCCGGGCTTCGGTTATAATCCGCTCCCCCCACATCAGTTCCAAGGAATCGCCAATGTTCAACCAGGACGACACCCTGGCCCACTGCGACCCCGCGCTGGCCGACGCGATCCGCGCAGAAGAGGACCGCCAGGAAAACCATATCGAACTGATCGCTTCGGAAAACCACGTCAGCCCCCTGGTGCTTGAGGCCCAGGGCACGGTATTGACCAACAAGTACGCCGAAGGCTATCCCGGCAAGCGCTATTACGGCGGCTGCGAACACGTCGACGTCATTGAACAGCTTGCCATCGACCGCGCCCGGGAACTTTTCGGCGCCGATTACGCCAATGTCCAGCCCCATTCCGGCTCCCAGGCGAATGTGGCGGCCTACAGCGCGCTGATGCAACCGGGCGACACCCTGCTCGGCATGAGTCTGGCCCATGGCGGCCATTTGACCCACGGCGCCCCGGTCAGTTTTTCCGGGAGAATCTACCAGGCGGTGCAATACGGCCTGCGCGAGGAAACCGGGGAGATCGACTACGAAGAGGTGGCGCGCCTCGCCCGGGAACACCGGCCAAAAGTGATCGTCGCCGGGTTTTCCGCCTATTCCCGCATCATCGACTGGCAGCGATTCCGCGACATCGCCGACGAGGTGGGCGCGTATTTCGTGGTGGATATGGCCCATGTGGCGGGACTGGTAGCCGCCGGCCTGTATCCGAGCCCGCTGCCCTGGGCCGATGTCGCCACCAGCACCACCCACAAGACCCTGCGCGGCCCCCGTGGCGGCCTGATTCTGGCGAAATCCAATCCGGAGTTGGAGAAAAAGCTCAATTTCAATGTTTTCCCCGTGGGGCAGGGCGGCCCGCTGATGCACGTCATCGCCGCCAAGGCGGCCTGTTTCCAGGAGGCGATGAGCCCGGGGTTCCGGGATTACCAGCAGCAGGTTCTCGATAACGCCCGGGCCATGGCACGGTCCTTCATGGCGCGCGGGTTTGAGGTGGTTTCCGGCGGCACCGACAACCACCTGTTCCTGCTCAGCCTGATCCGGCAGGGGCTGACCGGCAAGGACGCGGACGCCGCCCTCGGCCGGGCCAATATCACGGTCAACAAGAACGCGGTGCCCAATGATCCCAGGCCGCCTTTCGTCACCAGCGGCCTGCGGGTCGGCACGCCGGCGGTGACCACCCGGGGATTGCGCGAGTCTCAAGTGGCGGAACTCTCCGGCTGGATGTGCGATATTCTCGAAGAGTTGGACAATGATTCCCGGATTGCGAAAGTCCGGCAGCAGGTTCTTGCCCTGTGCCGCGAGTTTCCGGTGTACCGGCAATTCGCCTGAGCGGAGCTGACAGCGATGCATTGCCCATTTTGCGGCGCCGTGGACACCAAGGTGATCGATTCCCGGCTGGTTTCAGACGGCAATCATGTCCGCCGGCGCCGGGAATGCATCACCTGCGAGGAGCGGTTCACCACCTATGAGTCCGCCGAACTTGTCATGCCCCGCATCATCAAGAGCGACGGCTCCCGGGAGCCTTTCCACGAGGACAAGCTCCGCGATGGGCTGCAGAAGGCGCTGGAAAAACGGCCGGTAAGCGTCGAACTCGTGGAAGCCGCCATCAACCGCATCAAGGGGGAACTGCGGGCCGGCGGTGAAAGGGAGATTCCTTCGGTAATGGTGGGGGAGGCTGTGATGAAGGAATTGCGCGAGCTGGATGAGGTGGCGTTTGTGCGCTTTGCCTCGGTGTATCGCAGCTTCAAGGATCTCGAGGAATTCCGCCAGGAAATCGAACGCCTCTCCAGGGCCTCCGACTGATTCCGATGCGCGCGATCTCCAGGCCAGATTGCAGCGGCGCGCTGGCGGACTGGCCAGGGCATATGGAGCGCGCATTCGAACTGGCGCGCTCGGTGCTGTCCTGCGCTCCCAATCCCCGGGTGGGCTGTGTATTGGTTCGCGATGGCCGCCGGGTGGGCGAAGGCTTTCACGCCGGGGCGGGACAAGCCCATGCGGAAATCGCGGCTCTGGCCGCTGATCCCCGGGGCGGCGCCGGCGCCACGGTCTTTGTCACCCTGGAGCCCTGTTCCCATCAGGGCCGCACCGGCCCCTGCAGCGCGGCGCTGATTGACGCCGGCGTTCGCCAGCTTGTGGTGGCGGGCCTCGACCCCAACCCGAAGGTGTCCGGCGTCCGGCAACTCGAAGCCGCCGGCATTCCGGTATTCCACATGGGGGACTTTGTCGGCGCGGCAGAGGAACTGAACCGGGGATTTGTCTCCCGAATGCGGCGCGGCAGACCTCATGTGCGCTGCAAACTCGCCACGAGCCTTGACGGCGGGACGGCTCTCGCCAATGGCGTCAGCAAGTGGATCACCGGAGAGCGGGCCCGGGCCGACGCGCAGATGCTGCGGGCCGCCAGTTGCGCCATCATCACCGGCGTCGGCACGATTATCGCCGACGATCCCTCCCTGAATGTCCGTCCCGAATTGCTCCCGGACGAATCCCGGGAATTGGTGGAAAAACGCCTGGCAGCCATCGCCCGCCTCCGTGCCGGCATGGGACACCCATCGCCGGAAAACGAAACGGGACAGCCCCTGCGCGTGATACTGGACAGCCGCCTGCGCACCCCGCCCCATGCGGAAATTTTCTCCCGTGATGGCGCGGTCATGGTTTTCAGCCTGCGGGAAACCTCGCGCAAGCGCGCTTTGCCGGATCATGTCGAACTGATCATGGCGCCGGCGGTCTCGGAAAGGGTGGACCCCGGATTCATGCTAGACTGCCTCGCCACGAGATTTGCGTGCAATGAGGTTCTGGTGGAAGCGGGCCCGACGCTCAGCGGAGCGTTGGTCAAGGCCGGCCTGGTGGACGAAATGGTGATCTATATGGCGCCCCGCCTGCTCGGCAGCGACGCCAAACCCCTGCTGGCGCTGACCGGGATGGAGAATCTGGAATCGAAGCCGGACTGGCTGATCCGGGATGTCGCAAGAATCGGCGATGATCTGAAGATCACCCTTCGCCCGGCGGATCATTGACAGCGCCGGGGCCGTTGCAAGCACCTGGGAGGCTGCGCCGCAGGAATTCGCGAAAGCGAAAATTCGCTGTCGCCGCGCCCCTGGCTGATCGATTGAGGCGAATATTGGTGAATATGCAACGAAATCGAGCGGCCAGGGGCGTGGACGGGAGCGGATTTGCAGCCGTGAATTCCTACGGCGCAGCCTCCTAGAGTCATCCGATGTTCACCGGAATCGTCGCCACCATGGGGGCCGTGCTGGAACGCAGCGAAAACAGCGGCGGCTGCCGCCTGCGGGTGGCCGCGGGCGGCCTGGATCTGGCCGATGTCGAGATCGGCCACAGCATTGCCGTCAACGGCTGCTGCCTGACCGTGGTGGAATTGCATGGCGACAGCTTTGTCGCCGATGTATCGAAGGAAACCCTGCGCTGCACGACCCTGGGCGCTCTGGCGCCGGGACGAAGGGTGAATCTGGAGCTCGCCATGCGGTTGGGAGACCGACTCGGTGGCCATCTGGTGAGCGGTCATGTGGATGGCCTGGGCGAGTTGCTGCGGCGCGAGAGCGCCGGCGACAATCTGCGGCTTCAGTTTCGGGCGCCGGCGTCCCTGGCGCGATACATCGCCCCCAAGGGCTCCATCTGCATCGACGGAACCAGCCTGACGGTGAACCAGGTGGACGGCGCGGAATTCAGCGTGAACATCATTCCCCACACCCGGGCGGAAACGATTATCGGCCAATACCGGGAAGGGCAGCAGGTCAACCTCGAAGCCGACCTGCTGGCGCGCTATCTGGAACGGCTGATGCAGGGCAACGGCGAAGAGCGGGCGGCAAACAGCACATGAAACTGCATTCGGCGGCGGAACTCATCGACGATATCCGCCAGGGCAAAATGGTCATCATCATGGACGATGAGGCGCGCGAGAACGAAGGCGACCTCGTAATCGCCGCGGAGCGGGTGCGTCCGGAAGACATCAATTTCATGGCCAGGAACGCCCGGGGCCTGATCTGCCTGACGCTGACCCGGGAGCGCTGCGAATACCTGCAGCTGCCATTGATGGTGGATGACAATCGCACCCGTCACAAAACCAGTTTCACGGTATCCATCGAAGCCGCCAGCGGGGTTACCACGGGCATCTCGGCCGCCGACCGGGCGCGCACGGTGCAGGTGGCGGTGGCGCCTGATTCCCGCCCGGAAGACATCATCCAGCCGGGCCATATCTTTCCCATCATGGCCCAGCCCGGCGGCGTGCTGCGGCGGGCCGGGCATACCGAAGCGGGCTGCGACCTCGCCCGGCTCGCGGGCCATGCCCCGGCGGCGGTCATCGTCGAGATCATGAACGAGGACGGCAGCATGGCGCGCCGGGGCGATCTCGAGGCGTTCGCCGGCGCCCATGGGCTCGGAATCGGCACCATCGCCGACCTGATTCATTACCGCCTGGCCAACGAGCATACGGTTACCCGCACCGCAAGCAACCGCCTCAATACCCCCTACGGTGAATTCCAGGTGCACAGCTACCGGGATTCCATCAGCGGCAGCACCCACCTGGCTTTCACCCTAGGCCAGATTTCCCCCGCCGAGCCGACCCTGGTGCGGGTGCATATCCCGAACACCCTGCGCGATGTCTGCGAAGTGCTGAGCGGCGAAGGCACAAGCTGGTCCTTCGGCAACGCGCTGGAAAGAATCAGCGAGGAAGGCGGGGGCGTGGCGGTGCTGCTGTCCGGCGATGATTACGGCCTCGGGCTCGATTCATCCCTCGCGCTGGCGCTCGCCACGGGCCGCCGCCGCGGCGGCGGGGACGGGCAGGAACTGCGCAGCGACCTCACCATCGGCACGGGCTCCCAGATTCTGCGCGATCTCGGCGTGGGCAGGATGCGGCTGCTGAGCCACCCGGCACGCTTCAAGGCGATTTCCGGTTTTGACCTGGAAGTGGAGGAATTCGTGCGCTTCCGCAAGTCGCGCAATGGCGCAACGCACAATGAAGGAAAAGCCGGATGAACGCCAACACGGTGCTCAAGGGAGACTTGCAGCCGGGCGAGGCGCGCTACGCCATCGCCATGAGCCGCTTCAACAGTTTTATCGTGGAACGGCTGCTTGATGGCGCCCTGCAAACCCTCATCGCCCAGGGCGTGCCCCGGGAGCGAATCCAGATCGTCCAGACGCCGGGGGCCTGGGAGTTGCCACTGGCGGTGCAGACCCTGGCGCGGCGGGAGGACATCGATGCGGTGATTGCCCTGGGTACGGTGATTCGCGGCGAAACCGCGCATTTCGAGCATGTGGCCGGCGAATGCGTCTGCGGCCTGCGCCAGGTCATGCTGGAAAGCGGCAAGCCGGTCACGCTCGGGGTATTGACGGTGGAAACCGTCGAGCAGGCCGAAGCCCGCTCCTGCCCCAGCGACAACAAGGGAGCGGAAGCGGCGCTGGCGGCCATGGAAATGGTCAGTTTGCAGGCACGTCTGGCCTCCCCGTGAGCGGCGTTACCCAGCCCAGGCGCCTGCCTTCCCGGCGCCGCGGCGCGCGGCGACTGGCCCTGCAGGCGCTGTACCAGTGGATTCTGTCGGACAACGACCCGCGAATCATCGCCAGGCAACTGCGGGAAGACGCCGGCGGCCGCATCGACTGGGACTACTTCAACCGCCTGTTTCCGGCGGTCGCCGATGGCAGGCGCGAACTCGAAGAACAACTTGCGCCGGCGCTCGACCAGCGCAAGCTCGATCCCGTGGAGCAGGCCGTGCTCTGGCTTGGAACTTTTGAACTCGCCCGATTGCCGGAAACTCCCTATCGCGTGGTCATCAACGAATCCGTGGAGCTCGCCCGGATTTTCGGCGCCACCGACGGCTACAAGTACGTCAATGCGGTGCTCGATAAGCTCGCCCCCATACTGCGCGGCGCGGAAGCCGCCCGGAACTGACGAGCCTGCGCGTGTCCACCAGCGAACAAGACATCATCCGCCGCTACTTTGCCATGCCGGAACTCGCTCTGCCGCGTGCTGAAATCGAACTCGGCATCGGCGATGACGCCGCGGTGCTGCGCATACCCCAAGGCAGGTACCTGGTAACATCCACCGATGTGCTGACCGCGGGAACGCATTTCCCCGCCGATGCCCCGGCCGAGTCGGTTGGCAGCCGCGCGTTGGCGGTGAATCTCAGCGATCTCGCGGCCATGGCGGCGGAGCCGCTCTGTTTCACCCTGGCGCTGACCTTGCCCTCCGCAGACCCGGACTGGCTGGAGCCCTTCAGCCGCGGCCTCGCGCAAGTCGCCGGGGCGCACCGCTGCCCGCTGGTGGGCGGCGACCTCAGCCTTGGACCATTGCAGATCGCGATTCAGGTTCACGGTCTTTGTGAAGCGGGGCGCGAACTGCGCCGCGGTGGGGCTGCCCCCGGGCAGGGTGTGTACATCACCGGCCATGCCGGCGACGGCGCGCTCGGGCTCGCCAGCCTCGGCCTTGAGGCGCGGGGCGCGCGGCTCCGCCTGCCGCCGGATGAATTGCCGCCCGACTGCCGGGCGCATTTCCACGCGGCCTTTTACAACCCGACTCCCCGTATCGAATTCGCACTTGCCGCCGCGCCGTTCATCGCAAGCGCCATCGATGTTTCCGATGGTCTGCTCGGCGATGCCGGACATCTGGCCGCGGCAAGCGAAGCCGGCATTGTGCTGGATGCCGGAGCTTTGCCGTATTCTCCGGCGGCCCGGCGCTGCGCCGGGAAGCAATCGCGCCTGCGCGCCGCGCTTTGCGGCGGCGACGATTACGAACTGTGCTTTACCAGCGATCCGGCGAATGAATCGCAACTCATGGCAATCGCCGCCGGCCTGGTTCTGCCGCTGACCCGCATTGGCGAGGTGATCGCCGGAGAGGGAGTTCACTGCCCCGGCGTGGAAAGCTCCGGCTGGTTGTCCTTTGATCATTTCTCCGGCGCCGACCAGGGATGAGGCCGTGAACGAGCCCCCGGGCCAATCCGCGGCAAATCCCAGGTTCTCCGAACTGCTGCGGAATCCCGTGGACCTGCTGGCCTTCGGATTCGGCAGCGGGCTTTCGCCTTGGGCGCCGGGCACCGCCGGCAGCCTTGTGGCCGCGGCCATCTGGTTCGCCCTGCCGGCGCAGACGCCCCACAGCCTGTTATTGCCCATACTGGCGACCCTGGCGGGCTTCTGGATTTGTGGCCGCAGCGCGGCGCGGCGCGGGATTGGCGACCATCCCGGCATCGTCTGGGACGAATTCGCCGGTTGCTGGATCAGCCTGGCGCTGGCTCCCGCCGGCCTGCCCTGGGCGCTGGGAAGCATTGCGCTGTTCCGCGTGCTGGACATTCTCAAACCCTGGCCCATCAAGTGGTTCGACCGCAATCTGCAAGGCGGCGCGGGCATCATGCTTGACGATGTGCTTGCGGGTATAATGGCCGCCTTTTGCATGTGGAGCATCTATCTGCTCGTCTGAGCGTTGTGGCGAAGCGAATCCGGGGAAGTCGAATTGAGCATCGAGTTTGTCGCATCGGCCCGACTGCCGACCAGGTGGGGCGAGTTCGTCATTCATGGCTTCAGGGACCTGGAAGCCGACAAGGAGCATGTCGCCCTGGCTCTGGGCGATTTGCGAAACGGTGAACCGCTGCTGTGCCGCATCCATTCGGAATGCCTCACCGGCGATTCCCTGTTCAGCCTGCGCTGCGACTGCGGCTCGCAACTCGAACTGGCCATGAAGCGAATCGGCGAAGCGGGGCGGGGACTGATTCTCTACTTGCGCCAGGAAGGCCGCGGCATCGGCTTGCTGAACAAGCTCAAGGCCTATTCCCTGCAGGACAATCAGGGTGCCGATACCGTGGAAGCCAATGTGCAACTCGGCTTTGAGCCCGACAGCCGGGAGTACCGGATATGCAAGCCCATGCTCGATTTCCTCGACATCCGCAATGTCAGGCTGTTTACCAACAACCCCGCCAAGGTCGAAGCCCTGCGCGACATGGGCATCGAAGTCAGCGAAGTGCTCCCCATCCACACCGGCGCCAATCCCCACAACGAGAGCTATCTGGCGGTAAAGATCGCCAAACTCGGGCACATGGGATGATCCCCCGTCATTCCGCGCGCAGTCGCGGAATCTCCCGAATCTGACGCAACGGTAATCGGCGGGGGATTCTGCGACTGCGCTTCGCTTCGCGCAGAATGACGCGGGAGGAAAAATCCTGGAACAGGACACCCATGAACCCAGCCAATAAACACATCACGGTGGACTTGCTGCGCCACGGCGAACCCGGTGGGGGCGATATCCTGCGGGGGCGGATCGATCCCGAACTCACCTCCAGGGGCTGGAGGCAAATGGGAGCGTCAGCCGAGCGCGCGGACGCGAACTGGACCCACCTGTACGCTTCGCCGCTGAGGCGTTGCCGGGACTTCGCCCATCACCTGGCCCAGAGCCGGCGGCTTGCGCTGCGAATCGAAGATCAGTGGCAGGAAATCGACTACGGCGACTGGGACGGCATGCCGATCAGCGAGTGGCGCAAGCTGGCGGCCTCGCAGTTCCGCGGTTTCCGGGAGGACATCACCGCCCTGGCGCCGCCCAATGGCGAAAGCTTCGTCGATTTCCGCGACCGGGTGCTGCAAGCCTGGGAGGGGATTTCAGAACTGCCCGACGGCAGCCATGTATTGATCGTGACCCACAGCGGCGTAATGCGGGTCATCCTGCCCAGCGTACTCGGCATGCCGCTGAATCAAAGCAATCCGCTGAACATTCCCTTCGCATGCCTGAGCCGGATTCTGCTCAGTGTGGAAGATGGCGGCAGTCGCGCCAGCCTGCTGTTCCATAACGCCAGCCTTGGCTCCGCTCAGTAATCCAGCCCCTTTTGCGCTTTCACTCCATGGTTGAAAGCGTGGCGCACGTCCTTTACCTCGCTCACCGTGTCGGCGATTTCCAGCAGTTCGCGGCTGGCGTTGCGCCCGGTGATCACCACATGCTGCCGGGATGGTCTGGCGCTCAGGGCTTCCAGCACCGCGGACTTGTCGAGATAGCCGTAGGTGAGCATGTAGGTGAGTTCGTCGAGTATGACGAGTTGGACCGACTCATCCGCAAGCAGGGTTTCGGCCTTGCTCCAGGCCTGTTTTGCCGCGGCGATATCGGATTCCCGATCCTGGGTTTCCCAGGTGAATCCGGTTCCCATGACGTGAAACTCCACTAGCGGATGTTCCGCGAACAGCAGATGCTCGCCGCACTCCCAGGTGCCCTTGATGAACTGCACCACGGCGCAGCGCATGCCGTGGCCGACGCTTCGCGCCAGCATGCCGAACGCCGAAGAACTCTTGCCTTTGCCGTTGCCGGTGAGAACGAGCAGCAGTCCCCGGTCTTCTGTGGCGGCTGCGATGCGGCTGTCCACATGGGCCTTTCTGCGCTTCATGGCGCGCTTGTGACGCAGGTTGCGGTCGGTTTCCATGGTCGAAAAATCCCGATTCAAACTGCCCGGCGGCTAATCTTTTCCGCCTTGAGCCGGGTGCTGATCGAAGCCGAAATGCCCCGGGCGTCAAGGCCGACATCGCGCAGCATGTCGGCGGGCTTGCCGTGTTCGAGAAACCGGTCCGGCAGACCGAGCTGGAGTACCGGAAGCTGATAGCCATAGTGCAGCAGGACCTCGCCAACCGCCGCCCCGGCGCCGCCCATGATGGCGTTTTCCTCCACGGTGACCAGCAAATCGTGGGAATCCGCGGCGGTGCGGATGGCGTCTTCGTCGATGGGTTTGACAAAGCGCATGTCGTATACCGTGGCGTCGAACTCTTGCGCCGCTTCCAGGGCCGGCGCCACCATGCTGCCGAAAGCCAGAATCGCCACAGTGCCTCCCCGGCGCCGCAGCACGGCTTCGCCGATGGGAACACTCTTCCAGTCGCCGCTGATCGCCGCGCCCGGTCCCTTGCCCCGGGGATAGCGCACGGCGGCGGGCCCGGTATGCTCATAGCCGGTGCAGAGCAATAGGCGGGTTTCCTCTTCGTCGCTGGGCGCCATGACCAGGATATTGGGCACGCAGCGCAGGTAGGTCAGGTCGAAGCTGCCGGCGTGGGTGGGGCCGTCTTCTCCCACGAGGCCGGCGCGGTCGATGGCGAACAGCACATCGAGATTCTGCAGGGTAATGTCGTGGATGAACTGGTCGTAGGCGCGTTGCAGGAAGGTCGAGTAGATCGCCACCACCGGTTTGAGTCCTTCACAGGCAAGCCCGGCGGCGAAGGTGAGCGCGTGCTGCTCGGCGATGGCGACGTCGTGAAATCGGTCGGGAAATTCCCGGGAAAACTCCACCATGCCCGAGCCCTGGCCCATGGCCGGGGTGATCGCCACGAGCTTTTCGTCCCGCCGGCCCGTTTCGCAAAGCCACTGGCCGAAAACCTGGGAATAGGCGGGCGCGCTCGCGGCCTTGCCGCCCGGGACCTTTTTCGCCTCGGCAAGCGGTGCGACCTTGCCGATGGCGTGCAGCCCGAACGGGTCGCTTTCGGATTCGCTGTAACCCTTGCCTTTTTGGGTGACGATGTGCAGCAGCTGGGGGCCCTTGAGGTCCTTGATGTTGGCCAGCACTTCCAGCAGTTGCGGCAGGCTGTGGCCATTGATGATGCCCATGTAGTTGAAGCCGAGCTGGTCAAAGACCGTGCCGGGCGAGAGCATGCCTTTCATGTACTTTTCGGTCTGGTCGGCCGCCCGCAGCGCCTTGGGCGCCCTGGCAAGCACCTTGCGGCTGCCGGCGCGGAAAAAATTGTAGGACTTGCTCGCCCACAGTCTCCCGAAATAGTTCGACAGGCCGCCCACATTGTGGGAAATCGACATGTTGTTGTCGTTCAGGATGATGAGAATGTCCTCTTCGAGGTGGGCTGCATGGTTCATCGCCTCAAAGGCCATGCCCGCGGTCATGGCGCCGTCGCCCACCACGGCGACGATCTTGTGGCTTTTCCCGTTCATGCGGCGCCCCACCATCATGCCCAGGGCGGCGCTGGTTGCGGTACTCGAATGGCCGACGCCAAAAGTGTCGTATTCGCTCTCGGCGCGGGCGGGGAAGGCCGCGAGTCCACCGGCCTGGCGAATCGTCTGCATGCTTTCCCGGCGGCCGGTAAGAATCTTGTGTGGGTAGGCCTGGTGGCCCACGTCCCATACCAGCCGATCGTTTGGGGTATCGAATATGTAGTGCAGGGCGATGGTCAACTCGACCACGCCAAGGCCCGCGCCGAGGTGGCCGCCGGTCTTGCCCACGCAGTAGAGTAGGTACGCCCGCAATTCATCCGCGAGCGCCTCAAGTTGACCGGTTTCGAGTTCACGCAGGTCCGCCGGTGAATCGATCTCGTCGAGCAGCGGCGTTTCAGGTCTTGTTGTTGGTATTTCCGTGAGCATGCCGTTTCACGCACTCCTTCAAATCGGAAAGGATACCGCATCAAGCCTGCCGGAATACAGCGCTACGCCTACAGCAATTCTCATTATGGCGCTCCAGGCTTCATGTCATTCCGCGCGAAGCGAAGCGAAGTCGCGGAATCTCTTGCAGTGGCCACGCGATGAGATCCCGCGACTGCGCGCAGGATGACAGCGATGGCGTTCCTGCGGCGCAGGCTCCTAGTCGATTCGCTCGACGATGTAATCCGCGAGCTGACGCAGGGGCGCGGCGGAATTCCCGAAGTCCCTGATTGCCGCCAGGGAGTCCGCGGCGAGTTCCCGCGCCTGGTTCCGGGCCGCATCCAGCCCGAGCAGGGAGACATAGGTGGTCTTGTCCCGCGCCTCATCGGAGCCTTGTGGTTTACCGAGGGTGGCGGTATCGGAAACCACATCGAGAATATCGTCCCGAATCTGGAAGGCGAGGCCGATACAGCGGCCGTAATCACGCAGGCCGGCTAGCTGTTCTGGCGCGGCCTTGCCGGTGCTCATGGCCCCGAGCGCCACGCTGGCCTGAATCAGGGCGCCGGTCTTGAGCGAATGGATGGATTCGAGTTCCTCCAGCGAGGTGTGGGCGCTGTCGGCGGCAAGGTCGAGTACCTGCCCTGCCACCATGCCCCTGGGGCCGGCCGCCCGGGCAAGTTCCCGCACCATCTCCGCGCGGTTGCCATTGCCGCCGGATGCGCCAAGCATCTCAAACGCCATGCTTTGCAGGGCGTCGCCGGCGAGAATGGCGGTGGCCTCATCGAAGGCTCTGTGCAGGCTTGGCCGGCCCCGGCGCAGATCGTCATCGTCCAGCGCCGGCAAATCGTCGTGGATCAGGGAATAGGCATGGATGAACTCCACCGCGCAGGCGGCGGCGTCGGCATCGGCCAACTTGCCGCCCAGGGCCCGGCAGGCGCCGTAGACAAGCAATGGCCGCACGCGCTTGCCGCCGGCGAGGAGCACATAGCGTATCGCCTCTTCGAGCCCGGGGCAGGGCGGCGGCGCGGCGTCGAGGGAGGCCGCCATGTTCCGGTCTACCCGCTGCCGGCAGGTCTCCCGGAATTCGTCAAAGGCCAGGGTCATGACCGCTCCCCGGCGTCAGTCCCCGGTCGAGTCGAGCTTGAGATCTTCGGTTTCGCCGTCGGCGGAAACCAGCACCTTGATCTTCTGCTCGGCTTGCGCCAGGGCCTGCTGGCATTGCTTGACGAGCCTGACGCCCTGTTCAAAGGTTTGCAGCGACTCTTCCAGGCCGAGTTCGCCCTCTTCCATGCGCGTGACAAGCTGCTCGAGTTCGCCGAGTCCTGCTTCGAAATTGAATTCTTCTGCTTTGTTCTGGCTCATGATTTCTGCTACCCGGCCGGGCTCTCCAGCAACTGGGCAAGCCCCTGCATCACGATATCCCGGTCGGTGACGATGCCGATTACCTCTCCGTCTTCCGCCACCGGCGCCACCCGGATGCGAAAATGTTCAAACAGCCGCGAAGCGTAGCGGATATTCATGCCCGGATGCACCGAAAGCACCGGTTTGCTCATGATTTCATAGATGCGAACCCGCTCCACCGAACGGTCCGGCCCGATGACCTTGCGGGCGATGTCGGTGTACAGCACAAGGCCGAATTCGTCAGCCTCGTCTCGCCGTTCCACGATCATGCAGTGGGCGTCGGCCTCGCGCATTTGCAGAAAGGCTTCCGCCACGGTGTCCATTCCGCTGACGCGGACATAGCGCTGGTTCATGACTTCGCGGACGGTTACCACGCTCTTGTCGCTCATTTGCCGGTCTCCGTGAATTTCCCCATTAAATACTATCGCCCAATGCCCGCGCCAGCTTGTCCACCTGCCCCGACACGCCCACCACGTCCTCCACGTCGAGCTGCAAGGCAATCCCGGCGCCGGATTTTTCCTCGAACTCGCCCGCCTTGCAGATCGCCTCAAGTATAGGACGGCTCATGTTCTGTTCCACCGTGAACAGCACCACATCCCGGCGCGAGCCCAACGACAGTCCCAGTATGCCTTTGGGCGCATCCAGACCTTCGCCCCGCGCGGTGGGGATGATGGTGGCGCCGGTTGCGCCGCGTTCCCGCGCCGCCTTGACGACCTTGTCGGTCAGCCGGTCATCGACGAAAGCCGCAATCAGTTTGAACTTCATTTGCGGGAACCTCTCTTTCAGCCCTTGCGGGACATGGTTACGGAAAGCTGGGCGTAGGCCAGCACGCTGATGATGGCGAACGGGGCCGCGAAGGCGATCAGCCCGAAACCGTCGATCAGCGGATTGCGCCCCGGCACCGCGCCGGCGAGCCCGAGGCCGAGCGCGGCAACGAGGGGCACCGTGACCGTGGATGTGGTCACGCCGCCGGAATCGTAAGCCAGCGGGACCATTTTTCGCGGCGCGGTGGCGGTCAGCATCACCACCACCAGGTAGCCGGCAATGATGAACCAGTGAATCGGCAGCCCGTGGATGATCCGGTAGACGCCCAGGGTGATGCCCGTCGCGACGCCCAGGGCCACCGCGAGGCGCAGTCCGAAAACGCCCACCGAGCCGCCGGAAATGTCTCCCGCCTTGCCCGCCACCGCAATCAGCGAGGGTTCGGCCATGGTGGTGCTGAAGCCGATGGCGAAGGCGAACAGATAGATCCATCCGTATCTGAGCCAGCCATCGCCGTTGACGCCGGAGATGGCCTGGGTAATCAACTGCTCCGCCATGCCGCGGCCGAGTGGAAAGATCGCCGTTTCCAGGCCGATCAGGAACAGCACGATGCCGAGCACCACGAATACGAATCCGGTCAGCACCCGGGCCGGATTGGCCAGACCCCGGCGCAGCACGAGGAACTGGAACACGACAACCACGAGTACGATGGGGAATACATCGCGCAGGGTGCCGAAGAAGGTCGAGAATATGAGTCCTGCCCAGTCCATCAGTTGGTGGCCATGCCATAGCCCATGACGAAGATCATCGGCGTCAGGGATGCGAAAGCGATCAGGCCGAAGCCGTCGAGCATGGGGTTGCGCCCGCGGATCGAACTCGCCAGGCCGACCCCGAGCGCGGTGACCATGGGCACGGTGATCGTGGAAGTGGTGACGGCCCCGGAGTCATAGGCGATGCTGATGATCTCCCGGGGCGCGAGTGTGGTCATCACGACGACGAGCGCATAGCCGCCGATAATCAGCCAGTGGATCGGCCAACCCATGAGGATACGGGTCACGCCTATGACGATGGCGATGCCCACGGCGAAGGCGACCACAAAGCGCAATTCCAGCGCGTACCGGGCGATTGCGGCCGGGTCGTCGGCAATGACGCCCGCGACCGCTGCCGCTCGGGCCGCCTCGGCGCAAACCGCGATCAGCGCGGGCTCGGCGACCGTGGTGCCGAAGCCCAGGGCAAAGGCGAAGGCGATCAGGGCGCTGAGGCTGCCCTTGTGCACGAAGCCGTTCGCCATGCTTTCGCCGAGTGGAAACAGCGCCATTTCGAGCCCGGCCACGAACAGGGTCAATCCCGCGGCGACGCATAACATACCGGCGAGGATCGTCAGGAAGTCGTCGGGCGCCTGGCCGAGCACCAGAATCTGGAAGAAAGCGATTACCGAAACGATGGGCGTCAGGTCGCGAACGCTGTCGCCGAATGCCCGCGCCAGATCGCGCAGCACGGGCGGGATTCGCGGGCCCCGGACAAGCTTGGGACGGAGCCGGGGCGGAATGTCCGGCAGGGATAGAAAATTCAGGGCCATCAACCGTCCCGGAAAAAAGGCGGGGAAATCCCGACCGGGACTATATGCCAAAGGCCAGTGCGGTTCAATTGACCCGGCAATTCCCATTTCGGCGCCCCAACCCGCATGTCATTCCGCGCGAAGCGAAGCCCTCCCCCTACGTCATTCTGCGCGAAGCGAAGCGTAGTCGCAGAATCTCTTGCGGTGGCCACGCAATGAGATCCCGCGACTGCGCGCGGGATGACTGACATGAGCGCGCCCATTGCCATAATGAGAATGGCTGGTTCTTATCCTTAAATACTGAAATATAATGAATCTTTGGAGTAACTTGTACATATGCATGATACCCAACAATTTTTTCGTAAACACAAAATGGCGACTGACCGAAGATTTTGAGTCACTCCACAAGCGCATCGCCCACCTGCGAGGCGATGCCATCGTCCGGCTTTCAGACCATGCCCTACTGCCCTAATTTATGACAAATCCTGCGGAAATCACCCATCGCGGCCTGCTGCTGCGGGCAGTGCCGCTGATTCTGGCGAATATGGCGGGGCCGCTGCTCGGGCTGGCGGATACCGCGATTATCGGCAATCTGGGCGATACCGCGGCGCTTGGGGCGATCGCCTTCGGCGCGCTGATCTTCTCCATGGCGTACTGGAGTTTCGGTTTTCTGCGCATGAGCACCACCGGTTTTGCCGCCCGGGCGGCGGGGGCGGGGAACGAGGCTGAAGTGCGCGCCATCATGGGCCGGGCGCTGCTGCTTGCCCTGGCGCTCGGCGCGTTGCTGCTGCTGGCCCAAGCGCCCGTGGAGTGGATTGCCTTCTTCCTGCTCGACGGCAGCGCTTCGGTGGAGTCGGCGGCCCGGGAGTATTACCGCATCCGCATCTGGGGCGCTCCGGCGGCCTTGTCGGTATTCGCCCTGTCGGGAATTCTGGTGGGGCTGGGCCGGGGCCGGCTGCTGCTGATGCTGCAACTGTTTCTGAATGGGCTCAATATCGCTCTCGACCTGCTTTTTGCCGGTGTGCTGCAGATGGGTGTCCCGGGCATTGCCCTGGGCACCTTGCTCGCGGAATGGGCCACCCTGGTTTTCGGCGGGTTCCTGTTGTGGCGCGAGCTTGCGGCAGGGAAGCCGGCGGGAGAAGCCTTCTGGCCGCTGGCACGGATTCTCGACCGTCAGGCCCTGGGGCGCACATTCTCCGCCAATGGCGATATTCTCCTGCGCACGCTGACCCTGGTGCTTTCCTTCGCCTTTTTCACCAACCAGAGCGCCCGCTTCGGCGACGTGACCCTGGCCGCCAACCATATCCTGCTGCAGTTTCTGGCCTTTGCGGCCTTTTTTCTCGACGGCTACGCCTATGCGGTGGAATCGGTGGCGGGCAAGGCGGCCGGGGCGGGGCGGCGCGATGTGTTCGATCTCGCGGTGCGCCGTTCGGCTGCGATTGCCTGCGGGACATCCATCCTGCTCGCCTTGCTGCTGATGCTGGGGGGAGAGCAATTCGTGTCCTGGCTTACGGACATCCCCGAGGTGCGCCGCGCCGCCGGAGAATTGCTGCATTATGCGGTGGTCTACGTCCTGCTCTGCTTCGCCGCCTTTCAGTTGGACGGCATTTTCATCGGTGTTTCCCATACCCGGCAGTTGCGCAATGCCGCCCTGCTGGCTGCCGGAGTCTTCCTTGCCGCCTGGTGGCTGCTTGCGGGAAGCATGGCGGTTGCCGGCCTGTGGCAGGCGATGATCGTCTTTGTGGTGGCGAGAGCCTGCGCCCTGCTGCTGTACTTGCCGGGGCTGCGGGCGTCGATCTCCCGGCCCGCGGATCAGTCCGCGGGAATGGCGTAGGCTTCGGTCTCCACTGCGACCAGCTTGGTGTCAAGCACGGATATGCCGCCGCTGTAGCGGTGCTCGCCGGTGGTGGAGAATTCGAACTGGTAGCGCCTTCCCACGGCGAGGAAGCCGTCCTCGTCGCGGCTGATCCAGATGCCGCGCAGCACCGTGGTCTGGTCGAGCAATTGCAGGCCCCGGTGCCGGCAGTAGCGCCGGGCGTAGGCCACCGTGAGGCGCTTGATCTTGTCGCTTTGCCACCAGAAGGCAAAGATCACGGCGGCGATGGCCAGAAAGATGACAACACTCAGACTCAGCATTACAGCTTCACTCCTGCTTGTTGCATTCAGAATCGGACCGGGTTCACTCAGATCAAGGGGGTTTCGGCTGACGCGGCGTCCGCTTCGGCGGCGGCGCCATTCCTGCGTTCGGCGTGGCGCTGATAGCGCTGGATATGCGGCGCCAGCAGTTCCAGGGCGGTCTTGTCGCAGGGCGGCAGTTCAGCGTCGCTGGTTTTGCGCGGCGTTACCCGCTCGCCCCAGCGAATCAGGCCCGCGGCCCAGGTCAACCCGGCGCCGAAAGCCGCCGACAGCACGTAGTCCCCGGGCCGTATGCGGCCCTGGTCCAGGGCTTCGGCAAGCGCCACGGGAATCGTGCCCGCCGAGGTGTTGCCGTACTTGTCCACATTGATGATCACCTTTTCCTCGGGGACGCCGAGGCGGGCGGCGAGTGCGTCGAGGATGCGCTTGTTGGCCTGGTGGGGCACCACCAGGGCCACGTCTTCGATGGCGACATTGGCCTCCTCCAGCACGTCGATGCAGGCCTGGGCCATGCTGCGCACGGCGCGCTTGAATACTTCGCGACCGTCGAAGTTCCATTCCACATAGAGAAAGTCATCGGTGAGCCGTTCGTAGGCGGAGCCGAAATTGGTGATCTGAATGGCGTTTTTGGCGTCGGCCTCGCAGCCGATGCGCGAGGCCAGCAGCCCCACGGGTTTCTCGCTGGGCTCGATGATCACCGCGCCGCAGGCGTCGCCGAACAGAATCGCCGAGTTGCGTTGGCTCCAGTTCAGATAGTGGGTGATGTATTCGCCGCCGATGAGCAGGATCTTGCGGTGCTGGCCAGTGGCGATCAGGCCCCGGCACAGGTGCATGCCGTAGAGAAATCCGGTGCAGGCGGTGTTGATGTCCACCGCCGCCGCCTTGCGGGCGCCGAGTTCGTCCTGGATGATGGCGGCGGTATTGGGGCAGTAGCTGTCATTGGTCAGGCTGGCCAGCATGATCAGGTCAAGCTCGGCCGGATCCATGTCGGCCGCGGCGAGTGCGCGCCGGGCGGAAACGAGGCCGAGTTCGGAAAAATTGACGTGGCTGACGCGCCGCTCCCGGATGCCGGACCGGGTGACGATCCATTCATCGGAAGTGTCGAGAAAAGTGGCCAAATCGTGATTGGTGAGCCTCGCCGGCGGCACACACATGCCCCAGCCGGTGATCTCGGCGTGATACATCAATTTGCTCCTGTCCCGCATCCCGCAAGCAGTCCGGCCAATCCGGGGCCGGCGAGAACCGCCATGGGCCGACCCCGCATTGCCGGAAAGGTTTTGTAACCCGCGAAGCTTACTTGATTTTCATCCCGGTGAATACAGGCCCGGGCTGTTGTTGCCATGGAACGAATACCCGTGTCCTGATCAGGCAAACACCGCCCGGAACAGGAAGAAGAACAGAATCGACAGCACCGCGCCCACGGGCAGGGTAATCAGCCAGGACAGCACGATGCGGCCCACCATGCCGAGATTCAGCGCGCTGACGCCCTTGGCGAGCCCCACGCCGAGCACGGCGCCCACCAGGGTGTGGGTCGTGGAAACCGGAATGCCCGTGCCGGATGCGATCACCACGGTGGTGGCCGCGGCAAGTTCGGCGGCGAATCCGCGACTTGGGGTGAGATGGGTGATCTTGCTGCCGATGGTCATGATGACCCGGTAGCCCCAGGTGGACAGGCCGATGACGATGCCGGTGCCGCCCAGCAGCAGAATCCACTCGGGCACCGAGGATTCCCGGGCGAATATGCCGCCGGTCTGGACCACGCCCACCACCGCCGCCAGCGGGCCGATGGCGTTGGCCACATCGTTGGAGCCGTGGGCGAAGGCCATGGAACAGGCGGTGAACACCATCAGCACGCCGAACACCTTCTCCAGGTTGTCGAGTTCATGGCCGTCCCCGGGCGCGTCCAGCGCCAGCCGCCGCAGCAGCAGGATCCCAAGCCCCATGGTGACCAGGCCCACGCTGGCCGCCACCAGGGCGGTCTGGGCGAAGTTGAATTCGAGGCTGGTCTGGCTCAGGCCCTTGATCATGGTCATCAGCGAGATGATGAATCCCACCAGAAAGATGTACCAGGGCACATAACGCCGCGCATTGGCGAGTGGGTCGTCGGTGTCGAGCACCAGTTTCTGTACGCTGAGAAAAAGGCCCAGGGCGATGACGCCGGAGAATACCGGCGACACCACCCAGCTTGAGGCAATGGCGGCCACTTCGCCCCACATGACCGAATCCAGGGAAATACCCGCCGCCGCAAAGCCGATGATGGCCCCCACGATGGAATGCGTCGTCGAAACCGGCCAGCCGCGCCAGGACGCCACCAGCAGCCACACCCCCGCCGCCAGCAGCGAGGACAGCATTCCGTACACCAGCAGTTCCGGGTTTTCCTCCAGCCCGGCGCCTTCCAGATCGATAATGCCGCTGCGGACGGTTTCGGTAACCTCGCCTCCCGCCAGATAGGCCCCGGCGAACTCGAACACCATGGCGATCAGGATGGCCTGCCTGATGGTGATGGCCCGGGCGCCCACCGAGGTGCCCATGGCGTTGGCCACATCGTTGGCGCCCACGCCCCAGGCCATGAAAAAGCCGAAAAGCACGGCCATGGCGAGAAAAATCGTGCCGTACTGCGCGATGACTTCAGACATGAAAGCCCTTTGGAATCGGTTGGAAAGTTCCCCTGGTGGCGGGAGGCATTCGCCCCGGCGGTATTAAATCACCGATGACCCGCCCCGGCCATAGTCCAGCCGGGGATTTTTATGACAGTGCTGTAAAGAACCCGCCACCCGCCGTGGCGCTACGGCTTCGGCTCCGGGTATTTCAGGAAGCGCCCATTCCAGGAGCCTGCGCGGAGCCCCTCCCACCCGTCATTCTGCGCGGAGCGAAGCGCAGTCGCAGAATCTCGGGACACAGGCGCCGAACTCAAGCTTCGGTCAGATAAAACATGCAGTCCTTGCGGGCGATTTCCGGATTGGTGGTAACCATGAACAGTTTCAGTTTCCGCTTCGGATACAGGCGCCCTTCAACAAGCTGGAAATACTCTGCCACCGGCAGTTCGCCATTGCCATTGCGAATCCGCAGATTGCCTGCCAAGGCGCCGGAAACAAATCCCAGCAGGGTGTCGGCGCCCACATGGCCGAAATTGTAGTTCTCCACCGAAGGCAGCAGGGTTACGCCATCCGCAAGCAGGCTGTGTTCGCCATAGGCGATTTCGCTGCCCGGCGCGAGTTCCAGCCGCATGGGGTGATGGAAGTACTCCAGCGACATTTCGGACTGGCTCGCCTCCAGCACATTCTCGAAAGTGAAGTACCGCGTCAGGCCTTCCCCGGCAAGCAGCGCGGATTCCCGGTCCTCGGCGCCGCCGCATTCGATGGTGATGATGGGCATGTCGTCCCGGGTGCGCTCCATCAATGAGCCGAGCCGCAAATCGGTGACGATCATGCGCTGGGTGAACAGGGAAATCAGCGCTGCGTGTTGCGGTGCCATCACCGTGCTGATGCCGAAAGAGGGGCTCGAACCGGAAGTATTGTGAACATCCACCACGCATTCCGGCCCGGCGGCGTCGATCAGCTCCATCATTTCCCGGGCGACCCGATCGATCTCGGTATCGCCCCAGGGCGTGGTGAAACAGCGGTTCAGATCCTTGCAGTGGGGCAGCATCCGGTAGACAAAGCCCGGCTCCTGCTTGGCCGCATCCACCGAGGGAATGAAGCAGAGCATGTTCACCGCCGGGCGCAGGCCGAGCCGCAGCAATTCGTACAGGGCGAACAGGCCGCCGGGTTCATTGCCGTGGAGGAGTGTGGTCACCGCCCGCAAGCGGCTGCTGTCGTTGCCCGTCAGGTGGATGCAGGTGGGGCCGTGCAGACGATGCAGAAACTCGATCGCGCTGGCGCCGATGGCCTGGGGGTCCGGGTCGCGCCAGTGGTGGAACAGCCCGGGGGCCACTACCGCCGCGTCCTTGCGGGCTACTTCCATTGCGCCACCGGGATGTTGGCGGCGCTGTTGGCGCGGTACTGGCTGAGCATTTCGATAAGGGCCTCGCGCTTGTGCATGTCCCGGCGCAGTTCGGCGACCTTGTCGAGCTGCCAGCGGGCGCCGGTCATGCGCGCCGCAAAGCGCTCTTCGATCACCCGGAGCAGGGGCATGAAGTCGTCTTCGGGAAAGCCCATGGCGGCCAGCTTCTCCGGCACTTTCGGCAGCAGCTTCTCCAGCAGCACCGGCGCCGGATAATACTCGGGCTGGATCTGGGTCCGGGAAGGCCAGAACAGGTCGGCCTCAAGGCCGCGCTGGGCGGCGCGATAAAAGTTCGCCGTGCAGTAGTTGAAGGGAATCGCCGGCAACAGGTCGAGAATATGCTCCTGCATCACCTTGGTCAGGCCAATGGCGAGTACGGCATTGGCGAGCATGTCCACCAGGCTCGGCCCCGCCGGCAGGGCGCGAAACTCGATGCGCAAATGGCCGCCGTCGGCCGGGTCGTACACCGGGCGGTTCCAGAGCCAGATCGAACCCTGGTGCAGCCGCAGTTCATGCAGCGAGGGAATCCCGCCGGACTCGACCACCGCCACCGAGTCCTCTTCGTCACAGGTGGCCAGAATCGGCCGGTAGAGCATGGCGGCCTCGGCGAACAATTCGAAAGCGCCGCTGCGAATCCAGTTATTGCCGAAATTGACCCGGGCCGGAATCGGATGCATGGAGTCCCGGGGGCGGCAGTCGATGGACTGCTTGAACAGGGGGATGCGGGTTTCCTGCCACAGGCGGTGGCCGAACAGCGTCGGCGAGTTCGCTGCCAGCGCCACCACCAGGGGAGTGACCAACTGGGCGGCATTGTAAAACTCGGCGTACTCCGCCGCCGGCACCCGCAGATGAATCTGGAAGGAGGTATTGGCGCCTTCCAGGGTCACGTCATCCATGGCGAGCTGCAGGGTGTCGTCCCCGGAAATATTGATCGTGAAGGGCCCGCCCCGGATCTGGGTCAACTCCCGGGTCAGCGCCTCGAAGCGCGGCAGCTTGGTCATGGCCTCGTAGCCGGTGTCGGACTGTTGCAGGGTAGGCAGGATACCCACCGGCACCACCGCGCCGCCCCACTGCGCCGCGCAGGCATTGATCTTGTCGATGGCCGCGCTGGCCTCGCGCTGGGTATGGCGGAAGCAATGCCCGGCAATGGGGCAGGGGCTGAAGTTGTATTCGAGGTTGTAGCGGTTCAGCTCAAGGGTAAGCTGCGGATCGTCGAGTTCCGCAATGATCTCCTGATTCTTGTGCAGCGGCTGGCCCTGCGCATTGACGATGTACAATTCGAGTTCAGCGCCAAAGGTAATCTCCCCTTCGCCAAAGCCCGGCCTTTGCAGCAGCATTTCCAGCGCCCGGAGATTCGCCCGCAACCGCTTGCCGAATTTCTCGAACTGCGCGCTGTCGAACCGCTCGGTAGTAATTTCCTGGCCCATTATTCCCGCTTTCCCGCCGTCTCCAACGAGGCACAGCGCACTAGGTATTCTCTGAAAAACTCCATCCGTGGAGTTTTTTATTATCGCAAAACAAAAACGTGGTTTTGTTTTGCTCCCGAATTCAATGGCTTACGCCATCGAATTCCCTAGACTACATTTTTGAACACCCCCGGTAAAGCAAGCCGGGCCACCTCTTTCCCGTCATCCACGCGCCCCTTTTCCTGTCATTCTGCGTGGCCCTTTCCCGTCATTCTACGCGCAGTCGCAGAATCTCATTGGCGCAGGCTCGGCCTGAGATTCTGCGACTGCGCTTCGCTCCGCGCAGAATGACAGCAGGGAATTCAGTGTCAACAAGAGAATGCTTGACTCAACTCGGAAGCTTTGCGGCAATGCCTACTTCCGAGTATACTTCCGAGCTATGGATTTGCTTGATTTGCTAAAGCAGCCCGAGAGCAAGACGCTGGAGTTCAAGCGAGACCTCTCATCTCCCGGTGGTGTATTGCGCACCATCGTGGCGTTCGCTAACACTGCGGGTGGAGTGCTGCTGGTCGGTGTGGAGGATGCCACGCGGAATATTCGCGGGGTTGCGAAGCCGCTGGCCATGGAAGAACGTCTGGCAAACCTGATCAGCGATAGCATTCTCCCGCGACTCATTCTGGATGTCGAGGTATTGCCGTGGCACAGCACTCATGTCCTTGCGGTTCAGGTACATCCAAGTCCCGCCCGTCCCCATTACCTTGCAAGCGCCGGCCTTGAGGGTGGCGCCTATGTGCGGGTCGGCTCGACAAACCGCCGCGCCGACCGCGAATTGATCGATGAACTGCGGCGTTTTGCCCGCGGCGAAACCTTCGACGAACAAGCGATGCCCGACTGCAACTCGGAAGCCATCGACTTCCGGGTTGCTTCCGAGTCGTTTGCATCTGTACGCAAACTCAAACGAACTGACCTGGATACGTTGCGGCTGACGATAAAGCACCAGGGGCGCAAGGTGCCCACGGTTGGCGGGATGCTGCTTTTCGGCGAGCAACGTCATCACTATTTTCCAGATGCATGGATTCAGGCGGGCCGTTTTCGGGGGACCGACAAGGCCCATATTATCGACACACTGGAAATCAGGAGCCTTCCCTTGCATGCCGTGGAAGAGGCCATTGCATTCGTTCAGAAGCATTCCCTGCATGGCATGGAGATCGGCGCCGTACGTCGCGAGGAACGCTGGAACCTCCCGCCGGTGGCGGTGCGCGAGGCGATCATCAACGCCATCGTGCACACCGACTATTCCCAGCACGGCGCGCCCATCCGGGTTTCCATTTTCGACGACCGGCTGGAAGTCGAAAACCCCGGCCTGTTGCCTTTTGGCCTGACGGTGGATGATCTGCTCCAGGGCGTGTCCAAGCTGCGCAATCGAGTCATCGGCCGCGTATTCCATGAACTGGGATTGATAGAACAGTGGGGCAGCGGCATTCAGCGCATGGTTGCGGTTTGCCGCGACGCGGGTCTGGCATCGCCCGTCCTGGAAGAAATCGGCGCCCGATTCCGCGTGACGATCCACACGTCCAGCATCAGCGCTCCCAGCGTCGACCGGACCGACCAGGCCGTGCTCGACACCCTTGCGGATGACAAAGGACTATCGACCAGAGAGATCGCCAATATCATCGGCCTGACACCCCGCGCCACCCGCAGCCGCTTGCTCAAACTCGTCGAGCGGGGCCTGGTGCGCGTCATCGGAACCGGTCCGCAAGACCCGAGGCGACAGTACTTCAGGGTGGGGTAGATTGAATAACCGTGGCAAACGGCTCGGCATCAGTATACAATTCGCCTACGGCAGCATCGCCCACTGTTGTCATAACTAACTGATTTATCAAGAAATAAAAGTGCCTTGCCAGCCCGCTGCTTGCACGGTTCCGGTTTGAAAATTGGTGGACTCGAAAGAGAGCGAAAAGAGAGGCAGCGCCCGGATGATAGACGGAAGGAGTAACGGCAATTACACGCCGCAAGGTGATGGGGCATCTTTTCAACTAACTCTGCCCTATAGTACAGGCAAGCGGGGCATGATCTCCTGCTCTGACAACATTCCGTTCATGGAAAAACTACCCGATTCAATGTTCAAACTGATTGTAACTTCGCCACCGTACAATCTCGGAAAATCATACGAGGAGCGATCTGACCTCAACGAGTATCTGAAGATGCAAGAGCGTGTGATTGATGAATGTGTTCGGCTGTTGGATGATCGCGGCTCTGTTTGCTGGCAAGTGGGGAATTATGTTCAAAATGGCGAGATTATGCCGATTGATACGCTTTTGTATCCGCTGTTTCGAGCGAAAGGGCTAAAATTGCGCAATCGGATTGTTTGGCATTTCGGCCACGGTCTTCATTGCAAGAATCGATTATCCGGTCGCTATGAGACGATCAACTGGTGGACTAAAAGCGACGATTACACATGGAACCTGGATCCGATCAGGGTGCCTTCTAAGTATCCCAATAAAAGGCACTTCAAGGGCCCGAATGTGGGGAAACTATCAGGCAACCCGAAGGGTAAAAATCCAAGCGACGTTTGGGCGTTTCCCAACGTCAAAAGTAATCATCCCGAGAAGACATGTCATCCATGCCAGTTTCCTGTGGAGCTTGTCGAACGTTTGGTCCTGTCGATGACCAACGAGGGTGACTGTGTATTCGATCCTTACATGGGAGTCGGATCGACGGTCGTCGCAGCGACCATGCATAACAGACAAGGTTATGGGTGCGATATCGTACAGGAATATGTTGATATCGCCCAATCCCGACTAGATGACATGGATTCAGGAACTCTCCGAACCAGGCCAATGGGGAAACCCATATACGAGCCAGGCTTGCCGAGAGGAGGTCACTGATGCAGATTGGAGCGAAGTATTCTCATTTGAATGGTGAAGAGTACTTGTTTGTACACAAACCAGCACTATGGCAGGAAGTTCAGGACGTCATTGCCAGCGTTGATGCAGCGGCGTGCAAGACGAAAATTTCAAAGGAAAAAACGATGCCAGGGCAGTTGCTGTACTCTCCCAAAGATATGAATGTTGCATTCAAGGAGGGTCTTGAATCGACTGGCTGGGACGAACGCCGAAACACATTTTGGGTCACTGATGACGAGAAGCTATTACGTGGTATTTACGGACTTTCGCCTGAGGAACAGAAACAAAAAATTCAGGATGCGGGGCATGAGCCGATTATGTCCTATAATCAGACTGATTTTGTGAAGGACCGTGTGGCTGTCGAGGTCCAATTTGGCAAATACGCTTTTGTCGCGCATGACCTGTTCGTCAAGCACTTGAGTTTCTACGTGTCCGACATAATTGACGTTGGGGTAGAAATACTCCCAATGAAAGATCTGGAAAAGGAAATGTCGAGCGGCGTTCCATACTACGAACGCGACTTACTCAATGTCCTTCGCCAAGGCAGGGGCGTACCCGCTGTTCCGCTCGTATTGGTTGGAGTGCTTCCCTAGGTATTCTCTGAAAAACTCCATCCGTGGAGTTTTTCATTATCGCAAAACAAAAGCGTGGTTTTGTTTTGCTCGCGAATTCAATGGCTTACTCCAGTCACGGAGCATAGCTCCGTATCGTTGCGGCCGCGCTCGAAGCTGCGCTTCGAAAACGCTTGCCTTCACCCATCGAATTCGGCGGCACTTCCCTGTGCCGCAGGGAAGCTCTGACTTAATCAGAGCTTCCCTAGTTTAAATCCGTTATTCCCCGGGTGTTGTACTATCTCTTTGCCGTACGCAAAAACCGCACATTCCCATCCCGCCGGGTGAAGCCGATGCTGTCGAAGTATTCGAGGATCTCGATGCACAGGTTGCGGCCGATGCCGGTGGCGTTGCGGAAGGCGATTACGGTGAAACCCTGGTTGCCGTTGGCTTGGGTGGCCATTTGTTCTACCCGGGCGGCGAGTTTGTCAACGGTTTCCGGGAGGTAGTGGCGGTTGGGGGCCACCTTGACCAGTTGTTTGGAGATTTCAGCCTGACGCAGTACCTGTTCGAGTTCCGGCAGGGTGAGGCCGGTCATTTCCGCGAGTTCCCGGGTGCGCGGCGGTACGAGTTCGGCCTGTTGCAGAATGGGGCGCAGCTTTTCCAGGAGTTGCTCGACCTGTTCGCCGAGGCGGGTGCTGTGGCCCGGCAGATGCAGCAGCGAGCCGCTGCGTTGCAGGGCGCCTTCTTCGAGGAGCCGGGTGGCCAGGGCCTTTAGCAGCGGCTTGCGCGCTTTTGCGCCGGCCAGCCCGGACAACTGCGATTCGCCAATGCCCTGGCGGTCGGGATGGGCGCTGTGGTAGCCGGCAATGGCGCTGAGCAGGTTTTCCCGGTGCGTCTTGAAATGTTCCTGGCTGAGCAATCGCGGATACTCACCGCCTTCGATGCGCAGCGCCATGCAGTTGGCGGTCGGTTTTTGCAGTTTTCCGGCAAGCTCTTCCACTCTTGCGGCTGACAGATTGCGGCACAGGCTGAACTGGTCGAGGTCCAGCCCCTCTGGCAGCAGGGCGGTCAGCGCGCTGCCGGCGGCATCCGCCGGCTGGTCCATGGCGGCGAGCAAGGCCAGCCGTTCGGGAGTGTCCCGGCCCCTGGCGGGTACGAAGATATCCACCACGGCTCCACCGCCGAGGGTGCGGCTCGCGGCGGGGTCGCGCAGGATGAAGTGATCCCCATGGAGGGCATGCACGGGCTCCCGGGTCTTGCACTGGAACCAGTCGCTGTCGCCGAGCTGGCGCAGGGTGGCCAGATGATGCCCAGCGCCGAGGTGCAGGTGGTAGCGGGTATTGGGTTTGGGTTGCGCGACTCCCGGCAGCAGCCGCAATCGCGCATCGAATCGGCTCACGGGCTGGTGCAGCCCGGATTCGAGCAGCCAGTCGCCGCGGCTGGCGAGGTCCTGGTCGAGGGTGATGTTGAGCGCGCCGCGCTCGCCTTCGCGCAACTGATCGCGGTCCTGGTCGTGTACGCGGATGCCGCGCAGGCGGACTTCGGACCCGCTGCCGGTATGCAGCAAGGCATCGCCCGCTGCAATTTCCCCGGAACGGCAGCTTCCCGTCACGATGGTGCCGATGCCGCGGACGCTGAAACTGCGGTCCACCAGAAAGCGGAAGCGGCTTTCGCCGGCTTTCGCCGCGCGCCGGTACTTGCCGAGCAGCAGTTTGTGCAGAAAATCCGTGAGCCGGTCGATGCCCTCGCCGGAGATATTGGACACCGGAAAAACCGGCGCATCGGCCAGGACGCCGCCGGCTAGGAGTTCGCGAATCCGGGACTTGACCTTGCCGATCCGGGTCTTGCTCGCCCGGTCGATCTTGGTCAGGGCCACGCAGCCGGCGCGGATATCGAGCAAGTCGAGAATCGCCGCGTGCTCGATGGTCTGCGGCATGACGCCGTCGTCCGCCGCCACCACGAGCATGGCGGCGTCCACCGCGCCGACGCCGGCGAGCATGTTGCCGATGAAATCGATATGCCCCGGCACATCCACAAAGCCGAGCAGGCATTCCCTGTCGTCGGCCTCATATCGCCGGTAGGCGAAGCCGAGGTTGATGGAAAGCCCGCGGCGCTTTTCTTCCGCCAGGGTATCGGTTTCCACGCCGGTCAGATTGCCCACGAGCAGGGTCTTGCCGTGGTCCACATGGCCCGCGGTGGCGATGGTCAGCGTGCGCTGGCGGGAAGGCGCATTGCTCATGGCGTGCTGGCGTCGTCCCGGCGCCTCTTCAACCGGGAACGGGCGCGGCGCCAGGTCGATTGAAGCGCAGAATCAGGTAAATCATCAACGCCACGATCATCGCAACCACGATGAATCCCGCGTTGAAGATGCCGCCGGTGACGATGCCATAGCCGATCGAGCCGGTGATCAGCGCGTAGTAGAGGAAGGGGAGCAGGGTCTTGCGGATGACCGCGCCTTCCTTGCCCACGAGCCCCACCACCGCCGAGGCCGCCACCACATTGTGTACGCAGATGATATTGCCCGAGGCCCCGCCCACCGCCTGCAGGGCGACGATCCAGGTCGGATCGACCATGATGCGCTCGCCGACGCCGAACTGGAACAGCGAGAACATCATGTTGCTCACGGTATTGCTGCCGGCGACGAAAGCCCCAAGCCCGCCGATGAAGGTGGAAAAGAAGGGCCAGGCCGAGCCGGCGATATTGGCCACGCCTTCCGCCAGGGCGATGGGCATTTGCTCAAAGCCCGCGCCGCCGCCGCTGGTATTGATGAACACCTGCACCATGGGCACGGTAAACACCAGCGCCGCCGAAGCCGGCAGCAGGGTGCGCAGGGAACTGCCGAGAGCGGCCTTGTACTCCGGCAATCGCATGCCGTGGAGTAGAATCGTGAGCAGGGAGACGATGATGAAAATCGTCCCCGGCGACCACAGCGGTTGGAAAGAGGCACTGATATCGCTCCCGAAAATCTGCGGCCAGGACCAGGTGATGAAAGGATTGGACGAGCGCAGCAAAGGCTCCATGCCCACCTGGGGCAGCCGCGAGAGCACTAGCAGGCCGGCGACGAACAGATAGGGCGACCAGGCTTTCAGCAGGCCCATGCGATGGTCCGGGTCGGGCACGTGGCCGCGGTCCTGCAGGGCGCCGGTCCATTCTTCCTCCCAGTCGGCGCGGTCGCCGAAATCCCAGGCCTCTTCTTCTTTCGGCACCAGAAATCCCTTGCGCGCCGCCGAAACCACAATGGCCAGACCGATCAATCCGCCGAACATCGACGGAAACTCGGGTCCGAATACCGCCGCCACGATGACATAGGGAATCGTCATGGCCAGAGCGGCGAAAAGGGCGAATTTCCACACCTGGAAGCCCGCGGCGAAACTGCGTTCGGGGCCGAAAAAGCGGGTCATGACGGCGGTGACCAGCAGCGGCACGAAAGTCCCGGCGAGGGCATGGATAATGGCGACCCTGGTGGCGACGAAAGCAAGGAACTCGTCCCATTCCCCAAAGCCGCGCTGCAGGGCATAGGTGGCCATTTCCGGGTCCGCCGACAGGCCCGTATTGATGCCCACCAGTATCGGCGTGCCCATGGCGCCGAAGGAGACCGGCGTGCTCTGGATGATCATGCCCGCCACCACCGCGGCCATGCCCGGGAAGCCAAGCCCCACCATCAAGGGCACCGCCACCGCGGCCGGCGTGCCGAATCCGGCGGAGCCCTCGATGAAGGAGCCGAACAGCCAGGCGATGATGATGACTTGCACCCGGCGGTCGGTGCTGATGTCGGAAAATCCTTCCCTGATGGCGTACATGGCGCCGCTCTGGCGCAGGGTGTTGAGCAGCAGGATGGCGCCGAAAATAATGAAGATCAGCGTCGCCGCGATAATCAATCCATTGACGCTCGCCGCCAGAATCTGGGTCAGCGGCACCTGCCAGACAAACCAGGCAAGCACGAATGCGACGGCATAGGCGATGGGCATGGCGCGGCTCGCGGGCCAGCGCAGCAATACCAGGAAGACAGCCACCGAGATGATCGGCAACAGGGAAAGCAGGGCAAGCACACCGATACTCATGAGTTTTCATCCCGGCGGGGTGGGTAAGGGGGAGCCTAGCAGATAAGCTCGGCTGCGCGTAACCCTTGGATGAATGTCATTCTGCGCGCAGTCGCAGAATCTCCCTGGGAGGCCACTGCATGAGATTCTGCGACTCCGCTTCGCTCCGCGCAGAATGACAGGTGGGGGGGGCTTCGCTCCGCGCAGAATGATGGGTGAGAGCTGGTCGGCGCAGCCGATCAAAAGCGCAGCTTTTGAAAGCTCGAACGGCTCGCCATGGATGGCGAGACTGGGGCTAATCGAAGCCAAAAGAGTCCCGCCAGGGATGGCAAGCACGACCTGGCAAGGGCTGTCACCCGGTCGGCGCAGCCGATCAAAAGCGCAGCTTTGAAAGCTCGAACGACTTGCCAGGATGGCGAGACTGGGGTGTGGCGCAGGCTCCTAGGGACCACTTGCCTGCCTGTCACCTGCGTGGGATTCTGTGACTACACGCAGCTTTTGAGTTTTGCCTGGGCCGCCGCCAGACGCGCCACGGGAACCCTGGGCGGCGAACAACTCACGTAATCCAGGCCCTGGCGCTGGAAGAACTCGATGGATGCCGGGTCGCCCGCGTGTTCGCCGCAGATGCCGAGCTTGATTCCCGGATTGGCGCCCCGGCCGCGCTCCACCGCCATTTCGATCAACTGGCCCACGCCGCTCTGGTCAAGGCTGGCGAAAGGATTCTGGTTGAAAATCTCCTTCTTCTTGTATTCGTCAAAAAACATTCCCATGTCGTCCCGGCTCAGGCCGAGGGTGGTCTGGGTCAGATCATTGGTGCCAAAACTGAAGAAGTCGGCTTCCTCGGCGATTTCGTTGGCGGTGACCGCGGCCCGGGGAATTTCCACCATGGACCCAACCTGATAATCGATGGCCACGTGCTGGCGCTTCTGCACCTGCCCCGCGACCCGATGCACCGTGCGCAACTGATCGGCGAGTTCAGCCCTGAATCCCACCAGCGGGATCATGATTTCCGGCGCCACTTCCATGCCCTGCTTGACCACCTGGGCCGCCGCCTCGAAGATCGCCCGGGATTGCATTTCGGTGATTTCCGGATGCAGGATGCCGAGCCGGCAGCCGCGGCAGCCGAGCATGGGGTTTTCCTCGTGCAGCGATTTCACCCTTTCGATGACGTATTCGAAGGAGACGCCGAGTTTGACCGCGAGCTGCCGCCGCACGAGATCATCGTGCGGCAGGAATTCGTGCAGGGGCGGGTCGAGCAGGCGAATCGTCACCGGGCGCCCTTCCATGGCGCGGAACAGGCCGATGAAGTCCCGGCGCTGGTAGCCCAGCAGTTTCTTCAGGGCCTGCTTGCGCTGGACCTGGTCCGCGGCGAGGATCAACTGGCGCATGTAATTGATCCGCTCGCCTTCGAAAAACATGTGCTCGGTGCGGCACAGGCCGATGCCCTCGGCGCCAAAGCGCACCGCCTCTTCCGCCATGGCCGGGGTGTCGGCATTGGTGCGGATTTTCAGGCTGCGAACCTCGTCGGCCCAGCGCATCACGGTATTGAATTGCTCGAACGTGTAGCTGTTTTCGGGCTTGAGGCCGCCGCCGAGTACCCGTTTCACTTCCGAGTCGGCACTTTCGATCATGCCCTGATAGATGACGCCGGTGCTGCCGTCGATGGAGATGTAATCTCCCTCGCGGATCACATGCCTGCCGGCGGTGAGGGTTTTCCTTTCATAGTCGATACGGATTTCACTGGCGCCGCAGACGCAGACCTTGCCGAGTTGCCGCGCCACGAGGGCGGCGTGGGAGGAAACCCCGCCGCGGCAGGTGAGAATGCCCTGGGACAGCAGCATGCCCTTGAGGTCTTCCGGCGAAGTCTCGACCCGGCACAGAATGACCTTGTTGCCATCGCGGACTTCAAGCTCCGCCCGCACCGTGGTGAACACCACCCGCCCGGTGGCGGCGCCGGGGCCCGCGGGCAGGCCCTGGCCAATGGCCGCGGCGGACTTGAGCGCCTTGGGGTCGAATACCGGCACGAGCAGCGAGTCGATGGATTCGGCGGGAATCTTGAGCAGGGCGGTCTCCCTGGACATCAGCCCTTCCCGCTGCATCTCGAACGCGACCCGCACCGCGGCCTGGCCCGTGCGCTTGCCGTTGCGGGTCTGCAATATGAACAGGCGACCGTTTTCGATGGTGAACTCGAAATCCTGCATGTCCTTGAAGTGTTGCTCCAGGGTTTGCCGCACCTGCATCAGTTCGCGATAACTGTCCGGCATTTTCCGGGCCATGCCGCTGATAGCCTCGGGCGTGCGCAGGCCCGCCACCACGTCTTCGCCCTGGGCGTTGATCAGGTATTCGCCATAGATCTCGTTTTCGCCGTTGGCCGGGTCCCGGGTGAAGGCGACTCCCGTGGCGCTGTCCTCGCCGGCATTGCCGAACACCATGGCCTGGACGTTCACCGCCGTGCCCCATTCGGCGGGAATGCGGTACTGCTGGCGATACAGCACCGCCCTTTCGTTGTTCCATGAGCCGAACACCGCGCCAATGGCGCCCCATAGCTGCTCGCCCGCATCCTGGGGAAACTCCCGGCCCGCCCGGCGCCGGATCAGGGTCTTGTAGCGCCGCACGATACTGCGCAACCGGGCGACCCCCAGCTTGCCGTCGGACTCGACCCCCGCCTTTTGCTTGACCGCATTGAGAATCTTGTGGAATGGGTCTTCCTCCTCTTCACTGCGCGCCCGCACGCCCATCACCACATCGCCGTACATCTGGATGAAGCGGCGATAGCAATCCCAGGCGAAGGCGGGATTGCCGGAAACCTCCGCCAGCCCTTCCACGGTTTCGTCATTGAGGCCGAGGTTGAGAATCGTGTCCATCATGCCGGGCATGGAGTCCCGCGCGCCGGAGCGGACCGAAACCAGCAGCGGATTGTGGCGGGCGCCGAATTTCTTGCCCATCTGCTCTTCGATGCTGGCAATGGCGGCGTCAATGACCCCGGCCAGGGAAGGCGGATACTGTCGTTCGTTTTCGTAAAACCAGGAACAGACCTCGGTGCTGATGGTGAATCCCGGAGGCACCGGCAGGCCGATGGCGGCCATTTCCGCCAGATTGGCGCCCTTGCCGCCGAGGGTGTCGCGCATGCCGGCATGGCCGTCGGTTTGCCTGCCGAAGGCGAAGACGAATGTTGGGTCGTTGTCTGTGGACGGGTCCGGTTTCGTGGCGAGGGGTGTATTCATGATTATCCTGTCGAAAAGGGTAGTTTTCGGCAGTCAAGACCGCAGCATGCCAAGCGAAGTTCATTCGCCGGCTCCCAGGGTCCGACTGCGTGGTTCCCGATTCCGCGGCGGCTTTGTCATCCAGTTGTGCGGAATCATCGTCCGCCGGGAGCGGGCAGAATAATTTACCCGCCAGGCAAAATCCAGCGCTCGAAAACGGAAGCGGCAATTCTCATTTTGGCGCTTTGACCCTCATGTCATTCTGCGCGGAGCGAAGCGCGGTCGCAGAATCTCACGGGGGATTCTGCGAGTATATTCATGCCATCGAAAACGCGCAGGCTCCCAGGAGCCTGCGCCACAAGAATTCACGGCTGCAAATCCGCTCTCATCCACGCCCCTGGCCGCTCGATTTCGTTGCATATCCACCAATATTCGCCTCAATCGATCAGCCAGGGGCGCGGCGATAGCGAATTTTCGCTTTCGCGAATTCCTGCGGCGCAGGCTCCTGGTCAGCGCGGAATAACCGGCAAAATCAGTCTGGATGGATGCTGCTCGCTCATGTGTATGGTCTGCCGGGCCACTTCCATCCCGGTAGTCCTGGCGAAGGTTGCGCCGGTATTGAGGTTTCTGGCCAGCCTGGGGTAGTTGCTGCTGGTGACATCAAGGCGCAGGCGGTCACCCGGTTGCAGCAGGTAACTCGTCGCCCACAGGTCGATGAGGTACGGGTAGACGGTATCCGGTTGCAACAGTTGCTCTTGCTCGAAACCTTCCCGGAAGCGCGCGCGAATGACGCCGTCCACGAGGTTGAACGAGAAACCGTCGGGCTTGACGACCACCAGCTTGACCATGAAATCGGTATCCACCGCGCTGCTCGAAGCGTGGATTTCGGCGGACAGGGGGCCGGTGATCTCGGTCTCCTCGGCAAATGGTTCGCTAAGGAAGCGCAAAATGTCCCGCCGGTCGTCGAGAGGGCGCTGATCGTGGGGCCCGCGCAAGGTGGGTTCCATGATATTGCCGCCCAGGGTCGGCGTGGGGTCGGCGGGGTCGTAGTCGTACTGTAACTCCCCGACCGTCTCCACCGATGCCGTCAGCGATAGCGAGCCGTCCTCGCGCAGGAAGTAGTCGGTATACACGGTGTTGGCCAGCGGCCACTGATCCTCCTCGCGCCAAACGTTCTCGCCCATCACGAAAATCCGGATCGGCTTGCCCTCTGGCGCCGGGCCGTCTTTCAGCCAATGGTCGAACCATTCCAGCAAGATGTCCTCCACCCCGATCAGGGCATCGGGACCGAAATCGAGATCACCGACCGTGGAAGACTGATTCCAGCCATGGGGCCAGGGGCCGATGATCATTCGCTGTCCCTGGCGCGCGGTCCCGGTGGCGGCTTCCCGGCTCATGGTCTGGTAGCTGCCGATGGTGCTGCGCAGGAAAACATCGTACCAGCCGCCCATGTTCAGGGCCGGCACCGACATTTCGGGCGCCCGGGCTTCGAGATTGAGCGGTCGCCAATAGGCGTCGTAAGTCGGATGCGCCAGCCAGTCCTGGAAATGGCGCACATTGAAGCCGAGGCTCTCTCCCAGGGTTTCCAGGGGAAGATGGCTGATGCCATTGATCCAGTCGATGGGATAATTCATGTTCGTCCGGCTGCCGGCCTGGGCGATGCCCCAGCGCGCCCGCGACAGAAGCGAAAAGGCGCCGCCGGGATAGGCGACATCGCGATAGTAGTTGCCGGGGCTTACCGCCGGCGCTATGGCGACCAGCGCGGGATTGCGATTCAGCGCCGCCAGCCATTGCACGGACGCCAGGTAGGAAGAGCCGAACATGCCCACCTTGCCGTCCGACCAGGGCTGCCCGGCAATCCACGTCAGGGTATCGTCGCCGTCGTTGATCTCCTGGAAATAGGGATACCAGCGACCATCGGAATCGTAACGTCCGCGCACCGTCTGAAAGACGAACGCGTAGCCGTTGGCGGTGGCGAACTTCGCGTAGCGCAGGCGCAAATCCGTCGATCCATTGGAATACATGTCGCGGACGAGCAGGGTGGGAAACCGACCGCCTTCTTCAGGCAGATACACGTCGGTCATCAGGCGAACGCCGTCGCGCATTTCCACCGGCACATGGTAGAAGGCCTGGACCGACTCCGGAAAGTCTCCCTCGTAGTTCTGAAAACTCTGGCCGCAAGCCGGACCGGCGGCGAACAAGAGCAGGGCGATGCATAGTCGGGAAACCTTGGGCATGGGATGTCTTCCTCGGTTGAAATCGGTTCCGCGGCGGGAAATCGCGCACTCTGAACTGACCAGGGATTCGACTCTACAGGAGTGGCCAGACACTGGCAAAGCCTTGCCGGTTTGCCGCATCGCAGAATTCCGGCTGTTGCGCTGGAGCGGGCAGAACTCGCCGCCCTGCTTGATGCGGCCCGGGTGGAGATGGATCTGCCCGGGCTGCGGGCGGCGGTGCGCTTCTCCGATGGCTCCGTGGTGCGCGCCTCGGTGGGTCTGGCGGATGTGGAGAATGCCGTGGCCCTGGACGATTCCGTGGGAATGCCGGGAGGCAGCACGGGCAGGACCTTCGTCGCCGCGCTGACCATGCTGTTCGTGGAGGAGGGCTTGCTCGCACTGGATGACCCGGCGGCAAAATGGCTGGGCGGCGCGGCATGGTTCGACGAGCTGCCCAATGCCGAATCCATGCAAGTAAGGCACCTGCTTTCCCACTCCTCGGGCATGGGCGACTATCCCGCGACCATGGGCTACAACATGCGTTCGGTCTGGCGGGCCATCCGCCATGGCACGATTCGATTCGAGACCGGGGAACTGATCGGATTCGCCCCGCGCGAGCCGCTGTTCGCTCCCGGTGAGGGCTATGCCTACACCGACGCAGGCTATCTGGTGCTCGGCCGCGTGATCGAGGCCGCCAGCGGGCGCGAGTACTTTGATTTGCTGGAAGAAAGAATCCTTGCGCCGCTCGGCCTTGACCAGGTGCGGCCACAGGACCGCCCCATCCTGCCCGACATCACCCCCGGCTACATGGCCGGAGCGCGCAATCTGCGTGACGACAGCAGCATGAAGATCGACCCGGAATCCGAATGGACCGGAGGCGGGCTGGTTACAAACCCCACCATGCTGGCGCGGTTTTTCGGCGCGCTGGCGGAGGGCATCGTGGTATCTGACCAAAGCCTGGAGCTGATGCTCGAATCCGGCATCACCATCGCCGTCCAGACCAACCGCGACGGCGGTATCGACCTGGAATCCCTGGTCACCCGCATCAGGGAACTGGCGACTCCGTGAAACCAACCCATATCAGAAGCAGCGATTCCTGTATTGACTCCGAGCCCCCTTCGTCCTGCACTTCCTTTCCGTCATCCCGAGCCAAGCGGAGTCGCAAGGTCTCCATGGAACCGGGATGGCCGCCGGCGAGATTCCGCAACTTCGCACGGAATGACAGAAAGATGTAGCGTACCATCCGGTCCCGCCTTCCCGCCTTCCCGCCTTCCCGCCATCCGGCGTTCTCCTTCCCGTCATCCTGCGCGGAGTCGCAGGATCTCCCCGGGCAGGCTCCTGGGCCGGATCAACTTCCCGAAACGTGTAGTGTTGGCTCAGTTTCCGCTGACTTCCGTGAGCAGTTTCCCGGACTGGAACCAGGAATCGAGATTGTCGATGACGAGTTGGCCCATGGCGGCCCGGGTTTCCCGGGTGGCGCTGCCGATATGCGGCAGCAACACGACGTTATCCATGGCGAGCAACTCCTCCGGGACCTGGGGCTCATTGGCGTAGACATCGAGCCCCGCGCCGGCGATCAGGCCCCGCCGCAGCGCCTGCACCAGGGCCGACTCATTCACGCTGGAGCCGCGTCCCACATTGATGAGAATCCCCTCGGGGCCGAGTGCGGCGAGTACTTCGAGATCCACGATTCCATGGGTTTCCGCCCCGCCCGGCAGCACATTGAGCAGGATATCGCTGTGTTGCGCGAGTTCCCCCGGGGAGTCGTAACAGGGAAAGGCTATGTCCGTCTTCGCCCTGCGATTGTGATAGGCGAAGCGCAGGCCAAGCGGCTCGGCCCGGCGCACCACGGCGCTGCCTATGCGGCCAAGCCCAAGTATGCCGAGAGTGCGCCCCGCCAGCCCCCTGCCGAAGGGAAACGGCTCTTCGCGCCACCTGCCGGCGCGGACAAAGCGGTCGGCGTTGACGATGTCCCGGGTAGTCGCCAGAATCAGGGCGATGGCAATATCCGCCACCGCGTCATTCAGCACATCGGGCGTATTGGTGACGGCAATTCCCGCCGCCCTGGTGCGCTCAAAATCGATCCCGTCCACGCCAACCCCAAAACAGGAAAGCACCCGCAGCGACGACAGTCCATAGACGATGTCGTCACAAACCCAGGAAGCGCTCGCCGCCGCTTCGCAGCGCCCATCAAGCTCCGCGATCAACTCCCCCCTGCCGCTTCCGCACAGCCGCCACAAATGATGCGTCCGAAACCGCGCATCAAGCAACTCCACCGTGGGAGGATGAAAATTGTTGACTATCAGCAGATCAGGTTTGTCGGGCATGATTTTGCGTCGCTCTCGCAGTTGGTTGGTTCGAGTCCATTACCGGATTAGTAGGGCCTGTTGCCAGTATCCAGGATATTGGAAAGGCTGGTTTCCCACTGGCCTTCGAAAATCAACTCGCAGCTTACCGTGGTATCACCGTCAACCACCAATTCCAGCTCGCCCCGGCTTGTTACCCCTTCGATTTGATAGGCCTGAGTACAGGCTTCCATGACCTTTTTCTTGTACTTGGTATCCGGGTTGTCGAGATGATCCCCCTTGGTTTCCAGAATCATGATTCGCTCGCTTCCACCGTCGCCATCGATGGCAAAGATGAAATCGGGGTAAATCTTGTTTTTTCGCCATCCCTGCAATGCGTACTGTCGTTGCGCGACGTTTCGATGCCACCAGCGTAGCGCCTGTGCGCCATCGAGATAACAGGCCACGTTCTGCTCATAGCCATTGAAATCATCCTTGTAGGTTGTCTCGAACAAATTTCGCTGAACAAATTGGCCGTCGTTGCGGCGCAGTTCCTGGCTGTTGACACCTCGTTCGGTAGTCATTTCGTCAGGCATTACCCAGTTATGACTGTCGGCACGGAGTCGAAACTGAATGCGGCCAGACTCCACGTCCTCCATGAACAGGGATTCAGCCAAACGTTCCCGCTCGCTTCCCAGGTGGGCACGTAGGGTTTCTGTTATCAAGTGGCCAATGACCCCAAACCGGTCGCTTTCAATTCCACGCTCCCGTAATTGATCCAAAACGATCTCGACGTATTCGCGGGCCACCCATGGATTAGGAACGATGTCGGCAACTGAACGCACCGCATAGACCGGATCGAATGGTTTCTCGATTCGTTCCCTGCCAAATTCCCGGGTGGTTAGAAAATCCACTGCTTCGGAATCCGCCAGGCCAACCTGAACTCGTTGAATTTCTCGTAACTGAGTAGACATGGGTAATTTGGCGGCCACATCCTCCAGATTAACTTGGCTCCAGTCGATGCGAAACAGGATATCTTCCTCATAGTCCAGCGGTCGAACCGCGCCATCGCATACCCAGTTGACTTGAGGCAAATAGATTTTCAAATCACGGAATGTTTTTCTGCGCCGCAAGTACCGTACCGCATGGCCGGAAATGCCGCTTTCTTCGCTCTCCCGGATGCGGTCCACCAAATCGGACATGCCGTCCCGCTCAAGTCCTTTCTTGATTCCTTCCACTACTTCGCGGGTGGCTACGTGAAAACAAAAGACGTGGCATTCGTCCAATGCGGCAAGGCCGGTCTTGCGCGCGTCCGGCTGGCGCAGAATCCGGCCGATCAACTGTGTCATGGCGTTGCGGCTGGAATTGGGCGCAAGAGCGCACAAAACATACGCGAACGAGCAATCCCAGCCCTCCTGAAGCGCCAGTTTGGTGATAATGAAACGTACTTCGTTGGTGGGGCTCAGCAAATCCTGGTTCTCCGGATCCTTCAGATCGTTCTTTTCCGAAGTCTTGATGGCAATTTGATGCTCTCCCACCCCAAGCATCAGCAAGTGTTCGCGAGCGTCTTCGGCATGAATGAAACTCATCTCCCGCTGTTCTTTCCCGGTGCGTTCAACCTGCACCAGACAAATGGGTCGAATGTAGCGGCTGGTTCGTTCGCGCAATTCATCCGCCTTTGTCTGCAAATCGTTCAGATATTCATATCCAGCTCGAAGACAGTCCCGCCAATCATCGTTGCCACGCACGGTGACATTGATCGGTAACTTGATCATTTCCTCCCGGTCCAGGTCCGTGCCGCGCACATCAACGAGCCAGTTGCTGAAAACCGGAGGGCGGTCCCTCGGCGTAGCGGAAAGTTCGATCACGAAGCAGGGATTGAACCCATACAGCGTTCTAAGCGCCAAGGGCGAAAATGCCTTGTGTCCTTCGTCCATCACCACCAATGGGCGAATTATTCGAAGCGTATTGCCCAGGGATTCCTTTACAACGCAGCCGAGCGTGTCGCGTTGGCCATAAAATTCCAGATTCGGTACTTGATCCAGCAATTCGCGATGAGCATCGAAATCGTCACCATCGGGGAAAAATCCACGCACGTTGCCCCGGTCCTTGAATATTCGCAGCGTCTCCTTGTTTTCCCGGTTGGAAGATTGCAGCATCATCAGCACGACGCACAGTTGGTTCTCCACATCTTCCCGACTCAGCGGCGAAGTCTTGTCCAGAATTCTGACCCGACCCGCCGCTGCCCGGTCCAGGGTTTGCCGGTACGGGTGTTCCCTGTTATTCAGCGCCTTGCGGGTCTGGGAATAGATCGACTCATTGGGAACGATCCAAAGCACTAACCCGTGATTGGCTCGCAGCCATTTCGCCATGACGCGCGACACCGAATGCGCCGCCAACAGGGTTTTTCCGCCTCCGGTTGGAACTTTCAGGGTAACAGAGGGCACTGATCGTTCGGCGCCGTCTTCTCGCTTGCTGAAAGGGATGACGTCTCGCGATTTGGGCAACTTTTTTGCTGCCGTCATGGCATTCCAGGCCTGTTCGGTGAAGTCGGGAACTGGAATGTTCAATTCCGGCCGCTTTCGTCGAAATTTCTCCACTTCGTCCGCGTTGTTTCGAGCTTTAACAAGTTCTTCGAGATATTCATCAAGAACATCAAGCACGTTCTGCTGAAAGTCCTTAAGTTCCATCAAACAGCCACTTTTCCGATAGATACGGCGGCGAAGCCGAACACTGCTCGCAAAGACTCGCTGGACAACTGCGGATAGTTTTCAAGTAGTTGCGATTCGGTCATGCCTTCCGCCAAAAGCTCTAGCAGAAATTGCACCGACAATCGGGTGCCCCTTACTACCGGTTTCCCGGCCAGAACAGCGGGATCGGCCCAAATGTGCTCTTGCCAACCCATTTGAATTACTCCTTTTCGAGGCGATACAAGGCAAAGGGCAGGGGAGCGAACTCCACCCCCAGCGGCGAGAGCGTCTTGTTGGATACGAAGCGCGAAGAGGCGAACACCAGGTGGCGTTTGTTCTTGTCTTCGGCGATAGCATCGGCGAAATCCCGAGTCAATGCGGAATCGCGGGATTTCAGGAAATCCCGGTCCGCACGGTAGATCAGCCAAACATGGAAAGCCGCGCTTTCACCAAGGTAATGATCGTTTTCCTTGATGCTTTCGTGGTTCAGCGGCTCTCCGGTGGCGGTGTGGAACAGCCACGCACCAATGCTGGCGTAATCAGGAAGGCCCTCTCCGGTTAGCATCTTGTCCAGGTCGAGCGGGTCGCCTAAGGTGTAGTAAGTGAAGCCGCCGCCCAATCCTTCCACTTTATCGGTAACTTTCTTTTCTCCCGTGACGATCAGTTCACTGTCTTTGACGAATTTTCTGATCTCGTCGAATTTACCGGAATCCAGATTTTCGATCGTTTGCACCTGATCCAGAATCTTCCGATGCGCTCGTTCCCGGCTAAAGTTGCTCCAGGTTATCTTTTCCCTCAAGAGCTCCTCTTTTTCAGTGCCTTGGAATTCATAGCCGTTTATGGCCCGTCGTATGCGTTCGGCTGTCAATGAATCGGCGTAATCTTCACATTCCACCAAAATGAAGTGACGGTTTCCGCCATCTTTGGCGTTTTGGGATAGTACAGCATGACCAGTCGTGCCTGAACCTGCGAAGGAGTCCAGAACAATTGAATCCTCATTTGTGGCTAGATGCAAAATGCGTTTGACTAATGCCATCGGTTTTGGAGTAATAAATACATCGTCTTGAGAACCAAAATTCATCACTCTCAAGATTTCCTTTTTTGCATCTTGGCTATGTCCGACTTCCTTCCATTTCCATAATGTTTGCGGTACTTTTCCTTCCCTAACGTCGGATAGGAATCTCTTGATTCGGGGAACATTATTTCCATCCTTTCCCCACCATATTCGATTATCGTTATTGAGTTCCTTAAACTTAGATTCTTTTACTCTCCAATATGTGCCCGGTGGAGGTCCACTCAGTACTCGACCAGATGGGCATGTTACTGGATATCTTCCCTCGCTATAGAAATTTCTGGCTGCCATATCAGATGAAGACCAGGCACCTCTTGAATCGCTATCAGGATTTGAAAATCTTTCCTCCATTTGATCGGTTCGTGGTAATAGGCTTGGAATCCAGGAAATTTTTTGTTTCGCGTAAACAATTAGGTAATCATGATCTTCGGAAAAGTGTTTCGCAGTATTCTTGGGAGAAAACACCTTTTGCCAAATACACGTGGCGACAAAATTTTCCTCCCCAAAAATTTCGTCCAAAATCATTCGCGCCCTGTGATTCTCATTGTCATCCAGCGTCATCCAAAGGCTGCCATATTCCGACAGCAGTTCGTGCAGCAGTTTCAGGCGCGGATACATCATGCAACACCACTTGTCGTGCCGCAGCATGTCCTCCTTATTGACCGGATTGCCGTCCAGCCACTCCCGCAGGATTGGACTGTTGACGTTGTCATTATAGTTCCAGCTCTCGTTACCGGTGTTGTATGGCGGGTCGATGAAGATGCAATCCACCTTGCCGGCGTATCGCGGCAACAGCGCCTTCAGCGCATGAAGATTGTCACCGTGAATGATCAGATTCCCATCCGTGGTACCTGCTTGCTGACCCTCGTCCTCAGGGTTCGCCGACACCGACTTGTCCGGATGTGCCACCAAAGGCCGATGAGGCACCGTCAGATGGTGATTAAAGACGTATTCCTTACCTTTGAAATGTAGCTCCGGCATTGGTTTTTTTCCTGTATTCAGATTCGTTTAGTTACATCCACAGCAATGTTCCGCGATCTACTGTGCTTTCCATAGTCTAACCACAAATCGGTCATTTTCTTCAATAAGGTCCGGTTCGGTGTTGTTGTGGCGGATCATGGATTCAATGATTCGGTTGCGGACCCCCATCCCCTGATGTTCAATGTAGCCATAGTCGCGGAGGATTTCCTTAAGCAGTTCATTACGAGCTACCCGCACTACGCCCTCTTTCATTTTTGCCACTGTTACGCCGTTTGGAAGGCGGCCTGGAGAGATGATTTCGAGTCGGTCACCATAAAGCGATACTTCAATATCAGTCCCCTCACGTGCGTAGTCCCGGTGAACAACCGCGTTTACGATAGCTTCTCGCACCGCATCAAGAGGAAAAGCTCTTTTGCGGCGGCGCCGACCGCTTTCTAGCCAGGCGATGCTTCCCATGTTTCTTCGCACGAAGTCCACAGTTCTGCCTATTACACCTTTTTCCTGTACACCGCCTCGCCTTGAAAGTATTGGAGTCAATGGTCCCCTGATCCTCTCTTCATCGATCATGTTGTAGTCTTTTTTCGTTTCTGGAAATGCTGCTGCGGTCACGCCAGCTTGGGGAAGGCGACGATTCGGGTTATCGCCAAACAATAAAAGACCCGCTGCGGATGCTTCGTACCTGTCTCTGGACTTGAAAAGCAAATCCGAATTTTCCAGCAATTGCAGCCAGCTATCAGTTTCCGAAAGTGCAGGTGTTTGCCTCTTCAAGACATCTCGAAAATAATTTTGGATTCGAATAGTGTCGAGGCTACCAAGCCCAGTATCTGGTACCGCTTTGATCTCGTATCGAACCAGCTTCGATGCTTGATATAGTCGACCCTCCTCCTCGCGAGTCGATTCCCGTGAGGTGCTGCCGACGCGAGTAAATGTAATCCAAGCCTTGCCTCGTCTCGCTTTGTGCGGCTTACCGGGGCTGTCGGCAGCAAGCTCAATGATTGCGACGATCTTTCCGACTTCCATCTCAATGGAGGTCCAGACAGGAACAACTGCTGGTTCTACATTTTGGCGGGCAATATTCATTACCCATTCTTCAGATTCTTCTCTACTCCTAGTCAGCCCCGATATTAATCCGTCTTTTTCCACGCCGAGCAAGATAAACCCGCCTTCCAGATTAAGCAGGGCTGACATTTCTTTTGCAATATCTTCTGGGTGGCAGTCGTCGCGTTTGAATTCCACACGTGAACTTTCCAGCCCGGCAATAAGTTCAAGCAATTCCGTTCTATTCATCGATTAGAATCCGTACTTTCGTCGTCGCGTCTCGAACGCTTCGCGACCGCCTTCAAGAATTTCTTCCACAAGTTCACGTACTGACGGTGAGTCGATTGATCCCATGTGTTCAGGTTCGACTCGTGCGCGTCCCCCTACTGCCTCTCCTGTGGCTGTGAGCCCAACTATCAACTCGGCATCTCCGAGAACAGGAATATTTGCGTTGTGAGTCGAGAAAATGAACTGCCTGCGTTGCTTCTCTTCGCGCATGCGCGGTACGATGTCTTCAGTGATAAAACGATTGTCCAAGTCGTCCTCAGGCTGGTCCACAATCAGCGGAGCACTTGAGTCAAGGAGCAGAAGTAGGAGTATTGCCGTTGCCTTTTGCCCAGTCGAAAGATCTTCCAGAGGCTGCCAGGCGGGTGGTTCCCCGGTCTGTGCCGTGTTGAGGTGAATTGCCGTTGTTGGCTTGAGTTCTAACTCCTCAATTTGCATAAACACTTCAACCTCACCGTCTGCTAGCCGTTCCGCCTGACTGGGTGTCATGTCATAAGAATCCCTTAGCGCCTCGGCTCCGGACCGGCACGCATTGACAAAATGCGTAATGGATAGTTCGGGAGCGGTTTTTAGCCTATCCAACGCCTCCGACATTCGTCCGCCAATCTCGTCGCGCAGCAGTTTAAAAAGCGGCTCGCGATTGCCAGCAGCTGTAACTTCCACCCGAACGCGATCACTTAACTGCTGGCTAACCTTTCTTGCCGCTTTGTCCAGGGCGCGAAACTCGGCGGCCTTGATATCCTCCCACTCGGCAATTAACTCACTACGTTGATTGGCTTGTTCCTTTTCCAATCGCCGCAGAAGTGCGAGGCGTTCTTGCAGTGGCCGCAGTTCTTCGATCTGTCGGCGAAGGCTGATGAACTCTTCTCCATCCATACGAGATGCCTGCAACTCTCTCAGAATCCGTTCATACTCGGCCTGAACCTGCCGTCGTCGTACGTCCCAAGCGATACGCACCTGATCAATGCCAGTATCTGCGCTCTTCAATGCCTGTTCAAGGTTGTCCGCAATGGGTCGGATTTCCGCCTCTAGCCCCGTAAGTGCACTAGTTGCCTGTTTGAGAATGTCCCTGCCAGGCAGCTCTTTCAACGCCCGTTCCGATATGAAAGTAAGGTCTATTGGTAATTCTCGTCGAAGAATGCTTAGAGCCTCTCGGAATGGCTCCAGACGTTGTGGAACCGAGTTAATCACTCGCTCCTCTCGCACAAGTAGACTCTTTTCCCTCAGGCGCTCTTGAAGACCCACTTCCTGGAATCGCTGTAAGGTTTCTTCCAGTCCCGGAAGTGCGGCGAGGCGCTCTTCATTTGACTCGATCTCGTTACGCGTCTCGCACAAGGAGCGGCGGTTCTTGGCGAGGTCATTGTTCACCGATGTCTTACGGCGAGCGAGAGACTCATCTCTTACGACGAATCGATCTAGCAAGTGTGTTAGCTTATCGGGACTTCTCGCTAGCTCCGATATTTCATGTTGGCCATACACCTCAACTCTAGGGAGAACATCTTCTGGTGTGCGATGCAATACTTCTCCGCTTGTCTCCCGGACCAATGGAGGATTGGGGATGGTCCGTTCAATTCGATACTCATGTAGTCCGGGACGCTGCACGCGAACGAGCAAGGAAATCTTTGTACCGTTGCGAAGCACCTGCCGGATAATCCCGTCATGGGCCTTGTGAGCCTCATCCCCGATTGGATCAAGCCCGAGTGCGCTTCGTATACTCTCGACAACAGTCGATTTGCCCGTGCCACGCCCCCCTATGAGTACGTTAAGATTGGGATTGAGGTTAACTTCAACGCCATCGAGAAATCCACCCTCCCATCCTATCGCAACAATCTCCACGTGCTCGTCGGGCGTGTAAATCTCTTCCTTGGAGTTCAGTCGAATGCGCGACCCCGGATCCAAAAAGGCTTGACGCAGGCCGTCGATAGAGACTTCTTGCATCTTTATCCAACAGGTCGCAGACGGATCTTCAAGTTGCTCGACCTCCACTACGTCCTTGGCATTGACGACAGCAATTGCGGATGCGTGACGGCGGTGATAATCGGGATTAAGGTTCTCTATTATTTGTCGAGTGTCTTGCAGCAAATCCTTGACTGCACCAGGAATTTGAACCGCAAGAAGATTTTCGTCTTGCCAAGCGCGCATTCTCGGCTGACCCGATAGCACCTTGAAGAGGCCACCATTGTTTGTAACATGCGCAGCAATAGCAATTCCTCCTTGATTGTTAACGGATTCCAAGATATCCGCAAATGACCGAGTTGCGAGCGCAGCGGATGGACTTGTATCTCGAATGCCAAACTCTCCTAGAAATCTGTCGAGTTGATTTTCGGAAGTGCTCAGTGGGTATATACACAGAAGATGTATGCCTTCAGTAGATGATAACTCGAATCCGGGAAAGATATGTACGGGGCGATCATGCGCCGCAGATCTGAAGGTCGCGATACTGTCTACATTATTGTGGTCAGTAATAGCAAGTACTTCGATTCCCAATTCTACTGCTCTGTCCACGATCTTTTGTGCGTGACTTAACGCGTCCCCATTGTTGGGCTGACCACGAAAGGTTTCCGCGTAATGATGCGGGTTTACTTGGAGTGCACAGCGATAAAAACGAGCGCCTCCTGGGTGCTGAATTTGTGCTCTGGTGTCTTTTGTTGCCATTAACTGCTCGCTGTAGCCACTTCGATCAATGATCGTCTATACTCCTAGTCTTCGTGCTTTCGGTAACCTCGGTTCAAGGAAAGCCGCAAACTAAAGGAAACATCATCTGGGTGCCCGTAAAGACTTCTCATCCTACCACGCCTCAATGCGCCCAACGAAACTTTCTCTTGCCCGGTAGCCAGCTATGATAGAGTTTGCGGCCTTGGGTTGAGTTCGGCAAGTGTGAGGCGGCACAGGTCAACAGTGACGGAGCTTCTGAAATCCCTGCCTTCGGTGGACCGGGCGCTCAATGCGCCGGAGCTTGCGGGCCTGGTTGAGGAGTATGGCGCCGGGGCTTGCAAGCGCGCGGTGCGGGGGGAGCTTGCGGCGTTGCGCGAGGCGCTGCGGGCGGGAAACCCGGAGGTGGGGGATCTGCTTCGGTCGAGCCGCTTTCCCGGAGCCTTGTTTGATTCGGTGCGGGGCAGACTGGCGGCGGAGTTCAGTGCTTTGCTCAAGCCGGTGTTCAATCTCAGCGGCACCGTGGTGCATACCAATCTCGGTCGTTCGGCCTTGCCGAAAGAGGCCATTGCCGCCATGTCGGCGGCTGCGGCCCATGCCTGCAATCTCGAATACGATCTCGACCGGGGCCGGCGCGGCGAACGCGACAGCCATCTCGAAGCACTGTTGTGCGAACTCACCGGCGCCGAGGCGGCCACCATCGTCAACAACAATGCCGCCGCAGTCTTGCTGGTGCTCAATACCCTGGCCGAGGGCCGGGAGGTCGTCATTTCCCGGGGGGAACTCGTGGAAATCGGCGGCTCCTTCCGCATGCCCGACATCATGCGCAGCGCGAATTGCATTTTGCGGGAAACCGGAACCACCAACCGCACCCATTTGCGCGACTACGCCAACGCCATCGGCGAGGGCACCGCGCTGCTGATGAAAGTCCACACCAGCAACTATGAGGTGCGCGGATTCACCCGTTCGGTGGCCGGCGGCGAAATCAGCAAGCTTGCCGCCGAGCGCGGCCTGCCTTTCGTCAATGATCTGGGCTCGGGCACCCTGGTGGATCTGACTCGCTACGGGCTTCCCCACGAACCCACGGTTGCCGCGACGCTTGCCGAAGGCGCGGGCCTGGTTACCTTCAGCGGCGACAAGCTGCTCGGCGGGCCCCAGGCGGGCATTGTCGTGGGCCGGCGAGAGCTTGTGGAGCGGCTGCGGCGCAATCCCCTCAAGCGCGCGCTGCGGGTGGACAAGGTCACCATTGCCGCGCTGGCAGAAGTCCTCAAGCTGTATCGGGATCCCCGGCGGCTGGCGCAAAGGCTGCCCATGCTTGCGGATCTGTCACGCTCCGCCGCGGAGATTCGGGCGCTGGGAGAGCGCTTGCTCGAACCGGTTTCCCGGGCATTGGGGAGTGGCGTGCAAGTGACCCTGGCGGATTGCAAAAGCCAGATCGGCAGCGGCGCCCTGCCGCTGGAGCAACTCGACAGCACCGCCTTGTGTATCGTGCCGCTTGCGCCCAAAGGCGGCAAGGATGCGGCCCTGCAGCGACTCGCCGGGCAATTGCGGCGGCTGCCGCGACCGGTGATCGGCAGGATTCACGATGGCAGGCTTTTACTCGACTTGCGCTGCCTGCGGGATGAGCAAGCCTTTCTTGACCAGTTGCGCGCCGGGTGAGGATGGGTTCGGTTCAGGCGGCTTGTCCCGTTGCGACGTGTCGCTGGCCATAGCGAAAGCTCAGCAGGGAAAGCAGTGCGGCAATCAGCATGATCACCAGCAGGGGATAGGTGGTTCCGTTATAGACCGCCGCCACGAGTTGCGCCGCCAGCGCCGAAAGCATCATCTGCATGAATCCGGTCAGCCCCGATGCGCTTCCCGCCACGTGGGGAAACTGATTGATCGCCACAGCCTGGGCATTGGGCAGGGTAACGCCATTGCCAATGAGGGTAAGCGCCACCGGCAGGAAAAGCGCCATGGGGTGGCGCAGGCCGGCGAATTGCAGGGCGAAGGCGAGACAGATGCCGGCAATGGCCACTGCGATGCCGATCACGATCAGCCGGTTCGGCCCCAGGCTGCGGCTGAACTGCCGGGAGATGAATGAGCCCATGACGAAGCCGCAGGGCAGCATCATGAAGTAGTAGCCGTATTCGTTGGCCGGTCTTTGCAGCACCGAGACGACGATTTCCGGGCCGGCGGAAATGAAGCTGAAGAAGACCATGGAAACAAAGGCGATGGTGAAGGCGTAGCCACTGAAGGCCCTGGAGGCGAGCAGTGTGCCGAAGGTTCGCAGCATCGAACCGACGCCGTCGAACGGCACGGCCTGGCCCAGGGTTTCCGGCAGACTGAATCCGATCAGCAACAGCATGGCCAGGCTGAAGACGGCGATTGCCGTGCCGGTCGCCTGCCAGCCGAAATTGACCAGCAATTCGCCTCCCACCGCCGGGGAAACCATGGGAATCACCACCATGGCCATGACCAGGGTGGACATGACCCGGGCAACCTCGCCGGGGCCATAGACATCGCGCACGATCGCCCGCGCCAGCACCAGCCCCACGGCGGCGCCGAACGCCTGGATCACGCGGCCGATGATGAGTACTTCGATACTTGCGGCAAGGGCGCACAGCAGGGAACCCAGAAACGTGATGAGCAGGCCGATCATGATGATGGGCCTGCGCCCGAAGCGGTCCGACAGCGGCCCATAGGCCAGTGTGCCCAGGGCGATGGATCCCATGGAAAGGCTCAGGGTCAACTGAGCGATATCGCCGCTGACGGCGAAATCCTGGCGGATGGCTGGAACCGCGGGCAGCAGGATCTGGGTGGCGGTGGGCCCCAGCGCGGAAGTGGCCGCGAGCAGGAGAATCAGCCGCTTTGACAAGGTGTTGCGGTCGGTCACAAGCGTTCCGTGATAAGGAAGGTCAGGCTACGAAAGCTCTGATCAAGTCAGGGAAAACCTATTGCCCTGTCAATCGTTGGACAACAGATCCGGGCGGTTTTCCATGCGTCTGGCGCCATTGGCGAGAATCACGCTGGAGCCGCGCAGGATGGAGCGCTGGGCCATGCTGATGTCGAATCCCGGCCCGAAGGCCCAAGTATGAAAAGCCTTGCTCGCCTCGCCAGCGGTCCCAGCGGGCGCATGATAGCACGACAGGTTGTCCCCCGACCGGGTCCGCAGGCAGACCGCGCCGTCGTCTCCCACCTCCAGCAGCAAACCATTGTCGTGCTCGCGGAATCGTGGCGAAGCCCGCAGCACATCGGCAAGTTCCCGGGACGGGCCGCCGCCGGCAATGCGTACACTTACCGGCAGGGCCATGCCGAGCCGGCGGGTGATTCCCGGGTCGCCGCCAAGGGCGGATGCGAAACTCTCCAGCGCCGGCTCGTGGCGGCCCAGTCTCCAGAGCGCATCGCCCATTCGCGCCCGCACCCGCGCCCGCAGCAACACTTCCTCGGCGGGCAGTTCGGCAAGGGCCAGCCCGGCCTGGGCGATGACTTCATCCGCCGCGCCATCCACCGCCGCCGCTTCGCTGCGCCAGGCGTGGTAGTAACCGATGTTCAGGTCGAAAGCGCCCGCGGCGCGGGCGTCTTCCAGCGCCTGGCGCACGACGCCCGCGCCGATCATGCGCACCAGGTCGGGCTCGACCCATTCGGGAATATGCACATCGAGTGGCGCATAGGGTCGCAGCCGGTTGAGCAGGATGTCCCGGCGGGTGAACAGCGAAGCCGCGTAGCGTTCCGAGCGCCAGGCTTCGAACCCTAATCTCGCGGCCCGGATACTTGTGGCAATCGCCGCGCCGAAGCCGTCTCCCGCGCCCTGTTCCAGTTGCATCTGGTACTCCATGCGGCTGGCGATGGCGTGCAGCAGCGCCGCCATGGCGTTCTTCTGGAAATCGTCGGCGCTGTAGGAGCCATTGCGGTCCGGCTGGTTCAGCGCGGTGGCGGCGAGCAGGCGGGCATCCTCGGCATAGCCGGCCACGAGCATGAAGGCGGCGCTGACCAGATGATGCTCGGCGCGATTCATCACGCCGACAATGGGCTTTTGCTGCTCGCGCCAGACCAGCATCCGGTCCAGCGCCGCGCGAGCCTCGTCAAGGCGGCCCTGGCTCATGGTCAGATAGAGCTTGTAAATCCAGGGGTCGGCCACGCTGTCCGGGTTGAGTGTGCGGGTGGCGCGGTCGAGGTAGTCCTCGGCGGCCTGCATTTGCAGCAGGGACAGCGCCACTTCCGAGGCATTGGTCAGGTATACCGTATCTCCCGCGCTCGATTCCGCGGCGAGATTCTCGTCTTCGCTGATGGCCCGGTTGCACACCGCCATGGAGTCCACCGGCGCCAGACTCGCCAGTTCCACGGCGCACAGGGTATTCCAGGCCCGGGCCCGCTCGTGCTCGCTTTCGCTATTGTCCAGCACCGCCATGGCGCTGGCCCGGGCGGCGTCGTACCGCTTCAGTTTCAGCAGGGGCCAGCCGCGAAAGGACTCGATGTCCTGGCCATAGATTTCGTTGATCTTGTCGAGATACTCCAGGGCGCGAAGCTGGTCCCCCATCAGTTGATGCACATTCGACAACTGGCTCAGGGTGAGGTAGTGCCACTGGATATTGCCCGAATCGATGGCTTCGGTGATAGATGTGTAATCGGTGAGGCTTTCGGCGCGGTTGAGATGAAACAGCGCCCGGGCCAGATTGCCTTCCGCGGTGTAGAGCACCTCGGAGTAGGCGAATTGCGCCGCCGGCGAATCCGGCTCGGCGCGAACCCAGGCCTCGCCGAGTTCCCGCGCCCGCACGTTCTCTTCCAGGGCTAGGGCGTCGCAGATCGCAAGCGCCTGGGGATGCTCGATATCGCTGAATCCGAAGCAGGTGGCGGAAGAAGTGACGGCAACATCGCCTAGGTCCGTATCCGGCTGTTGGGCCTCTGCTTGCACAATGACACAAAAAAGCAATACGGCAATCACCAGCAGTCGTGAAATATCCCGCGCCGAGCCGGTCTCAGGCCAGGGTGCTGGCGGCGAGACGCTCCATGGGTTCGCGCATGTTGTCATGCAAAATCCGCTTCAGGTCGGCGGCGCCCGGGGCGAGTTCCAGGCGGTGGCCGAGCACCCGGGGCAACAGCAGTTCAATATCCCCGGCACTGACGAAATCGCGCCCGCGCAAGGCGGCGGCGGCTTGCAGGGCGGGCAGCAGCAATACCAGCGAACGGGTGGAATTGCCTTGCAGTACGCGTTCGTCCGTACGCAAGTTGCGTGAGATGTCCACCAGGGTGGACTTGACGATATCGGCGATTGCCACCTCGCGGTCGATGGCGGCCCGGCTGGCGAGAATCTCATCGCGCTTCAGCGCGGCGCCGCCGATGCCCTGGTCGCGCCGGCTGCGCCAGGTCTCGAGCACTTCGAGTTCGGCCTGCCGGTCGATGTGCTCCATGCTGATCTTGAACAGGAAGCGGTCGAGTTGCGGAACCGGCAGGGGATAGGTGCCCACCATGTCGAGCGGGTTCTGGGTCGCGATCACGAAAAACAGCTCATCCAGGGGATAGGTCACATTGTCCACGGTGACCTGTTTTTCCCCCATGGCTTCGAGCATGGCTGCCTGCACCTTGGGCGAGGTGCGGTTGATTTCGTCGGCCAATACCACATGGGCGAAGATGGGGCCGTGCCGGAAATGAAAGGCATTGCTGGCGCTGTCGAAAACCGGCACGCCGGTTACGTCCGAGGGCAGCAGGTCGGGGGTGAACTGGATGCGGCGAAAAGGAGCGATAAAGTGTTCGCTGCCGCGGTCATCGCCGATGGCTTCGCCGAGCGCCTTGGCCAGGGTGGTCTTGCCGGAGCCGGGGAAATCCTCAAGCAGCACATGGCCATCGGCGATCAGGGCGATGATGACGAGTTCGATGACGTCATCGCGACCGATGACCCGGGCGCGGACCGCATCCCGCAATCGCCGCAGTACGCCGATGGCTTCCCCAAGGCCAAAAGGATCGTCCGACGCCTGGTCGTCCCGGGCCTCCTGCAAGGCGGTGTCCCAGTTCATGTTCGCTGATTTCCTTTAATTCAGTTGCCTATCTGCTGTGCAGCCAAGAAAAGGGATGCAAGGCGGCCAGCGCGCGTTTGCCGGCGCCGGTGTTGCGGCGAATCTCGGCGCCAAGCCGCCGGCGCATGCCGGACCAGTCTGAATCCTCCGGGCTACCCCCTCGCCCGCCAAGCGCCTGGGCGAGATGCCACATGGTAAGCGTTTCCAGCGCCGGGGCGGCGGCGCCGGCCCGGCGGGCGAAATCCTCCCGGCTCTCACCGAACCGGCGGCGTATGCCCACGGCGGCAAGCTGGTCGAGCGCGGCGCGGTAACCGAGCCGGTGCTGCGCGCCGAAGCCGGCCAATCCCGGTATCCAGAGCCGGTACAGCTTGACGGCGTAGCCCGCCAGCACCAGCGCGGCGAGCAGGGCGGGCAGGGCGTAGCGCAGCCATTGCCAGTTGATGGCGAAGCCGGCCTGTTGCTGCAGGAATTCGGCAAAGGCTTCCTCGCCCCTGAGCATGTCGCCGAGGAGTTGCTGCAGCTCGTTCTGGGGGTCGGTGGTCATGTCCACCAGGGTTTGTTGCGGCGCCGGATCGACGATGACCCAGCCATAACCCTCAAAATAGATCTCGGGCCAGGCATGGCCGTGAATCGCCTGGATCAGCAGGGAAGAGCCACCCGCGCGATTGGCCGCAGGAACCGAATAGCCGATTCCCACCCGGGCCGGAATGCCGAGGCTGCGCAGCAGGTAGGTGGAAGCGAAGGCGAAGTGCATGCAATAGCCGGTGAGGTCGCCAAACAGGAATGAAGCTGCCGGGTCTTCGGCATAGGCGTGTTCATTGGCAAGGCTGTAGATACCATTGCGGTCGAGATAGGTCTTGACGGCCCAGGCCCGGGCGAATGGATCAGCGGCATACCGCGGCTGCAGGCCGCCGGTGATTTCCCGGGCCAGTTCGCCGTAGCGGGGGTCGTCGGGCAGGCGCAGGTATTCTTCGCGAACCTCCTCGGGCCAGCGGGGATTGCCGGCGGCAAGCCCGAACAGTTCGTTCAGGTCGAAATCGGGCGCCAGGGAGTGGGCGTCCCAGGTTCGCTTGAAGCGCAGATTGTTCGGGTTGGGCGCATTTTCCATGGCCACCGGCGCCACCAGGCCGAAGGGCGAACGGTGCGGCACCAGGGTGCCGATGGTGGTGCTCACGGGCTTGCGGCCTTCGCTGGCGACGGTTTCCCTCGCCGGGGCGCCGGGGGCGGGGATCAGGTCCCGGTCCATTTCCGGATGCGAAGCGAAATCGAGCATGTAGCCATTCCACTGGGAATAGGCGGATTCGCGAAAGTAATAGGCGCCGCCGGCGGGTTCGTAGTCATCCCGGAACACCACCACGGCTACCGGAGCCTGCTTGTTCCCGGTGCTGTTCTCGCCGTCGTGGAAAGGGTTTTCCCGCTGCCGCGCGCTGTTGCCCGTGAGCCCGAGGTCATCGGTCATTTGTGGCGTGGGCAGGCCGAAGCTGCGCACATAGCCCACCAGCGACAGGCACAGCAGGCCGAACAGGGCGAAGTGGTAGGGCAGCCGCCGCCGGTTTTCCTCCACCAGCAACAGCGCGGCAAGCAGCAGCACGGCGGCGCAACCGGTCGCCAGCAGCACCGTGGCCGGGTCGAGACCCCGGCTCAGGGCAAAATCACCGAGGAAAAAAGGCCGGTTGATCATGCCATTGCGATGGGCGGAAAGAATGATGACAAAGCCGGTGGCCACCAGCAGCACTTCAATGACGCCGCCGGCGCTGCCGCGCAGGGCCAGCGCTCGCACCGCGCCGGTAAAGGCGAAACTGAAGCACAGCCATTTGACGCCTTCGGCGAGATGGAAGGCGGCCACCGGGCCAAGCAGCGCGGCGGACAGGCTGCTACTGGCAATGAGGCTGCCCAGGGTCATTCCCGCCAGCGCAAGCAGGGTCGCCACGAGCAGGATAACGGGCATTCGCAGCCGGCCCAGGGACTGCGCATGATCCTGTCTTGCCGTCAGTACGCAGGCCGCGACGCAGCCGGCAACGGCGGCGAGCGAGCCGGTGCCCACCGTCAGCGAAAGGCTGAGCAGGTAGTAGCTGCCGGAAATGATGAGCGCCCGCGCCAGGGCGGGCAACAGATGTTCCGGGGATTTTGCTTCCACCATCGGCTGCATGGGTTCAAATCCTGCGCAGATTGTCGTCGTAGCAGATTCCCGTGGCCCGGTCGACCAGCATGATCGAGGCATGCGCGCCACGCAACTGACGGCATAATACCAGCAATTCCGAGCGTGAACCGCCGCCCTCGGGCCGCTGTTCCGGGCGCAGCAGCCATCTGCGCCAGCGCGGCGGGCGGCGGCTTTCTTCCAGGCCGTCGGTGGCCAGCACCAGGGAAAAACGCCCGCGGAAGCCGCCGCCATGCCGCAGGGCGCCGCTGGCGGCCAGGGCTTTCGCGCTGGCGAAAACGATGCAGTGGGAGGCGCCGCGCTGGTCAACCTGTGCCAGGAAACGTTCCAGCCCCGGCGAATGCGGGCGTCCCAAAGCCCGGGAGCGCGCCACGGCCCGCAGCGCGGAATCGATCTCGCCGCAGGGCGTTTCGGTGCCATCGGCGGAAAACTGCCAGTCCTCGCCGAGGGCGCCGGACTCCAGCGCCATCCGGGCCACCGCCGCCGCGGCTTCATCGTCCGGCCCCGAGAGCAGGTAGGCGAGTATCCGCCGCCCCTGGGCGACGCTGCGTTCGCGCAACCGCACGTTCAACTGCCGTGTGCGCGCGTAATTCTTCCAGAGAATGTCGCGCACCGAATCGCCGGCGACATAGGGCCGGATTTCCATGCGGTCGCCCACCGGTTCGCCGCTTTGCCGGGGCAGGCCGTCCTCGGCGGCGAGCGAATGCAGCAGCGGCAGCTTGTTCAGGGTATTGATGCGGGGCAGCACGTAGCATTCCCGATCTCGCCGCAGCCGCCAGGAGTAGCGGCACAGTCCGAGCACGTCGGACACCTCGAAACGCCGCGTCACCCGGCTGCTGAGGCAGCGCCCCCGCAGGGTGATTTCCTCTTCCAGCCGGTCATCCGGAGCAGTCCGAATGCGGCTTTCGACCCGGTCTGGATACTGCCAGGACCATTGCAGCTGGACCAGCGGCAACAGCCCCACCGGCGGCAGGCTGAATCCCGTCTCATTGGGAAATCCCGCCTCAAAGGCCTGGCCGTTTCCAGCCCCTCGCCGTGATTCGTTCCCGGTTTCGCGGTGGATGCGGCGCTGCAGGATCAACCCGCAGACAATCACCGAGAACAGGCAACTCACCAGTATCGCCAGTGCGCAGATGCCGAGCGCGAACACCATCAGATCCATGGCGCCATAGCCGAAGAAGCGCAGCGCCAGCGCAATGCAAAGCAAGGTAACGACGCCCCGCGCCGTCAGCGGAAACAACCCGGCCAGCGCGCGCAACTGGTTCTTGACGGAATTGATGGGCCTCACCTCAACCTAGGAGCCTGCGCCGTAGGAATTCACGGCTGAAAATCCGCTCTCATCCACGCCCCTGGCCGCTCGATTTCGTTGAATATCCACCAATATTCGCCTCAATCGATCAGCCAAGGGCGCGGCGATAGCGAATTTTCGCTTTCGCGAATTCCTACGGCGCAGGCTCCTAGCATGGGAATCACGTCAATTCTCCGCTCCACAACCTGCGGGCGAATTCCGCGGCGGGCAGAACGTCAATGCCGTCTTCGGTTCGCCCGGCGGCAGGTTCCAGACAGACGAGAACCCGCCGTTTCGCGTTTGGATGATCGTCGAGCAAACTGCGCAGATTTCGCATGTGCCGGGAAGAGACCCGTTCAATGCTTTTCGCCTCCACCACCAGCCTCATGTCGTCCAATACGAAATCGACTTCCCTGCCGCCGGCGAGACGCCAATAGGCAAGTTCGCCGTCGGGCTCCATGTAGTCAACATAAGCGGAAAGCTCATGAAACACCCAATTTTCGAACGCGGCGCCGTAAGCGTTCGAACCCCGCCGCAGCGGCATTCTTCGGGCGAGGTGGTTAACGACTCCAACATCGGAAAAATAGAACTTGGGCGCGGCGATCACCCTTCGTTTCGCGCGTTTGCGGTAAGCGGGCAGCCAGCGGCCCAGCAGGGTGTCATG